>QKAK01000158.1 GCA_003247225.1 Spirochaetota bacterium | reverse complement strand
CGTGGCCAGCGCCGGCGCCCTCATCCTGCTCGCGGCCCCGAAGGAGCGCCGCATCGCGTTCCCGAACTCCCACTACCTGATCCACCAGCCGCTGTCGGGGCTGCGCGGCGTGGCCACCGAGATAGAGATCCACGCCCGCGAGATCGAGAAGACCCGCGACCGCATCAACAAGCTGATTGCCGCCGAGACCGGGCAGCCGCTCGAGCGCGTCGTCAAGGACACCGACCGCGACTACTGGATGGGCGCCGAGGACGCCGTGACGTACGGGCTCGTCTCCAGGATCGTGTCGAAGAGGGACGAACTAGGCCTGTAGCCGAAGCGCCGTCGCGCACGCGCGGTTGCGCGAAGCCCCGTTACCTATTCCGGTAAGGGGGTTCCATGCGCCGTACCGGTATCGCTCCGTTCCTGGCCGTCCCGTTGTTCCTGTCCGCCTGCGTCCGCTGCGATACGAGCGCGGCGCCCGACGACGGCGTCGTGATCATGTCCTACAACCTGCAGACCCTGTTCGACCCGGTCGACCAGGGAGGCGAGTACGACGGCTTCGTCGTCGCCGACGGCGACTGGTCCGAGGCGTCGTACCGATCGCGCGTCGAGGCGCTCGCCTCGGCGGCGCTGGCCGCGGCCCCTCCCGGAGGCGGCAAGGCCGCCGCCCCGGACGTCCTCGTCGTGCAGGAGGCGGAGAACGCCAGGGCGCTGCGCGACCTGGCCGAGGCGCTCGGCGGCTACGAATACGCGCTGTCGTCGCCCGACGAGGAAGCTACGCTATCATGCGGCATCCTGTCGCGCCTTCCCGTGACGGCCTTCCGCGCCCATCGCGTCCGCAAGCCCGACGCGTCGCCGTCGTCGGTGCCGCGCTACCTGCTCGAGGCGGAGCTCGACGCCGGCGGCAGGCGCCTCGTCGTCATGGCGGCCCACCTGAAGAGCAAGCTAGGCGGCGCCGAGGAGACGGAAGCGGAGCGCTCCGCGGCCGCCGCGTTCATATCGTCCGTCGTCGCCGCCAGGCTGGCGGCCGACCCGACGCTGGCCGTCGTCGTCGCCGGCGACTTCAACGAGAACCCGGACGAGCGCGAGCGCGTCGAGGCCGCCTACCCCACCGCGCTGATGCCGGCCGAGTCGGGGCCCGGCCCCTGGCTCCTGATCTCCGGCGACCGATCCGCCCTCGCGCCGCGCGGCGGCCAGCCGGTGCTGTTCTGCCCCTGGGACGAGTCCGGCGGCTACAGCTACCGCTACGACGGCGTCGACGAGCGGATAGACCAGCTGCTCCTGTCGCCCGGCCCGCTCGGGGGAGGCGATTGCCCCTGGTCCTACTCCGGCTTCAGCGCCGAGCCGCCCGAGTTCGCCGTCGACGACGAGGGGACGCCGCTGGGATGGCGCTCGGGCTCGGGCTACTCGGACCACCTGCCGATACGGGTGCTGCTGTCGCCGTCGCCCTAAGACGCCGCGCCCGGCCGGCCGCGTCTTTGACAGCGTAGGGCGGCGCGTGGTACAAAGACCGGATATGAAAAACCGTCCGCTGATCGCCCAGAGCGACCAAAGCCTGCTACTCGACGCGCACGACCCCGCATTCGACGAGGCCAGGGCGGAACTATCGGCCTTCGCCACCCTCGAGAAGAGCCCCGAGCACTTCCACTCCTACCGGCTGGACGCGCTGTCCCTGTGGAACGCGGCGAGCGCCGGCCTTACCGCCGACGCCGTCGTCGCTACGCTCGAGCGCTGGTCGCGATACGAGCTGCCCGCCTCGCTCGGCCAGGCCGTCCGGGACACGATGGCCCGCTTCGGCCGGATCGTCATGTCCGAGGGCCCGGACGACAGGACGCTCAGGCTATCGTGCGACGACCGCTTCGTCCGGGCGGAGCTGGCCGGCTCCAGGAAGCTCGGGAAGCTCCTGACGCCGGACGGAGACGGCTTCCTGGTAGCGCTGACCGAGCGCGGCACCGTCAAGCGCGAGCTGATACGGCTCGGCTGGCCGGCGCTCGACACGGCCCCGCTGCTGGACGGCGACCCGTTCCCGCTCAGGCTCAAGGCGACGCGGACGAACGGCGCGCCGTTCGCGCTCCGGCCGTACCAGGAGGACGCGGCGGCGGCCTTCGCCGGGCGGGGCGCGCCGGGCACCGGCTACGGCGTCGTCGTGATGCCCTGCGGCGCCGGCAAGACCGTCGTCGGCATGGCGACGATGGCCGCGATAGGCCGCAAGACCCTGATCGTCACCACGAACGTGGCCGCCGTCCACCAATGGATGGACGAGCTGCTGGATAAGACGGACATATCGCGCGACGACCTGGGCGAGTATACCGGCGCGGCCAAGGACGTCAGGCCGGTCACCATCGCCACCTACCAGGTGCTCACCTGGCGGCCGGACAAGGAATCCGACTTCCCGCACTTCGACCTGTTCAGGCGGGAGCGCTGGGGCCTGATCATCTACGACGAGGTGCACCTGCTGCCGGCGCCGGTGTTCAGGGTCGTCGCCGAGATCCAGGCCATACGCCGGCTCGGCCTGACCGCCACGCTCGTGCGCGAGGACGGGCTCCAGGAGGACGTCTTCAGCCTGATCGGGCCCAAGCGCTACGACGTGCCCTGGAAGGAGCTCGAGGCCAAGGGCTTCATCGCCGAGGCCTTCTGCCGCGAGATACGCGTGCCGATGGCCGACGACGAGCGGATGCGCTACGTGGCCTGCGGCACGAGGGAGCGCCACCGGGTGGCCGCCGAGAACCCGATCAAGGCCAAGGTCGTCCGCGAGATCCTGGACAACCACCCGCAGGACCTGGTCATGGTCATAGGCCAGTTCCTCGACCAGCTGCGCAAGCTGGCGGCCGAGCTGAACGCGCCGCTGATCACCGGCTCGACGCCGAACCCCGAGCGCGAGCGCATCTACGCCGACTTCAGGACCGGCCGCGTACGGACCATCGTCGTGTCCAAGGTGGCTAACTTCGCCATCGACCTGCCGGACGCCTCGGTGGCGATCCAGGTATCGGGGACCTTCGGCTCGCGCCAGGAGGAGGCGCAGCGGCTCGGCAGGGTGCTGCGCCCGAAGGAGAAGAACTCCTACTTCTACTCGATCGTCTCCAGGTACACGGTCGAGGAGGAATTCGCCGACAACCGCCGGCGATTCCTGACCGAGCAGGGCTACCGGTACACGATCGAAGCCTGGGAGGAATCCGAATGGGCCCCGACGCGCTGACCCGCTGGCGCGACGCCCTGCTGGTCGACCGCGACGACACGGCGATAGCCGCCGCCAAGCGCTGGCTCGGCCCGGTCAGGACGCCGTTCAACAAGCACGAGCTGATAGCCAGGCTCGAGGCGTTCCTGAAGAAGCGGGAGACCGCCTCGGCGATCGTCGGGCTGCTCGACCGGACCGAGCGCCGGATACTGGCGCTCGCCCTGTACGCGGGCACGGCCCCGACCGACGGGCTGCCGAGGCTCGAGCTGGCCAAGCTGGCCTCCGACGAGCCGACCTTCGAGGCCAGCTCCCTCGAGAGGATACGGAGCCTGCACGACAGGCTCGCGCTGTTCACCTACAGGGACGGCAGGGGGCGCGAGAGGGTCGCCGTGGCGCCGCCGCTGCTCGAGCGGCTGACGGCCGAGCTGTCGCCGTCGGACGCGCTGTCCTCGGCCAAGGCCTGCGAGACGCCCCAGGCGCCCGATCCGTTCGCGGCCTTCTGCGCGCTGGTATCGGCCTGCTCCCACGCCAAGCCGGCGTTCAAGGGCCGGCGCGAGCTCAGTAAGCGAGCGTCCGAGCTGCTCGAGGGCGCGGCCCCGGGCCTGTCCCAGGACAAGGAGCGCCTCGCGGCCCTGCTCGCCGGCCTCGAGGCCTGCGGCGCGTTCGGCGTAGGGGACGACGGGCGCCCGGCCGCCTATCCGCGCCGTTTCGCGGAACTGTGCGCCGAGGCCGGGACCGCCGCGCCGCTCGCGCTGGCCGCCGGCTGCGCCTGGCGCGGGCATACCCTGTTCGGCCACCACGACGACGGGCGGCTCGCGCCCGGAGCGCTGCGAGCCTCGATAGCGGCGCTGCCGCTCGGGCTGGCCTACTCCCCGGCCGACCTGCGCAGGCTCTGCGCGATGGCCATCAGGCGGCACCTCGAGGCGCTGGCGGCGGACGGGATCCCCGGCGCCGAGGAAGCGTTGGACCACGGCCTGGCCGGCGCGGTCTCGGCCGCGGCGGAGGCGCTCGGCCGGCTCGGCGTCGTGGCCCTCGGCGGGGACGGCCTCGTCAGGACTACCTCGGCGGCCGCGGCCCTGCTCTATCCGCCGGCCGGATCGGGCCCCGGCCGCGTCATCGTCGAGGAATCCCACGAGATCAGGGTCCTGCCCGAGGCCGACCCGGCGACGCGGGCCTTCATCGCGTCCGTCGCGAGGCTCGAGAGCGCCGGGCTCGTCTGGTCGGCCTACCTCGACAAGGCCGCGGCGAAGGCCGCCTACGCGTACGGCTTCGGCGCGGCGGGGATCGCGGCCGAGCTAGAGCGCCTCTCGGGCCTGCCGCTACCGCAGAGCGTGCGCTTCTCCCTGGACGCCTGGGAGGACGAGTCGCGCTCGGCCAGGCTCAGGGTCGGCATCGTCGTCGCCCTCGACGGGCACCTGGCCGGCGTGCTCGAGCATTCGCCCAAGGCCGAGGGACTCGTGCGCGAGCGCCTGGCGGACGGCGTCTACCTGCTCGCGGCCGGCGACGTCGCCGAGGCCGAGCGACTGCTCAAGGCGGCCGGCATCGAGGTCGACATGAGGCAGGCGCCCGGGGACGGCGGCGAGGCCGGGTCGCTCTGGTCCGCCGCCTCCGCGGCGGCCTCGGATACCGAGGCCGTTCCGCCCCTTGCGTTCGGGCCGCGGAACGATACACTGATAGACGAGGGCGCGCCGCTCGTCGGGAGCCTACTAGCGGCGCTCGGCCGGCTCGAGCTGCCGGCCGAGGAGAAAGCCAAGCTCGAGGCGGGCGTGAGGGCGAGGCTCGTGCTGAGCGAGGACGAATTCGAGAGCCCTCGCGCGGACGAGGAGCCGCGATCGGCCGGAGCCATGGATTACCCCGGCAAGGTCCGGCTGCTCGAGAAGGCCCTGAAAGAAGGCTCGCGGGTCGAGCTGGCCTATACGGACGATACGGGCGAAAGGCTCTCGACCGCGGGAATACCGCGGGACATACGCCGTACGCCCTCCGGGGCCCTGGTGACGCTATCGACCGATAGCGGATCCCAGGCCGTCATACCGATACGCGCCGTCTCGGCCGCGCGTCGGACGTAACAGACAGAACTTGGAGAAACGAATGAGGAAGACTACCGATTACGACGCCGGCCAGCTGAAGCTGGCCGTGCTCATCGACGCCGACAACACGCAGCCGAGCATCGCCGAGGGCCTGCTCGCCGAGGTGGCCAAGTACGGCGTGGCCAGCGTCAAGCGCATCTACGGCGACTGGACGACCACCAAGCTGACCCAGTGGAAGGCCAAGCTGCTCGAGTACGCCATCCAGCCGATACAGCAGTTCGCCTACACGAGCGGCAAGAACGCCACGGACAGCGCCATGATCATCGACGCGATGGACCTGCTGTACACCGAGAAGCTCGACGGCTTCTGCGTCGTATCGAGCGACTCGGACTTCACGAGGCTGGCGGCGCGGATGCGCGAGGCGGGCAAGCTCGTGCTCGGCTTCGGCGAGCGCAAGACGCCGAAGCCCTTCGTGTCGGCGGTGGACAAATTCATCTACACCGACATCCTGCGCGGCCCCGCCGAGGAGGAGACCGCCGCGAAGGACGAGCCGAAGCGCAAAGCGCCCGCCCCGCAGGACCTGAAGATAGACAGGAAGCTCAAGGCCCTGCTGTGCGACGCGGTCGAGGACTCGGCCGACGAGACGGGCTGGGCCTATCTCGGGCCGGTCGGCCAGTACGTGGCCAATCGGCAGCCGGACTTCGACCCGCGCAACTACGGCTTCCGCAAGCTGGCCGAGCTGATCCGCTCCTGCGGCTGGTTCGAGGTCGAGGAGCGCTCAAGCCCGACCGACACCGGCAAGCAGATCTACATCCGCAAGCGCCAGGGCCGCTAGCGCCGGCCCCTATAGCGCCCTCGACGGCTCCCCGGCTATCAGGGCGCCGTACGCGTCCCAGGCCCGCGCCGACTCGACGGAGCCGTCGGCGCCGAGGTACCAGCGTATCCTCGAGGCGCCGCTCCGGTCGGCCGCGGGCGAGCCGTCGGCGGCCAGGAACTCGACGCCTACCAGCGAGCCCTTGTCGTCGTACTCGCCGACCCGGCGGTGATAGCCCTCGTAGGACGGGACCGGCTCGCCGTCCGCGCCGTAGAAGGATAGGCCGGCGATGGAGCCGTCGGGCGACAGCTCGTAGCGCGCCTCGTGGAATCCCTCCATCGAGACGACAGCCGAGCCGTCCGGAGCGCTGAACGATAGGCTGATCGGCAGGCCGCGATCCCAGGCGATGCGCTCGACGGCCCAGCCGAGGCGGCTCGCGACGGGCGCCCCGTCCGCGTCCATCAGCTCGTAGGTCCGCCCCTCGTCGTCGAGCCTGACGCGCTGGCGGCCGTATCCCTCGTAGGTGTCCGCCGGGGCGCCCGTCTCGTCGAAGAACGCCATGTCGACGACGATGGCCCCGGGCAGCCGCTCCTTGACGGTGACGGACTTATGGAAGCCGAGCGACAGCGTGACGGCCGGGCGGCCGAACTCATCGTAATGCGCCCTGGTCTCCGCCCCGCCTGGCCCGATACGCCTCGAGTCGAGCGCGTAGCCGTAATAGCCGCTCCACGGCCTTCCGTCGGCGGTCCTATAGCTCAGGTCGTAGCCGCCGTTCCTCGGCTCGATGGCTACGGCGTACGAGCCCGAGCAATCCGGCACGCGGCGGCCGTCGGGAGCGTAGAAGCTCAGGCTCAGCCCGTTCCGCGTACGGCTATCGCGACGCATCGCGTAGCCGGCCTCGTTCATCATCGGATAGCCGTAGGAGCTCTCCCAGACCCGCCAAGCGCCGAGCGCGTCGCGGCCGGTACGTATCCTGGCGGCCCACTGGAGCAGGTCGGACGGCCTCAGGCGGCCGTAGACGAAGTGCTCGATCGCCAGGAGGCCGCCCTCCGAATCGTACGAGAAGCGGTACGCTGCGCCCAGCGGGGCCGCCTCGAGGTCGATCGGGAGCTCTCCGACCGGTTCGTACGGATTGTCGTAGAGGCATAGCCGATACCATCGTTCCTCCGCCGCGCCGGGAAAGGCCGCCGGTCCGGCGGACTCGTCAGGCTCGGCGTAATCCGGCAGCGGCTCGCCGACGACCGGCGCCCGCGGATCCGGGGCCCTGAACCGCAGGTCGTTCAGGAAGCGCCTCGTCTCCTCCATCGCGAGCGGGTCGAGCGGCTCGTACGACGAGGCCATCGACGACAGCGCCTCCACGAGCCCGGCGAGCGCCCGCCTGACGGACGGGTCGGATCCGTACGGCCCCCGGGCGGCTTCGCGAACGGCCCAGGGCAGCGCTATCAGCGCGGCGCGCGCCCGGCCGGCCGGCTCGAGGTCCTCCCGCCCGGGCGAGGCCCGCAGCGACGCGGTCGAGACGGCGACCTCGAGCTCGACGAGCCCCCGAGCGGCGCCGTCCAGGTACTCGGCAAGCCCGCGGGCCGAGGTAGGCTTCGTCGCGGCGGCGATGGCGTCGTAGGCGTAGTCGAGGTCCACGCGGAACAGGGCCGACGCCGCGCCGCGCAGGTCGTCGTAGACGGCGCTGCCGAGCAGCAGGTCTATATAATCCGCCGCCGTGCCCTCGGGCTCGGCCAGGCGCAGTATATCGAGCAGGTAGATCGACTCGACGTACAGGCCGCTCATCACGGCTACGAGCTCGGCGGCCGCGTTGCGCCCCGAATAGACGCCGGGCACGGCCGGCGAGGCGTCGGCGTAGTAGAGCGAGGCGGCCGCGCGGAGGAACGACGAGCGGTAGACCGCGTCGTCCGGCGACAGGCTCGCCAGTTCGTCGGCGTTGACGACGATGGCCCGCTTCGTCGCGCCGACGCGCGCCGGCCAGAAACCGGGCAGCGGCGGCTCGTCGTCGACCGAGCCTACGACCAGGCGGCCCGACTCGACGGAACGCTCCACGTACTCTATCAGGTAGCGGAACTCGTCGTAGCGCCCCGCCGACGAGAAATCGGCCGCGAGGCGCCTGAGCGCCGCCCCCGGATCGATCGTCGACCGGATCGGCGCCTTGCCGAGGCGCAGGTAGTTCGAGCAGCCCTCCCAGACGCCGGCGCCGGCGGCCGTCAGGGCGTCGAGGGGCGAGGCGGCGCTTCCGTCGCCGAAGACGGGCATGGCGGCCGTCGCCGCCATAAGGATAAGCGCGACGCCCGCGCGTGCTCTTCCGGTCATGGGCCCTCCAGGCTATCGATAGTAGGCCGGGACGAGATCGACCACGACCGAATCCAGGAAACCGAGTTCCAGCTCGAGCGATCCGGCCGCGTCGACTGGCTCGCCCGCCGTGTCGGGCAGGCGATAGGCCGTGCCGCTCAGTTCGCCGAAGGCCTCGCTTATAGGAACGGATATCCTGCCGGGCGCGGCGCCCTCGGCCGTCTCGAGCGACAGCGCGACGACGACGAGCCTGGAGCTGCCGCCGGCGCGTATCTGCCACCAGGCCAGGCCGCCGTCGGCGAAGCGATCGACGATGGACGCCGAGGCCAGGAAGGGCCGCATGCCGGCGTAGAAGCGCTCGATCGCGGCGTAGCCGGCGGCGAAGGCCGCGTCGTCGGCCCAGTCGAGCCCGCGAACGGACAGCCCGGCCTCGTAGAGCCCGGTCGAGCCGTCCTGGAAGCCCATCGTCTCGAACATCGGCCGACGGCCCGCCCCGACCGACAGGAATCGGGCCGCGACGTGCCGAAGGCGCATCCGCTCCGGGCCCATGACGCGGCGCAGCGGCGAGCCCCAGAGCCTCGGGGCGGACGACTCGGGCAGGTCGACCGCGAAGCAGACCGAGGCGCGGCCTGCGCCCGGCTTCGCGGCAGTCAGCGAATCGTACAGCGAGAACGAGTCCCGTACGAGCGGCGCGTCTATCCTTCGCAGCGCCTCGCCGCCCATCAGCAGGTCGAATCCGACGGCCCCGAAGGCCTCGGTCTCGACGCCCTTGCTCGGCGATACGGCCCCGACGCCCGGGGCTCCGTCCCTTGACGCGCGGATGGCCTGGGCTACGACCTCGCGGGTCGGCCGGTCGCAGGACGGCACCGAGCCCTCGTCGTCGGCGCTCTCCGCGAACACGCGGTCGGCGGCGTTGTACCTGACGAAATCGAAGCCGAAGGAGTCGCGCCAGTACGAGAAGACCTCGGCGTAGTATTGGATGGCCTCGTCGTTGCGGCGGACCGGCTCGGTCGGTATCGCGTTCGGCGGCAGGTCGTCGTAGAACGCGAACGGCGCTACGACGCTGTAGGCGTCCTCGCCTATGTCGGCGCCGTCGACGTCGCGGTACGAGAATATGGGGAAGTCGTCGGACGAGTCGCAGCGCAGGAACGACGGGACGCCGACGCCGGCCCGCGCGTGGGCCGGTACCGGCCATAGCCCCCTGTCCGCGCAGAGCCTGATCGCCGAGTAATAGGCCTTTACCTTGGCGTCGACGACCTCCGGCGGGTCGCCCTCGAGCACGCGGAAGCTGGAGATGCCGTAATCCTCCTTGGCGGCCGTCACCATGTCGGCGACCTGCTCGGCGTCCCGCAGCCTGTCCTCGGATCGGTACGGGAACGAAGGGTCGGCGTGGGCCAGTCCCCGCCGCTCGTCGTCGAGCGCGACCCAGCGGAACAGCTGCGGCCGCTCCATGGCGATGCGGCTGAACTGGGCCGCGTACGGCAGCAGCTCGTAGCCGACGCACTTGCCGAGCAGCCGGCAGGCCGACACGAAGGCCCGGAGCTGGTTCTCGGCGCTGACGCCGGCGTCTATCAGCGCCCGGTCGAACAAGGCCGGGTCGGCCATCGTCATCGTCTCGGGCGCGTAGCAGAGGTCGAACTGGGTCGGGTGGAAGGGCGCGAGCAGTATCGCGTCGGAGGCTATGGCCGGCAGGAGCTTCGCCGCGCGGACGAAGGTCCCGGGCGAGCCGCCGGACGCGCAGGCGCGCACGTTGACCCAGCAGAAGTCGGACTCGAGCATCCAGGAGGAGTCGCCGCGCAGCCTGCGCGGCTCGGGAGAGGAGTTCCTGGTCTCGAGCGTCGCGTACAGCGACGCTATGGCGGCGTCGCCGGCCGCGATCAGCGCGCTCTGGGTGGTCGCGAGCGGCAGGCCGCGGTCGACGGCGGCCGCCAGTTCGGCGGCCAGCGCCTTATCGTCGCGAGAGGGCGCCAGCGCCCTCTCGATATCGCTCCATATCAGCATACGGCACTATAGCGTCCGGGGGCGGGCCCTGTGAAGCGAGTCGCCGCGGCGCTTGCCGTCATCGTCGCGGTACGGGTTCCTCGCGTTCTTGAGGTAGGCCTTGTACGCGGCGCAGGCCTCGTAGTAGCCGTCCGGCCCCCTGAACGTCGACAGCTCGTCGCAGCGGTACAGCTCGAGCAGCGTCGGGAACAGCGGGCTGTCGAGAGCCCTGCCGACGCTCGACGGCGGGATGCGCGGCAGCGCCGCCGGCAGCATGTGGTAGCGTACGAGGAAGGCGACCGAGTCGACGACGTCGACGGGGTAGCCGAGGCGCCCGAGCAGCTTCCTGGCGGCCCGCTCGCCGAGCTCCGAGTGGCCGTCGAAGCGGCGGCCGCCGGCGGGGACGGCGTCGGGCTTGCCGGTATCGTGGAGCAGCAGGGCGAGCGACAGCACGAGGTCCGGCGCCTTGCGGTGCCCGAAGGTCTCCATCGTATGGCGCCACGCGTCTCCCTCGGGGTGGTAGTCCTTGGCCTGGGATACGCCCGACAGCTCGGCCAGCTCCGGCCAGTACTCGTCGACGAAGCCCGAGCGCCTGAGCAGCTCGAGGCCCTTGTCGGGTCGGGCCCCGGTTACGACGAGGTCGAGCAGGTCGCGCTGGTACTCCGCGGACAGGCCGAGCGGAGAGGGCGGCAGGAACGACGGATCGGGCTCGTAGCGGTAGCGGGCGGCCAGCGCCGCCGCCTCGAACAGTACCAGCTCGGGCGGCGCCGGGCGCGGCGCCGGCGACGGGTCGGACAGGCTCTCGTACACGCCGCCGCGCGCGTCGAAGGAGCGCTTGGCCGGGAGCCTCGCGAGCGCGGCCTGGGGATAGGCGACGCCGGCCTCGCCGTCGGAGCAGCGGTATAGCACGCGGGCGGACTGCGAGCCGCCGACGGCGTCGGCGTAGGGCAGGCCCGGGAAGGCCAGGCCGTCCGCCGTCCTGGCCAGGCCGACTAGATCGCCGTCGAATCGCTCGAAACGCGGAGGGGCGGGGCTGACGCCGAAATACTCGTCGAGCGCCGTGAACGAGCAGACCACCGAGACCTCCAGGATGTGGGTTAAGCGAACGGGCGGGCTAGCGGGCCGGCGGGGCGTCGTACAGCTCGTCGGCCGCGGGCAGCGACGCGCGGAGGTCGCGCAGGAACTCGGGGCCGTCGCCCATGTCCTCGTAGCGGGAGCAGCCCGCTATGCTGCGGTTGGCAACGGTGCAGTATTTGTAGAGCTTCTCGTCGCCGAGCTTCTTGCGCCACATGCCGGCGTCGCAACGGACCCGCAGGTAATACCGGCCGCCGCCGGCGGGAGACGGGACGAGCTTGCAATGGATGCAGTTCGCGCAGTAGACGCGGCCCTCGCGTTCAGCTTCCATCCCGATTGCCACCTTTCACCGCATCATAGTATATAATGATCACCGAGCGGTCAAGCGAGCCCGCGCGGCCCATCCATCGTCGCCTACAGTATCGGAGCGGACCATGATCGCTACAATCGTAAACGCCCTGGCCATCGTGCTGGGCACCGCCATCGGCCTATTGGCGCGCAAGGGCTTCTCCGAGCGGGCTCGCGACGCCGCCTACAACGCCACCGGCATCATCTCGCTCGTCATCGGCGTCGGCATGGCGATAACGACGGAGCACGTGCTGGCGTTCGCGATAGCCGTCATAGCCGGCGGCCTGGTCGGCACCGCGCTCGATATAGAGGGCGCCGTCTACCGCCTCGGCGAATGGCTGCGCTCGCGCTTCGCCAGGCGCGGCGCGGTCGAGACCCGCGCGGACGCCCCCGAGGCGGGCGCCGAGGCCCGGGACGGCGGCTTCGCGTACGGCTTCCTGAACGCGTCGGTGCTGTTCTGCGTCGGCGCGATGGCCCTGGTCGGCTCGTTCAAGGCCGGCGCCGAGGGCGACTACGACCTGATCCTGACCAAGAGCGTCATGGACGGCGTCATAGCCGTCATGTTCGCCGGCGCGATGGGCGTCGGCGTCGGGTTCTCCGCCCTGTCGGTGCTGGTCTATCAGGGCGCGCTGACCCTAGCCGCCGCGTGGATCAAGCCCTACGTCACGGCGTCGATGATGACCGAGCTGTCGGCGGTCGGCGGAGCCCTGGTCATCATGATAGGCATCAACCTGCTCGGGCTCAAGAAGATACGGACCGGCGACTTCCTGCCGGCCCTCGTCGTCATTGTTGCGCTATCCGCCCTGTTCAAGTATATTCCTATCCTATAAAGCAAATGTTAACCTGACGCTGAAAGGCTACTCATGCCAGATTCCGTGATCCTTATCGTCGAGGACGAGGCGCTCGTCGGTATGGAGCTGAAGGAGACGCTCGAGCGCTACGGCTATCGGGTGCCCGCCCTCATAAAGCAGGGCGAGGACGTCCCCGAGGCGATCATCGTGCACCGCCCCGACCTGATCCTGATGGACATCAGGCTCAAGGGCTTCCAGGACGGCATCGAGACCGCCTACATGGTCGGCGGCGAGTTCGAGGTACCGTTCGTGTTCCTGTCGGCGTACTCGGACGACGAGACCCTATCGCGAGCCCTGGGGACCAGGGCCTACGGCTACCTGGTCAAGCCGTTCGACGAGAAGACCCTGAGGACGACCATCGAGCTGGCCCTCAGGCGCTCGAAGGAGTTCTGGGAGCGCGACCACGACGACTGGTACCGCGGCGTGCTCGAGGGCTTCCCGAGGCCGGTCTTCCTGACGGACCTCTACGGCCGCATCACCTTCGAGAACGCCGCCGCCAAGGAAATGTTCAAGGCGACCGAGGCGGGCAAGGTGGGCACCGCGATGCACCTGCTCCTCGCCGACCCGGCCGCGATGACCGAGACGCTGTCGGCGGCCGGCGCCGTCGCCCCCGGGGCGCCGGCGGTATCCCGGTCGATACCGCTCAAGAACGGCGGCGGCTCGGTAACCCTCGAGGCGGCCCCGATCCGGGACGAGTCGGGCCGGGCCACCGGCTTCGTCATCCTGGTAGGCGGCCGATAGCCGCCGCGCGCTGAAGAAAGGCCTCCGCGGACGCGGAGGCCTTTTCGTCATCGTCGCTACGGGGCCTTATTCGGGCAGCATCACGTAGACGAAGGACGCGTCGTCGGTCAGGAGCTCGGCGGCCAGGGCCTGGAACGCGGCCGGGTCGGCCAGGCCGGCCGTACGCTCGGCGCGGGCCAGTATCCCGAGGTCCAGCCCGCTCGCCACCGCGTTACCCAATCCGTTGGCCCAGAAATCGTTCGTGCGGCTCCTGCCGGCGAAGTCGCGCTTGGCCGAGGCCTGGACCTGGCTCGCGTAGCGCGGATCGAAGCCTCCGGCGGCGAGGCTGGCGACCTCGGCCTTGACCTGGGCTATCAGCTCCTCGACACGGGCCGGATCGGTATCGAACTGGACGACCAGCGAGTACTGCTCGATCGGCGTCCGGGCGAACGAGGCCCGCGTCGAGACCACGTAGGTGCCGCCGAGATCCTCGCGCAGGGCGTCGAGGAGCCGGTTATTCAGGGCCTGGGCGAGGAGGTCGAGGGTCTGCTCCTCCTCCCACGACCAGGGGGCCTGGCCGGCCCAGACCATGCGCACGCTGGCCCGCGGCTCGTGCGACAGCCTGTAGTCGACGCGGCGGCCGCCGTCACGGGGCTCCAGGGGCTCTATCCACTCGGGGGTATCGGGCGAGCCGGCGGGTATCGCGCCGATGTGCCTGGCGACGAGGGCCTTGGCCTCGTCGAGGTCGAAGTCGCCGACGAGCACGTAGGTGAACTCGGACGCGTCGGCCAGCGCCGAGAGGACCAGCTCCCTCGTCTCGTCGAAGCCGACGGCCCGTGTAGCCGCCTCGTCGAGCGGCGCGGCCCTGGGGTTGCCGCCGAACAGGTCTTGGCTCCACGACGACTCGAAGCGGTACGACGGGTCGCGCACGTAGGGGCCGATCTGGGACGCGAGGCGGTCGCGGGCGGCGTTGAAGGCCATGGCGTCGCGGCCCGGCTCCGCCGAGGTCAGGTAGACCAGGCGCAGGAAGGCCTCGAGGTCGGCGGTGGCGGTCTTGCCGGCGAGTATCTCGCCGTTCTCGCCGATGGACCACTGGAGGCCGGCGTTCATCGACGCGGTGACCTCGTCGACCCTCGTGGCGCTCATGCCGCCGAGGCCGGCGGCCGTCATCAGCGACGGCGCGAAGGCGGCGGCCGTCTGGGCCTCCACCGGCAGCGACGAGTATCCGCCGGCCGACCAGGCCAGGAAGCTGATCGAGTCCTTATCGTACGAGGTCGGCCTGAGCAGCACGCGGGCGCCGTTGGACAGCGTCAGCTCGGTGATACCGTCCGACAGTCGCCGGTCCGCTACGATAGAGCCGGGCTCGGGAAGGTCGTCGAACAGGCCCGCCTCGTCGCCCCCGGAGGCCAGCGGCTCGAGGGACGCGGTCCTGGCGTCGCGGAGCAGCCGCTCGAACGCGGCCTCGTTCAGCGCCGCGTTGCCCGGGCCGGCCTTGGCGCGCACCCCGACGAAGCCCTCGTCGGCGGCCAGGATCCCGGCGGCGGCCGCGTTCAGCTGCTCGAGGGTCAACTCGTCGAGCACCTTCTTGATATACACGCGCTCGTTGACGACGCCGGGCACCGGCTCGCCGTACATGAAGTTGCGCACGTACTCCTCGGCGAAGCTGAAGCTCTTCAGGTCGTCGTCCTCGACGTCGAGGGTGCCGAGCCAGCGCCGGTACAGGTCGACGGTCCGGTTGAACTCGCTATCGGTGAAGCCGAAGCGGCGTATGCGCTCGACCTCGCGCGCCAGGCCCCCGAAGGCGGCGAGCTCCTCGCCGTCGGCCGAGCTCAGCGAGAAGGAGTACAGCCGCGTGCGGCCGTAGAAGTAGTCGTCGTCGAAGTACGCGTCGCGCCACGGCGCCCCGCCCGAGCGGACCAGGTCCGATAGCCTCATGCGTATGGCCTCGGCGGCTATCCTGACCTTGAGCAGGCGCTCGTAGTCGCCTATAACCGTCTCGGGCTCGTACGGCACGATCTTCCGGTAGGTGACGACCGAGCGCTCGATGGACGGGTCGAAGGTGGCGACGAAGCCTAGGTCGCGGGTAGGCTCGACGGCGAAGGTCGGCCTGGGCGAGACCTTCCCGTCGCCGGCGGGGAACGAGAACTCGCGCTCGATCTTCTTCGAGACCTCGCGGACGTCGATATCGCCGACGACGATGACGGCCATGCGGTCCGGCCGGTAATGCTCCTCGTAGAAGGCCCGCAGCCGCTCGGCGGTCGCCGCCTTGATCGAGGCCTCGTAGCCTATCGGCTCGCGGTCCTCGTGGGCGCTGCCGGCCAGGAGCCCGCCGACCTCGCGCACGCGGGCGGTCTCGTCCGGCCCGAGCGACAGCCTGAGCTCCTCGAGTATAACGCCCTTCTCCTTCTCCACCTCCACGGGGTCGAAGGTTACCGCCGCCGCCCATTCCTTGAGCACCTTGAGGCCGGTGTCGAAGTACTCCGGGTCGGACAGCGGCATCTGGAGCGTGTACAGCGTCTCCTCGCGGGTCGTGTGGGCGTTGATCTCGGCGCCGAAGTCCATGCCTATCGAGCGCAGGTACCCGACCAGCTCGTTCTCGGGGAAGCTCTCGGTGCCGTTGAAGGCCATGTGCTCGACGAAATGGGCGTAGCCGGACTGGTCGTCCCGCTCGTTGGTCGAGCCGGAGTTGACGATCAGGAACATGACCGCGCGGCCGCCGGGGTTGCCGTTGCGGCGCACGTAGTAGGTCAGGCCGTTCGGCAGGACCCGCTTGGTCAGCTCCGGCGCCAGGGGCAGGGGGTCGGACGAGTCGTAGACGCTGCCGCCGGGCAGCGACGAGGCGTTATCGAGGGCTCCTGGGGCCGGCTCGGGGGCGCCGACGCAGGCCGACAGGGCCAGGATCGCCGACAGCACGGGGGCCAGGGCGACCCGCATCCATTTCGTCATGGGTACTCCTTATCGTCGCGCCGGCCCTCGGAAGGATCCCCGACGGCCGCGCGTCGCTTGAATATAGCGTAAAGGCCCGCCGGCGACCAATGTTACGAGACGAGGCATTTAGGGCCGCGGCCGATCAGGTCGGTCCGGCCGGCGAGCCTGAGCGCCTCGATGACCAGCTTGCGGTTCTCCGGCTTCGAGTACTGCAGCAGGGCGCGCTGGTAGGAGCGCTCCTTGGCGCCGCGAGCGACGTAGACCGGCTCCATCGTCAGCGGGTCGAGCCCGCTGCGGTACATGGCGGTCGCCAGCGTGCCCGGCGTCGGGTAGAAATCCTGCACCTGGTCGGGTACGAAGCCGGTATCGCGCAGGTACTCGGCCAGCTCTATCGCGTCGGCCAGCTCGGCGCCCGGGTGCGAGGCTATATAGTACGGCACCAGGAACTGCTTGAGGCCGAGCTCCGCGTTGACGCGCGACCATTCGCCGGCGAACGCGTCGTAGACGCGGCGCGGCGGCTTGCCCATCAGGCGGAGCACCCGGTCCGATACGTGCTCGGGCGCCACCTTGAGCTGGCCTGACACGTGGTGGGCGGCCAGCTCGCGCAGGAAGGATCGGTCGCGGTCGGCCATCACGTAGTCGAAGCGCACGCCCGAGCGGACGAAGGCCTTCTTGACGCCGGGCACCGCCCGGACCGCCCGCAGCACCGCGACGTAGTCCCGGTGGTCGGCCTCGAGCGCCGGGCAGGGCTCGGGCGCCAGGCAGCGCCGGTCGACGCAGGCGCCGCCCCTTGCCTGCTTGTCGCACGCCGGGCCTCGGAAGTTGGCGGTCGGCCCGCCGACGTCGTGGATGTAGCCCTTGAAGCCGGGTAGCCTCGTCAGGAGCCGCGCCTCGTCGACGATAGACTCCTTCGACCGGCTCGAGACGATGCGGCCCTGGTGGAACGCCAGCGCGCAGAAGGCGCAGGCGCCGTAGCAGCCCCGGCTCGAGGCTATGCTGAAGCGCACCTCGGCCAGGGCCGGCACGCCGCCGCGCGCGTCGTAGACGGGGTGCCAGGCCCGCTCGAAGGGAAGGCCGTACAGCTCGTCCAGCTCGGCGCGGGTAAGCGGCGGCTGGGGCGGTTCCTGCACGACGAACTGGCCGGCGGCCGCCTCGACGAGGGGCCGGGCCGATTTCGGGTCGGTATTGCGGTACTGCGCGGCGAACGACTCGGCGAAGGCCCGGCCGTCGGCCGCCGCGGCCTCGTGGTCGGGCAGCCTGACCGCCCCTTCCGGCGCGTCGCCGGGGCGCGAGCAGCGCCATACCGTGCCGCGGATGCCGCGCAGCGAGGACGGGTCGAAGGCCTCGGATCGGGAGCGCGCCTCCGCGAGGACGCGCGCCGCCGCCGCGATCGCCCGCTCGCCCATGCCGTAGACGATCAGGTCGGCCTTGGCGTCGACGATTATCGGCTTCCGTACCGTATCGGACAGGTAGTCGTAATGCGACAGGCGGCGCAGCGACGCCTCGAGGCCGCCGGCTATCACCGGCACACCCTTGAAGGCCTCGCGGCACTTGCCGGCGTAGGCGATCACCGCCCGGTCGGGCCTGGCGCTCGCCGGCTTTCCGTTGACCGCGAAGGCGCGTATCGACCCGTCCGCGCCTCGGCAGAGGCAGGGGTCGCCTCCGGGGGCGTACTCGTCGGTCGAGCGCGGCTTGCGGTTGGCGGTGTACTTGCAGACCATCGAGTCTATCGCGCCGCCGGCGACGAGGAAGGCCAGGGACGGGCGGCCGAGGGCGCGGAAGGCCTCGACGTCCGTCGGGTCCGGCCTGGCGATGACGCCGACCGAGTAGCCGAGGCTCTCCAGCCTGCGGCCGATCAGGGCGACCCCGAAGGACGGATGGTCGACGTAGGCGTCGGCCGTGACGATGACGAAGTCGAGGCTGTCGACGCGCCTGGCGGCTAGCTCCGCGCGCGTGGTCGGAAGGAAGGGCATGCCCCTAGTATAACCGCGCGGGCGTTCTTGGTCGCGTGGTCGCGGCCTTGACCCGCCGTCTCGGCGTGACTATATTTAGCAACGCTAAATTTTAGCACTTCTAACTTTATTGCATGGATACACCAAGGACGAACATGATCGACGATGTACAGGACGAGCGTCCGATCGCCGAGCGCCTTTTCGAGGCGTTCAGGGCCATCGGTCCGTTCAAGCGCCGGCCTACCCTCGGGCACGCCCAGCGGCCGGGCGAATTCCAGGTCATGCACAGGCTGTCCCACGAGCCGCCCGGGTCGGGCATGCGCGTCGGCGACCTGGCGGCCTGGCTATCGGTCAAGCCGCCGACGGTGACCAAGGCGGTCGACGCCCTGGCCGCCCGCGGCCTGGTCGAGCGCTACGCCGACGAGGCCGACAGGAGGGCCATCAGGGTCCGCCTGTCTCCCGAGGGCCGGAAAATGGCCGGGTCGTTCCGCGAGCAGGCGCTCGGCGAGATACGCGGCCTCGTCGAGTACCTGGGCGACGAGGAGAGCGCGACCCTCGCGCGGCTCCTGACCCGGGCGGCGGACTTCATGAACGAACGGTACGGGAGCGCCTGCCGCGGCCCCTGCCCCCATGCCGACGAACAAGGAGCGGATTAGGATATGCTTAGACTGTTCAGGTACCTGAAGCCGTACGCGCCGATGGTCGCGCTGGCCCTGCTGATGGAGTTCGCCAGCTCCATGGCGGAGCTGAGCCTGCCGGCGCTGATGTCCGTCATCGTGGACAAGGGAGTGGCGGCCGGCGACATAGCCGTGATCTGGCGCACCGGCGCCCAGATGCTCGCGATCGCCTTCGTCGGCGTCGCGGCCAACCTGACCGGCGGCTTCTTCGCCTCCAAGTCCGCGATGGGCTTCGGCAAGACGCTCCGGTCCAGGGTCTTCTCCCGCGTCTCGTCGTTCTCGCTGCGCGAGCTCGACCGCTTCGGCACCTCGTCGCTGATCACCAGGTCGACGAACGACATCACCCAGGTCCAGCAGATCACCTTCATGATGCAGCGGATGATGGCCAAGGCGCCGATGATGGCCATAGGCGGCATCGTGATGGCGCTGGCGACCGAGCCGCGCCTGGCGTGGATATTGATGGTCGTCATACCGATACTCGGGGCGGCCATCGTCCTCGTCGCGATGAAGGGCCTGCCGCTGTTCAAGTCGATCCAGGCCAAGATCGACGCGCTCAACCGCGTGATGCGCGAGAACCTCTCCGGCATCCGGGTGGTGCGCGCCTTCGACCGGGTCGAGCACGAGCGGGCGCGCTTCGACGGCGTCAACGCGGACCTGACCGCGACGACGCTCAAGGTCAACCGCATCATGGCCTTCGTCCCGGCCTTCATCACGGTGATGATGAACCTGACCTCGGTGATGATAGTCTGGTTCGGCGGGCGCGAGGTAGGCTCGGGCGCGATCCAGATCGGCTCGCTGATGGCCTTCATCCAGTACGCGGCCCACATCATGTTCTCGGTGGTCATGGTCTCGATCATCTTCATCATGGTGCCGAGGGCCCAGGTCTCCGCCGAGCGCATCAACGAGGTGCTCGACGTGGAGCCCGAGATCGACGACCCGGCCGCCCCGGTCAGCCCCGCCGAGCCCAGGGGCCGCGTCGAGTTCAGGAACGTAGGCTTCGGCTACGACGGGGCCTCCGAGCCGGCTCTCAAGGAC
This sequence comes from Spirochaetota bacterium, assembly GCA_003247225.1. Taxonomy (GTDB): domain Bacteria; phylum Spirochaetota; class Spirochaetia; order Treponematales; family UBA12059; genus SZUA-370. Next base: position 9,170 of record QKAK01000158.1, on the reverse strand, counting down.
GTATCCTTCGTCGCCGAGCCCGGCACGACCACCGCCATCATCGGCGGTACGGGCTCCGGCAAGTCGACGCTGATCAACCTGCTCGCCCGCTTCTACGACGTCAAGGACGGGGCGGTCCTCGTCGACGGCGTCGACGTACGCGACATGAGGCAGGAGGAGCTGCGCTCCTACCTGGGGCTCGCGCCGCAGAAGGCCACGCTGTTCTCGGGCACCATCGCGGAGAACCTGCGCTTCGGCAGGGACGAGGCGACGGACGGCGAGCTGGCCGAGGCCGCGGCGATAGCCCAGGCCTCCGACTTCATAGCGGAGAAGGAAGGCGGCATGGGAGCGGAGCTGTCGCAGGGCGGCGTGAACGTATCGGGCGGCCAGAAGCAGCGCCTGTCCATAGCGAGGGCCCTGGCGCGCAGGCCCAGGATCTACCTGTTCGACGACAGCTTCTCGGCCCTCGACTTCAAGACCGACGCGAGGCTGCGCTCGGCGCTGCGGAAGAAGACCGGCGACGCGACGGTCATCATCGTCGCGCAGCGCGTCGGCACCATACGCGACGCCGACCAGATCGTCGTGCTCGACGAGGGGCGGGTCGTGGGCAAGGGCAGGCACGCCGAGCTGATGGCGGCCTGCGCCGTATACAAGGAAATCGTAGCGTCGCAGCTGTCGGCGGAGGAGGCGGTATGAGCGCCGCGGAGACGAGGAGGGGCGAGCGGGCCGCGCCCGACATCAAGCCGGCCCAGGTCCTGGGCCGCGGCCCGGGCGGACGCGGACCCGGCGGCCACGGGCCGGGGGGCTTCGGCATGCCCGGGGAGAAGGCCAAGGACTTCAAGGGCACGATGCGGCGGCTGGTATCCTACCTGCGGCCGCACCGCGGGGCCATCCTGTTCGTGCTGTTCATGGCCGTCCTCAGCACCGTGTTCTCGATCGCCGGCCCCAAGATACTCGGGCGGGCCATCACGCTGCTGTTCGAGGGCGTCATCGGGTCGGCCGTCGACTTCGGGGGCATAGGCCGGATACTGGCGCTGCTCCTGGGGCTGTACCTGGTCTCGGCGGGCTTCACCTACCTGACCCAGTACTCGATAGCCGGAGTCTCGCAGAAGACCGTCTACTCCTTCCGCAAGGCGATCGACGAGAAGCTGGCGCGCCTGCCGCTCAGGTACTTCGACGGGCGGACCCACGGCGAGATCCTGTCGCGCGTCACCAACGACGTCGACACCATCGCCAACACCCTGCAGCAGAGCCTGGTGCAGATCATCACCTCGGCCGTGACCCTGGTCGGCAGCGTCGTCATGATGCTGACCATCAGCTGGAAGCTCACGCTCGTCGCGATGGCCACGCTGCCCTTCTACGTGCTCGCGACGACGGCCATCGCCAAGCGCTCGCAGAAGTACTACAAGAGCCAGCAGAAATTCCTCGGCGAGCTGAACGGCCACGTCGAGGAGATGTACTCGGGCCACCAGGTCGTCAAGGCCTTCGGCTACGAGAAGCGCTCGGTGGCGCGCTTCGAGGAGGTCAACGATCGGCTGTTCGACGTGGCGTGGAAGGCGCAGTTCGTCTCCGGCATCATCATGCCGACGATGAACTTCATCAACAACGTCGGCTACGTGCTGATCGCCGCGATAGGCGGCGTCATGGCCGCCGCGAGGACCATCAACCTGGGCGACGTGCAGGCCTTCATCCAGTACGCCAAGCAGTTCACGCAGCCCATCATCCAGACGGCCAACATAGCCAACATACTGCAGTCGACGATGGCGGCCAGCGAGCGCGTCTTCGAGCTGCTCGACGAGGAGGAGGAGTCGCCCGACGCCCCGGCCGACTCGCCCGCGGCTATCGCGTTCGCCTCCGCCGCCGGCGACGTGTCGTTCGAGTCCATCTCGTTCGGCTACTCGGACGACAAGCCGCTGATGGACGGCCTGTCGCTCGAGGCGCCGCGCGGCGAGGCCGTCGCTATCGTCGGGCCGACCGGCGCCGGCAAGACGACCCTCGTCAACCTGCTGATGCGCTTCTACGAGCTCAAGGGCGGGCGCATAGCGGTCGACGGCGTCGACGTCAGGGACGTGCCTCGCGGCCGGCTCAGGCGCGCCTTCGGCATGGTGCTGCAGGACGCCTGGCTGTTCGGCGGCACCATACGCGACAACATCGCCTACGGCCGAGAGGGCGCGACCGAGGACGAGATAGTCGCGGCGGCCGTAGCGGCCCACGCCGACCACTTCATACGCGTGCTTCCCGACGGCTACGACACCGTGCTGACCGAGGACGCGACCAACCTGTCCCAGGGCCAGCGGCAGCTCCTGACCATCGCGCGCGCCTTCCTGGCCGACCCCAGGATACTCATCCTGGACGAGGCTACCAGCTCGGTGGATACCCGCACGGAGCTGGTCGTGCGCAAGGCGATGGAGCGGCTGATGAAGGGCCGCACCAGCTTCGTGATAGCGCACCGCCTCTCGACGATACGCGACGCGCATACGATCCTGGTGATGAACGAGGGCCGCATCGTCGAGAAGGGCTCGCATACGGAGCTCCTGGCCGCGGACGGCTTCTACGCAGACCTGTACCGCAGCCAGTTCCTCGGGATAGACGACGAGGCGGAGCCGGCCTGAGGGCCTCGAGCGTAGCGGCCGCGGAGGGCGTATGGCGCCCTCCGCGGCCGCCCCGCTACGGCTCCAGCGCGGAGACGCGGCGCTCGGCGAAGCGCAGGTAGGGGCCGAGCAGCGCCGCCGACGCGGCGAACGGCAGCGCCCCGAACCACAGCGCCAGCTCGCCCGTTCCCATCGAGAACTTGAAGACCAGGAACCCGGCCCCGACGAGCAGGCCCATGCAGCCGAGTATGGCTATCACCGAGTTCGGGTTCTGCTTCATCGCGGCGATCGGGTTGTCCCAGGACAGGCGGGGGTTGGCGGTATCGAGCCACAGCGCCGCCAGGTTCAGCAGTATCGACAGGGCGAGCGCCGCCGCCGCCGCCGCTAGGGCGTCGACCACGCCGAGGCGCAGCGCGAAGGCCATCAGGCCGACCCCGACGACCACGCCGAACGCGGCGAAGACGAGCGCGTGGCACAGCTTGGCCAGCATATAGGTCCTCGGGGAGACCGGCAGGCTCTTGATGAACGGCAGGGCCTTGGCGTCGCGCGACAGCGCCGTGCAGGCTATGCTCGTGCTCGTGCCCATGAAAGCTCCGACTAATCCGGCTATGGCCGCACCCTGGCCGGAGCCGAGCATCGCGAGCACGCCGGCCATGTCGGGGTCGGACATGAACGCGTCCTTCTGCACCGCGAGCATGACGCCGATGATCGCCGGCATGAGCACGACGACGAAGGGGCCGTTGAGCAGGTACATAGGCTCGCGGTTCATCATGTTGATCTCGCGCGCCACGAGGCCGGCGAACGGGCTACCCGCCCGGATGCGCCTGGCGATGAACGCGTCGGCGCCGGCGCGCGTCAGCTTCTTGACGTGGGCCTCGTTGAAGCCGACGAGGCTCCGTACGTAGGCCCCGGACAGCAGCAGCAGGGCCAGGGCCGGCAGGGCTACGCAGCTGCCGATCAGGCCGAGCATCGACAGGACCGCCCTGCCGCTCGCGGGCTCGGACATGGCCCGCCACGCGAACGCCGCGGGGGGATAGGCCGAGCCTATCCTGGCGACCATGGAGTCGGCCCCGCCGACCATCGCCGCGAGGGCGGCCGGGTCGCCGAGCTTGACCATCATCCGCTGGTAGTACACGTTGAAGCCGAGCGCGAACACGAGGCCGAGCACGCCGCCGAGCGTCACGATGACGCGCTTGTTCTTGAGGAAGCGAGCTACCGACATCAGCGGTACCTGGACGACGTACGCCGCCGCTAGCGGAGGCAGGGGCAGGAGCAGAGCCGCCGCGACGCCCCAGAGGTAGAACAGCGGCCCGGGACCTTCCTTCACGCCGAAGATCGCCATCGCGATGCCCATGAAGAACAGCGAGAACAGCGCCTCGGAGACGTAGACCGACAGGAACTTGGCGCCGAACATCGCACGCGGGGCTATCGGCATGGACAGTAGCTGCAGCTCCATGTCGTTCACGTAGTAGGTCGACAGCGCCGTCATGAAGCCGACGACCAGGGTCATCATCGTCGCGATGACCGCCGCGTTCAGGATCAGCATGCCCTGCATGCCCGCGGCGGCCAGGCCCTCGTACATGCCCAGGTTGAGCATGACGAAGATGAAGCCGAATTCGCCGACCGCGAAGACGACCAGGGCCGCTATGCCGACGGTCTTGAGCAGGGACTTCGGGTCGCGCCGGGCTCCTGGCCCCTTCTTGGCCGGCAGGTTATAGAAGCTCTGTAGGTAGAGGCGGGCCAGGCTCAGGAAGGCTCTCATGCCCCCTCCCCCTGGTCGTCGACCAGCTCCAGGAACAGGCTCTCGAGCGAGCCGTCGGCGCCGCGGCTCGACTTGAGCTCGGCCAGCGTGCCGACGAACACTATCCGACCCTTGCTGATGATGGCCAGCCTGTCGCACAGGCGCTCGGCCACCTCCATCACGTGCGTGGAGAAGAACACCGTCTTGCCGGCGCCCGCGCGCGCCCTCATCACCTCCTTGAGGGCGAAGGCCGCCTTCGGGTCCAGGCCGACCATCGGCTCGTCGAGCACCCAGTTCTGGGGGTCCGGCAGGAGGCTCGCCGTGACGATCAGCTTCTGCTTCATGCCGTGCGAGAAGCTGCCGATGCTGCCGCCGAGCGCGTCGCGGATGCCGAACAGGCCGGCGTACTCCGCGACCCTGTCCCGGCGCGTCCCGGAGTCGACGCCGTAGACGTCCCCGACGAAGTTGAGGTACTCGGCGGCCTTGAGCCTGGCGAACAGCTCCGGGTTGTCGGTGACGTAGCCGACGCGGCGCTTGGCCTCGAGCGGGCTCGCCGCGATGTCGATCCCGTCGACAGCGGCGCTGCCCGAGTCGGGGCGCAGCACGCCGGTCAGCATCTTGATCGTCGTCGTCTTGCCGGCGCCGTTCGGGCCCAGGAAGCCGAATATCTCGCCGTCCCTCACGGTCAGCGACAGGTCGTCCACCGCCTTGACCGCGCTCTTGGCGTAGGTCTTGGAAATTCCCCGCAGTTCTATCATGGTATCTCCCTACCGGCCGCTACTCGCCGCGGCCATCGTCGCCTTCATCCGCCGCCGCGCCCTTACGCCGACGGCGGACGCTCTCGGTCAGCAGGAACTCGATCTGGCCGTTGATCGACCTGAAGTCGTCCTCGGCCCAGGCGGCGAGCTCCCGCCACAACGACGGCGACAGCCGCAAGAGGATCTGCTTCTTGTCCTTTTCCTTGTCGCCGCTCATGAGCCCCTACGCCTAATAGATCGAGCCCGAATTCACGATCGGCGACACGTCCTTGTTCGAGCAGAGCACGACGAGCAGGTTGCTGACCATCGCGGCCTTCCGCTCCTCGTCCAGGTCGACGATATTGTTCGCCTTGAGCTTGTCCAGGGCCAGCTCCACCATGCCGACCGCGCCGTCCACGATCATCTGCCTGGCGGCGATGACCGCCGAGGCCTGCTGGCGCTGCAGCATCGCCGCCGCGATCTCCGGCGCGTACGACAGGTGCGTTATGCGCGCCTCGAGTATCTCGATGCCTGCCGCCGCGGCCTTGGCCTGGATCTCGTCCTTGAGCCTGTCGGCTATCTCCTGGCTGCTGCCGCGCAGCGAGGTCTCGCCCTCGGAGTCGCTGGCGTCGTACGGATACAGGCGCACGATGTTGCGCAGGGCCGAGTCGCACTGGATGGACAGGTACTCGGCGTAGTTATCGACGTTGAACACCGCCTTGGTCGGGTTGACCACCTTCCAGACCACCACGATGCCAATGATGATCGGGTTGCCTAGCGCGTCGTTTATCTTCTGCTTATCGTTGGAGAGCGTCATGGCCTTGAGCGACAGGGTCTTGGATGCGGCCTTGACCGTCGTTCCCGCCCCGCGGGCGGCCCCGGCGCCCTTGTCGGTCGTCGAGGCGGTGGACAGCTCGACGGTCGAGGCGGGGCGCACCGCCGACGCGAACGGGTTGACGAAGAAGATGCCAGGCTCCCTGAGCACCCCGAAGTACTTGCCGAACAGCGTGAGGACCATCGCCTCGTTCGGCTTGAGCACCTTGACGCCCCCGAACAGGATCGGGCCGACGACGCACAGCCAGACCAGGGAGCCGATCGCACCCGCTATCCTGAGGGGAGTCTCGCCGCCGCTATCCATCGCTATCACGCTGACGATGAACAGCACGACCGAGCCGATCATCAGGAGGATATTCAGCGCCAGTATGGCCAGCCCGTTCGTATGCCTGGGCGTCCGCTCAGTCTCGCCGAAGGTCCCGGAAGAAACCGTCGTTTCGTTACCCATCGATGTCTCCTTATCACGATACCCATACGATATCATATTGATATCATAAGTATAGTAACAGTAGGTTATGAGAAATTCAAGCGCCCCGATGCGAATTAGCGGCCGGCCAGGCTTGCGGCGGGGCCCGTATCGATAGTAGAACAAGCCGTGACACGAACCATAGAGCAGGCGGTCGACGGCCTCGTCGTCAAGGCGCTCAAGACCTGGGGCATGATACGCCCGGGCGAGCGCGTGCTGATCGGCGCCTCGGGCGGCAAGGACTCGGCCGTCATGGCGCGGGACCTGGCGCTCAAGAAGCGCCGGGGACGCCTGGACGCCGAGCTGGTCGGCCTCCACATACGCAACGACTTCTCGCCGGGCGCCCTGTCGGAGCGACTCCGGGCCGAGTACGCCGATTGGGGGATCCCGCTCGTCACGATCGACGTGGCGGTCGAGGGCCGGCTCAAGCCGGGCCGGAAGATGAACTGCTACTGGTGCTCGACCCAGCGCCGCACCGAGCTGATACGCTACGCGATGGCCGAGGGCTTCACCGCGGTGGCGCTCGGCCACCATCTCGACGACGCGCTCGAGACGCTGTTCATGAACATGATGGGCAAGGGCGAGCTGTCGACGATGCCGCCGGTGGTGAGCTATCGCAAGTACCCGCTCAGGGTGATACGGCCGCTGTACCTGGTGGAGGAACGGCAGATCGTCGAGCTGGCGGAGTCGCTCGGCCTGACCGCCTCGACCTGCACCTGCGGCTACAACGACCGCTCGGAGCGGGACCGGATACGCGATCGGGTCGAGGCGCTGACCGGCGGCTCGTCCCGGGCCAAGCGCAACCTGCTCGAGTCGCTCAGGCACGTCAACGCCGAGTACCTGCCGTCCTGATATCCTCGAAGGCCGCCTCGATGAGCCGCCGCGACAGGCTGCCGCGCATCGGCAGCGGCGGATGGTCGTCGGGGCCGAACCATCCCGCCTCGGCTATCTCCACGCCGTCGGGCTCCAGCTCTCCGGATACCCACTCCGCCGATAGGCCGACCATCAGCTGGTCCGGGAAGGGCCAGGGCTGGGAGCCCATGTAGCCGGTCGCGCGCGCGGCGATACCGACCTCCTCCATCACCTCGCGGCTCACGCAACCCTCGAGGGTCTCGCCCGGCTCGACGAAGCCGGCCAGGACGCTCCACGCGCCGGTCTTGAACGAGGCGTTGCGCGCAAGGAGCAGGCGGTCGCCGCGGCGGACGACGGCCAGCACGGCGGGGGAGATGCGCGGGAACGACAAGGCGCCGCAGGCCGGGCATAACCTGGCTATCTCGTCGGGCTTGTCGCCGTTCGGCGAGCCGCAGCGGCCGCAGAACCGGCTCGAGGAGCGCCAGGCGGCGTAGGCCATCGCCCGGGCGGCCGGCAGCCAGAGCCGCTCGGGCAGGGCGTTGATCACGGCGCGGAACGGCTTCCACTCCCAGCCGTCCGGCGCTTCGGTCCCGGCGGGATACGACGCGGCCAGGGCGCCGCCGCCTAGGGCCAGGCAATCCGACGGCTCGGGCAGCGGCGCGGCTGAGCTATCCAGCGCGGAGGCGAGCGCCTCGCCCCCGGGCGCTTCCCACGGCGGCGCGCCGGCGGCCGTTTCGGCATCGGGCGCCGGGTAGCCGTCGAGCGCGGCGGACCGGACCAGCGCCTCGGCGCCGCGGAACGCGAAGCGCCTCGCGCGGGCGGCCGCGTTCACCGTATCGTCCCGCGCGCTCATTCGGACGACGACTCCTCGCCGTAGAAGCGGATATGGGTCCGCTTCTTGCCCGCGTGCCTGCGGCACAGCGCGACGAGGCGCTCCAGCTCCGCCCGCTCCGCGGTCCCGAGCGCGGCGGCGTCGATCGACTCGAGCTCGGCCGCGAGGATCGGGGTCTGCGCCGCGTTGAACGACGCGTCGTCGCCCTCACCCACGAAACGCAGGCAACAGCCGGGCACAGACGCGAAACGCCCGAACAGGCTCTCGAGCTCGAAGACCCCGGCGAGCGGCTCGCCCTCGGGATCCTCGACCGATACGAATACGCTCATGATCGCTCCTTGCAGGCGCGGGCCAGCGCCTCGAGCGCCAGCAGGTAGCTAGTCGAGCCGAAGCCGGATATCTGGCCGACGCATACCGGCGCGATGACCGATACCCGCCTGAAATCCTCTCGGGCGTGGACGTTGGACAGGTGCACCTCGACGACCGGCGGCCTGATGGCGGCGATCGCGTCCCGTATGGCTATCGAGTAGTGGGTGTACGCGCCGGCGTTGAGTATGACGCCGTCGGCCCGCCCGGAGCATGAGTGCAGGCGGTCGATTATCTCGCCCTCCGAATTGGATTGGAAACACTCCAGGTCGACGCCGAGCTCGCGGGCTAAGCCGCCCAGGGCGCCGTCGATGTCGTCGAGGGTCTCGGAACCGTACACGTCCGGTTCGCGCTCGCCGAGCAAATTCAAATTAGGCCCGTGAATGACGGATATCAGTCTTCTATCCATACGACGGCCTCCACCGCGGGTCAACTCTATCCGCGGCGAGCACCGCTGTCAAACCATGGGAGATATAGTCCCGCCGGTTGAGATGCCGGCGACCTCGCTTTCGTCCTTGCCCTCTCCCTCGCCCTCTCCGAGTGCGCTGATATGGTTCGACTATACCAAGCGATTATGCTTGACAGCGGTAAGGCTTTATGGTATTAAGATACCACAATGCCTGTGAATGGGATCATCCATCTTTCAGACGCAAGCCTCATCGCGATCCACGCGCTCGTCGGCCTCGCCGACGCCGAAGGGCGGCTCGTACAAGGCCGCGACCTCGCGGCCATCATCGACGCGAGCGAGAACCACCTGGCCAAGGTAATGCAG
>QKAK01000102.1 GCA_003247225.1 Spirochaetota bacterium | reverse complement strand
CGCAGGGCTTCCGCGTCGGCGCCGGGCCGGCCGGCGAGCAGCTCTATGGCTCCGCTAGGCAGCACCGAGCCCTCCTCGGCCTCGAACGGCAGGCCGGTATAGAGCGACACGTAGAGGCGCACGGCGCCGGTGCCGATCTCGAGGCCCGGCGGCAGGATGGGCAGGTACAGCTCCTCGAGCACGCTGACCCGTTCAGCCGGGTCGAGGGCGCGGTCGGCGGTGGAGAACGCGCGGGCCGACTCGACGGCGGGCACGCCGAACGCCTTCTCGATGTCCTGCCAGGTATAGGAGCCGCGTATATCGGCGGGGTTCGGCAGGCCGGCGAGCTCTCCTTCCTTGAACTTGACGGGTTCCTTGGTCGACGAGGTGTTCCAGTAGCCTATGGCCTTCGTTACTGCGACGCCGCCTAGCATGACGGCGACCGCGACGATCGCCAGCGGCAGGGTCCTGACGCGCGTCATAGCGAGGCCTCCTTCGAAGCGCCGGCCGCGGGCTTTCCGGCGGCGAGCACGACGGTCGCCTCGACGGGGCAGGCGTCCTCGCTCGTGCACCTGAGGCAGCTGATGCATTGATGGTCGCGGACGGTGCCGCTCGTCGATACCTCGATGTTCATCGGGCACGCGCGGTCGCAGGCCTTGCACGAGATGCAGGTGGACGCTACGCGCTTGACGCCGAACACCCTGAACAGGTTGAAGATTCCCTGGAACGCCCCGTATGGGCAGGCGTACTTGCAGAAGGGGCGCTCGACGAACAGCGATAGGGCCAGCGTCAGGGCGAGCGCCACGAGGCCGGCGACGGCGACCTCCCCGGTCCAGAAGTTGAACAGCGCGTAGTACGGATCGTAGTCCTGGAAGATGAGCTTGCCCGAGACTATCGTCATGTACGTGACCCACGCGAGCGTGATGTATCGCAGGTAACGGAGGACTCTGTCGAGGCCCCGCGGGACGAACGCGTTATAGCGCTTCTTGAAGAGCTTCTTCCCGATCGAGCCTATCCATTCCTGTATGCTCCCGAACGGGCAGATCCAGCCGCAGATCACCGGGCCGAACAGTATGGTCAGGACCAACGCGATGACCGCGAGGGCCACGGACGACTCGTGCACCTTCTTGACGAGGGTGCCGGCCGTGGCTAGCTGCCAGAACGAGACGACGCCGCCGAACGGGCAGATCGCGTGGAGCGACGCGCCCTCGACGAACGATAGCGCGGTGACGCCGCGCTCCTCCAGAGCCTCGTTGGTCGCGATCAGCGCGACGAGCAGGAAGAAGAAGATCTGGACGCCTCTCCGGAGCCATCTCGAAGCCTTCTTCGGCTTCGCCTTGATAGTCTCGATCGCCATAACGCCTCCTAGTGGAATATAGATAGCTTTCAATAATCCGACGTCGCCGCGCCGTAGAACGGGCGCGGGCGCCTTCTTACCAGTCTAGTATTTAGAGAGTTGCGTTTTAAAGGCCCGCAGGTGATTTTCGCTGGCTCGCTTCAGCCGCTCGAACAGGTCCCTGACGCCGGCGTTCTCCGGGAGGGACAACTCGGGGCGGCTTAGGAAGGACGCGTACATCGCGATATTGGCGATCTCGGCGTCGACGCCGGCTTGGGCCGCGGCTTTCAGGTCCGCGGGAACGACGACGCGCGCCGCCGATCCGTCCGAGGGGAAGGGCAGCCCGCGGGCCTGGTACTCGGCCTTGAGCCAGGAGAGATGCTGTTCCTCGGCCGCCATGATGTTGTCGTACGGCCTCATCGCGCCGAACCTGGCCATGATGGCCTCGTATTCGCCGCGGGCGAGGTACTCGTCCTCGACGGCCCAACGGAGCATGTCGACGATAGTGAAGTCGCGGCCGGACTCGATCGCTTCGACCGCCGCGCTCGCCCCGTAGCCTGAACCCTCGGCGTAGGCGGATACGGCCAGGGCGAGGAAAGCGACGGCGATGACGGACGCGCGTTTCTTGATAACGATCATAGGAACCTCCCGAGCAAGATATTGTAAACACTATATAGCAGTAAGCGTGCCATAATGATCGGAATAGTGGGAGTTTCTATATGTGCTCATTTCATAAGGATATACTATATGCATTAAGGCGCGGCCCGCCAGGCGGAACCTGGCGGGCCGTGGAATATACGTCTATTTTTTCACCGTATCGTGAAAGAAACGCTGGCGACGTGAAAAAATTGCACTGAAGCGGTCGTCAGTAGGCGTCGCCGGCCTGGGGCACGAGGCATATGAATTTTAGCGGCTCGGTGCCGTCGTTCACGAAATTATGCTTCTTTCCGCCCTCTATGTAGGCGACCGAGCCGGCGCGGATCGGCTTCTCGACGCCGTCGATCACGATGGTTCCCTTTCCCTCGAGGATGTAGTTAGCGTGGAACCATGCATGCGCGTGGTACGGGCTCTTGCCTCCCGGCTCGACGGTGAAGACCCTGAAGAACCCGTCGTATCCGTCCTCGGGGCCGATGAGTATACGTTTCGTGACGCCTATGACGCCTTCGCCGGACATCGCTACCGCCTGGGCGTCGTCTTCATGCCGTACCATGGGCACCTCCGTTCACTACGAGTATAACCAGGATCAGGGTAAGGCGGATAGCGCCGAGAAGACGCGGCACGCGGTCCCGGCTATAACGAAGAGGTGCCAAGCGATATGGAACCAGCCCCGGCGCCGGCCCGCGGTTGCTATGCCCTGGTCTTCCTGCGCGCCGTGACGACGGACGAGCCGATGACGGCCGCGATGATCACCGCGCCGCCGGCGAGCGCGTTCGGGCCCGGCCTCTCGCCGAGGGCCAGGAACACCCACAGCGGGTTGAACACCGGCTCGAGCCCCGCGATGATCGAGCCCTGGATCGCGTTGACCCGCTTGATGCCCCAGGACAGGAGCACCGCGGCGAGCCCGATCTGGAAGACGCCCAGGGCGCCTATGGCGGCCGCCGCCTTCAGGCTGAACTGCGGCGCCGGCATGAACAGCGCGACGACGAAGCCGACGATCGCGGTGATCGCGTGCGCTAGCAGGTTCGACTCGAGCGGGGAGCCGTCCTTCTGCATCCGCATGAAGACGAAGTAGGCGGCGAAGGTAACGCCCGCCGCGATGGCGGCGAGGTTGCCCGCCAGGGAACCTCCGCCGATGTCGCCCATGAAGAAGAGCGCCATGCCGCCGGCTACCATGGCGAAGGCTACCCAGTGCTCGGCCCTCGGCTTCTCCTTGAGGAGGAACGCGCCGAGTATCGCGGTGAAGATAGGCGAGCCGTATTGCAGGAGTATCGCGTTAGCGGCCGTGGTCGCCTTGTTGGCGTAGATGAAGAGGAACATCGTCGCGGAGCTGGCGACGGCCGCGCCTATCTGCGGCATCGAGAAGGTGAATTTCGGCTTGCGGATCCAAATAAGGAGGAATACGGCCGCCACGACGCTGCGCCCGCAGGCGATGGCGAAGGGATTCCAGTCGACCAGCTTGATAAGGAGCCCCGCGAGGCTCCAGAGGAAGGCCGTCCCGGCCAGGGCGAGCGCGCCGAGGCCGCGGTCCTTTTGTTGATACGTCATGGGCGGGATAGTATCCTCCCCGCGCGGTCCTGGGCAATCGGCCCGGACCGCCGGGAAGGCTCGTCCCTACGGATCAGTGCGCGCAGTCGTGGCCCTCGTGGGCCGAGCAGCCGACGCCGGAGTCCTTGATCGAGCCGGCGAGCCACGCGTCGACGACGGCCCGGGCCTGGCCGGAGGCGCCGCGAACCACCTCGATGCCGTTGGCCTTGAGCACGCGCACCGCGCCCTCGCCCATGTTGCCGGCGAGCATCATCGTGACGCCGCCCTTGGCCAGCACCGACGCGATGTCGCTCTTGCAGCCGCAGCCGTTCGGGCTGTCGACGCGGTCCTCGGAGGCGACCTTGCCGTCCCGTACCGAATAGACGGTGAAATACTCGCAGTGTCCGAAGTGCTCGTCCACCATGCCGCCCCTGGTCGGGACCGCTACCTTCTCGTGCATATGCTGCTCCTCTTGCTCTACTATCTGGCCGCCCTCGATGCGGAGGGCCTTGCCGTTGATCAGCGCGTCCGCGACGATGCGGTGCGCCTCCTCGAGTATGCGGCCGAAGGTCTGCCGCGAGACGCCCATGCGCCTCGCCGCGGCCTCCTGGTACAGGCCCTCGAGGTCGGCCAACCGGATCGCCTCGGCCTCGTCGAGGCCGAGCACGATCTCCTCTATGGCCCGCGCTGGCACGCCGGCCGGCTTGAACAGTCCGACGGCGATACGGCCGCGTACGCGGCGCTCGCTGACGGGACGCGGCACGGCTACTTACCCGAGCCGGCGGACGGCTTCTTGACGGCGGACAGCGCCATCAGCGTCTCCGACGCCAGGCCCTCGGCGAGCTTCTTGAAGTCGTCGGGCAGGCCGGCCCAGCGCAGCTCCCGCGCCTGGGCGACTTCCTCGCGCCACGGCAGGCTCGCGAGCACGGGCAGGCCGAGGGCCTTCTCGATCGTCGAGCCCTCGAGCGAGTCGAACAGCTTGTGCTCGGCGCCGCAGGACGGGCAGACCATCGTGCCCATGTTCTCGACCACGCCGAGCACCGGCGCGTCTACCATGCCGGCCATCTTGACCGACTTGGCCACGATCATCGATACCAGCGACTGGGGCGTCGTCGCGACGACCACGCCGTCTATCGGCAGCTTGTTGAACGCGGTGATCTGGACGTCGCCGGTCCCGGGCGGGAAGTCTACGATCAGGTAATCGAGCTCGCCCCACCGCACGTCGGTCCAGAACTGCTCTATCGCCTTGGAAAGGAGCGGCCCGCGCCAGACGACCGGCGTGTTCTCGTCGCCGACGTAGAAGTTGATCGAGACGACCTTGATGCCGTCCTCGCTCGTGATCGGCACGAGCATAGAGCCGTCGGACTCGCCGCGGAACGACGACAGGCCGAGGAGCCTCGGCACGCTCGGGCCGGTGATGTCGGCGTCGAGGAGGCCGACCTTGGCGCCCCTGGCGGCGAGGGCCTCGGCGAGCAGCACGGCGACGGTCGACTTGCCGACGCCGCCCTTGCCGCTCGAGACGCCGATGACCTGCTTGACCTTGGCCCCGCCGTCGTTCCCGACGGCCTGGCCCTGAGAGCTTGAATCCTGCATGCGAACCTTCCTGACGAACGGCGCCTCGCGGGCGCCGGTGATATGCGTACGACGTACCCCGCCAGTGTACCCGTTTCGGCGTCCTTTGTTAAGACGGGCATATGCCAGAATTGCCGGGTAAACGCCCTATTTGACGAGGAACCTAGAGTCGAATACTCTTTCTACGTGGACTACGACTTGGCGGCCGAGCATCAGAAGATCCTGTCCTTCATCATGCGCTTCGTCGCCGTCGCCGGCGCGCTGGCATACGTGCCCGGCACGGTGGTCGGCGCCGTGGAGCGGCTATGGGCGGTCGTGGCGGTCAACACGATAGCCTACGCGGCGGTCGCGGCGATCGCCTTCATCCCGGGCTTCGGCTATCGGGCCAAGTTGACCGTCCTCGTAGGGGCCTGCCTCGCGGTGGGCGCGGTCGTGCTAGCGTCGACCGGGCCGCTCGGCGCCGGCTACGTCTGGCTCCTGGTCGGCGTGGCGCTGTCCGCCTTGTTCGGCAGGAAGCGCGCCGTGGCGCTGACGATAGGCGCGACGACGGCCATCATGATAGGTTGGGCCGTCGCCCTGGCGCTCGGGGCGGACGGACGTGGCGCTACGCCCTGGAACGTCGCGATCATCGGCGCGAGCGTGCTCGTCATCTGCCTCGCCCTGTCGATGGTCATCCGCCGCCTGCAGGACAGCCTGGCCGAGGCCTTCGAGGAGCGTTCCCGCCTGGCCGAATCCCTGGCGGCCGAGCTCCAGGAATCGCGCAGCACTAAGGATAGGCTCGAGGCGACCCTCGCCGAGGAGGACAGGCTCCTCCGCGAGCTCCAGCACCGCGTCAGGAACAACCTGCAGACCGTCGCCAGCCTCCTGTCGCTCGACGAGCGGCCGTCGGCCGGCCGGGACTCCGCCGCCGACGATCCGCTGGATAGCGCGCGGCGAAGGCTACGCGCCCTGACGGTCGCTAACGACTGCTTCCTCGACGGCCCGGACGGCGGCAGGGCGGAAGCCTGGGGCCTGATCCGTTCCGCGGCCCAGTCCGTCGACGACGGGCGGCGCGGGGTCGATTGCCGGCTCGCCTACGAGGACGGGGCCTTCGCGACCATCGATCCCCACGCGGCGCCGCTGGTGGCGATACTCGTCAGCGACGTCGTGGCCGGCCTAGCTCGGTTCGGCCGCGTATCGCTGACGGTCGAGCCCGGCGACCGCGCCGTGGCCGAGATCCGCCGCCGCGACCCCGGGGAGTGCCCGGAGGCGCGGTCGGTCTATCGAGGCATAGCGTCGGGACGCGTCGCCAGGAGCGCCGAGCCGGAGGTCCGGCTATCCTTCGTCGAGCCCGACGACGACGTAGGTCCCGGGATACGCCTGGAATACCGCGAGGGGCGGGTCAGTACCTGAAGCCGAGCGCCGCCCCGGCTACGTTGAGGGCTATAGCGGCCGCGTACGGAACGGCCGCGATCGTCGCCTTGCCCCCGGGCGTGCGCCGCGTGACGGCCAGGATCGCCCAGGCGAAGAACCAAAGGTAGCCGACGACGAAGATGAGCGGCACGCCGAGCGGCGTCCGCTCCCATAGGCGGTAGTCCCATACCAGGTGGCCGCCGGCGTTGAGGACGCACTCGATAGCCACGCAGACCGCCGAGTACCCGATCGCGAAGAACCATTTCTCGTCGACGCCGAGCAGTTTCCTGTCGCGGGAGTCGGATAGGGCGTGGTACCAGATGATGCCGAGGATGGAGAACATGAACATGATCTCGATGTTCCAGCCTACCATCGTCCTGAGCGCGGTCGGCCCCGGGGCAGTCCATAGCGCGCTGCGGCCCGATAGGACCATGAACCAGCCGTTCCAGCTCTCGTTGAAGAAATCGGCGCCGAATACCGCCGCGCCGGCGACGACGGCGTTCCAGTCTCCGCTCGAGCGGGCCTTCTTGATCTCTATCGTGTAGACGTAGAACACGATGGCCAGGAGCGGAATCACGTACCATTGGAGCGTGGACAAGTCTCGCAGGCCGGTCAGGGCCCGTACCGTAGCCTCGGTCATTCGATCCTCCTTGAGCGAGCGTATCTATCGGGCCATAAGGCCCATGAGCGCTATATCGGTTCCCGTCGCGTACTGGGCGGCCGCCTCGGCGCCTTCGCCGAGAGCGAATGTCTTGATCAGGAAGGTTATGTAGACCTGGTAGAGGAAGCGCGAGGCGGCGTCGGGGTCTATGGACGGCCTGAACTCGCCGGACGCCACGCCCGACCGGATGGCGTCCTCGAGCAGGCCGCGCGCGCGTTCGTTGACCTCGGAGAAGCGGTCCGACGACGGGTCGAGGCCGTATATGGACGGGTCCCGCTCGATGACCGCGCGTAGGTCCGGATGCTCGTTAACGTAGGCGAACGACGAGCGGGCCAGTATCGATACCCGTTCCGAGGCGCTCGACGCGCGTTCGGCCGCCCGCTCGATCGACGAGCACCATTCGCCGAGCGCCCACGCGATGGCGTCGCGGTATAGCTCGCGCTTGCCTGCCGAGTAGAAGTACACGGCGCCCTTCGTCAGGCCGAGCTCGGCGGCTATATCCTCTATCCTGGCGCGCGCGTAGCCGTATCGGCCGAACTGCCGTATAGCCGCCCCGAACAGCTCCTCTCGCCGTTCGGTCCGCTTGATCGACGTATCGGCCTGAGCGTTATCTATATCCATCGCTAAATAATTAAACGAAATGGTAAATAGGTCAATTGATATTTTAGTTCAAGCAAACGATGAATTTCATGAACCATATTGAGTCGCGACGCCGCGTCGCGTATACTCGCATCGATACGAAGTATCAGGAGGTTCATCCGATGAAACGTACGTCTCTCTATCTCGCGCTCTGCGCGCTGGCGCTCGCCGGATGCGCGTCGGGGCCGACCGGCTCGCCGACGGGCGTCGCGGAGCTTTCGCTGCTCGTCCCGAACGGCGACCACCAGATCCCGATCGCCGTCACGATGCCGACCGGCGGCGCCGCCGTGCCGGCCGTCGTCATGCTGCACGGCACCGGGAGCAACAAGGACGAGGCCGGGAACGGCTACCTGATGCTCGCGCCGAAGCTGGCCGCCGCGGGGATTGCCGCGGTCCGCGTCGACTTCCCCGGAAGCGGCGATAGTACGGCCAGCTATGAGATCTATTCCAATACCGTGGCGGTCAGCGACGCGGAGGCCGTGGCCGCCTACGTGGCCAAGCTCGACGGGATAGACGGCAAGCGCATCGGCATCATGGGCTGGAGCCAGGGCGGTACCGACGCGCTGCTCGCGGCGGGCTCGAGCAAGACGTGGAAGAGCGTGCTGACCTGGGCCGGCGCGCTCGTCATCGGCGATATGGCCGACGAGGCGATGCGCGCGGAGGCCGCGGAGCAGGGCTACACCTGGATGAAGTTCGAGTGGCGCGAGCCTCTGAAGCTGGGCAAGAAGTGGATAGACGAGGCCGATAGCATGGACGTGCTGTCGTACGCCGCCAAGATCACCGCCCCCGTTTGCTCGATACACGGCACGCTCGACGACACCGTGCCGTTCTCCGATAGCGAGAAGGTGCAGGCGGTCGCCAGGAACAAGAAGAGCCGGCTCGTCCCGATCGAGGGAGCCGACCATACCTTCTGCGTGTTCACCGGCGACCTGACGAAGTACGAGGAGCTGGCCGCGGCGACCGTGGCCTGGTTCTCGGAGACCCTGTAGCCGAATAAGGGCGGCCGTTTCCGGGTATCGTCCCGGCATACGGAGCGCGTACCGACGCGGGCTGGTCCGGCCCGCGTCGGTACCGGTCCCGCCAAGGGACGGAATGCTAAAGGCCGATGGGGGCGATGCGCCATCGCGCCTATCCGATACGGCTACCCCGATCGACTGTCGGGACCGAGATCCGCGAGCGCGCGCCCCGCCTACATCCCGGACGGTAGAGGCTGAAGCCTATACAGGAACTTGCTCGCGCCTGATTCCCTGTCGGCGAAGGCGCCGGAGCGCACGAACCCGCAGGACTCGAGCACCTTGATCGACGCGGCGTTGTCGGTATGGACCTCGGCGTCGAGCTCCCCGGCGAGCCCGGACGCCCGTAGCCAGTCGATGAACGCCCGCGCGGCCGAGGTCGCGACGCCTTGGCCCCAGCGGTCCGGGTGCACGCAGTAGGCCAACTCACGCCTGGACTCGTCCGAAGGCAGCGGCCCCGCGCTGACCCAGCCGACCAGCTCGTCTCCGTCGGAGACGGCGTAGGTCAGCCTGACGTACTCGGCCTTGCCGTAGTTGCCCCTGAGCCAATCGATGACTTCGCCCATCTCCTCTACGGACGCGAATCGGTCGGGGAGGAAAGCCCGTACCTCGGGGCGGTTCATGAGCTCGAAGAGCCGCGGCGCGTCGCGCTCGGCCAGCTCGCGGATGACGATGCCGTCGTTCAGGGTCGCTATCATGAAATGGCTCCTTTTAATCGAAGGATGCCGTTTCCGCCCGTCCCGCGCAAGTGATTTCTCCGTTTGAAAGGAACTCTACGCGCGGCCGCGCCGTTACGCCGACCGCCCGTAGGTAGGGTAGTCGGCGGCTCCTCTTCCTATCTCTCCAACTTCCTGTATACGTATCGGTGCGGGCGGTCGGCGTCGCCGCCGAGCTTCTCGCGGCGGTACTCGGCGTACTCGGACCAGTTGCCGTCGTACCAGACTACCTCGCCGTCCTCGAACGCGAGGAGGTGGGTGCAGACGCGGTCGAGGAACCAGCGGTCGTGGCTGACGACGAGGGCGCTGCCCGCGAAGCCGTCGAGGGCCTCCTCGAGGGCCCGCAGCGTGTTGACGTCCAGGTCGTTCGTCGGCTCGTCGAGGAGGATCACGTTGGCGCCCTCCTTGAGCATCATGGCCAGGTTGAGCCGGTTGCGCTCGCCGCCCGACAGCACGCCGACCTTCTTCTGCTGGTCGCCGCCCGAGAAGTTGAACCACGAGCAGTAGGCCCTGGAGTTCACCTCCTTGACGCCGCCGAGCTTGATGATGTCGAGGCCGCCGGACAGCTGCTGCCAGACGGTCTTGTCGGGGTCGAGGCCGGCGCGCATCTGGTCGGCGTAGGCCAGCTTTACCGTGTCGCCTAGCTTGAGCGAGCCCCCGTCGGGGCTCTCGATACCGGCTATCATCTTGAACAGCGTCGTCTTGCCCGCGCCGTTCGGCCCTATGATGCCGACGACCGCTCCCGGCGGGACGGTGAACTCGAGGTCCTGGAACAGGCACTTGTCGCCGAACGACTTGGCCAGGCCCTTGGCCTCGATGACGACCTGCCCGAGCCTGGGGCCGGGCGTGATGACGAGCTTCGTCTCCCTGACCTTCTCGCGCTCGCCGTCGGCGAGCAGCTTCTCGTACTGGGCGATGCGGGCCTTGCTCTTCGCGTGGCGGCCCTTCGGGCTCATCCGCACCCACTCGAGCTCGCGCTCCAGGGTCTTGGCGCGCTCGGAGTTGCCCTTCTCCTCGAGCTCGAGCTGCTTCGACTTCTGGTCGAGCCAGCTCGAGTAGTTGCCCTTCCACGGGATGCCCTCGCCGCGGTCGAGCTCGAGGATCCATCCCGCCACGTTGTCCAGGAAGTAGCGGTCGTGGGTGACCGCGATGACCGTGCCCTCGTACTGCTGCAGGTGGCGCTCGAGCCACGCCACCGTCTCGGCGTCCAGGTGGTTGGTCGGCTCGTCGAGCAGGAGGATGTCGGGCTTCTTGAGGAGGAGGCGGCACAGCGCGACGCGCCTGCGCTCGCCGCCGGACAGCACGTCGACGACCTGGTCGGCCGGCGGGCAGCGCAGGGCCTCCATCGCCAGGTCGAGGCGGGCGTCGAGGTTCCAGCCGTCGAGGGCCTCGATCCTCTCCTGCAGCTTGGCCTGCTTGTCGGCCAGCTTGTCGAAGTCGGCGTCCGGGTCTCCGAAGGCCTCGCTGACCTTCTCGAATTCGACCAGGGCGTCCACGACCTCCTGCACGCCCTCCGAGACGACCTCGCGCACGGTCTTGCCCGGCTCCAGGTGCGGTTCCTGCTCGAGGAAGCCGATCGAGTAGCCGGGGGCGCAGGTGGTCTCGCCGGCGAATTCGGTATCGACGCCGGACAGGATCCTGAGGAGGCTCGACTTTCCCGAGCCGTTCAGTCCTATCACGCCTATCTTGGCGCCGTAGTAATAGCTGATGGATACGTCCTTGAGGACCTGCTTGGTACCGTGCTTCTTCGAGACGCGGTACATCGAATAGATGATCTTCTTGTCGTCGACTGTGGCCATGCGACCAGTATATCGAAAACTCCGGCGTTCGTTGAGGGGGGCGATAGACCCTGGCGGCGCGCGATGATACAGTAGGGCTATATGAGGATCGAAGCCGACAGCAGACCGGCCATACGCGTCGGCCGTTTCGTCGAACGCGGGATGGAACGATCGTACCGCGTCCACGAGCTCGACTCCGACAGGCGGAGCGTCAGCCTCGTGGTGCCGCTCCTGGGAATCGTCTTCCTAGGCTTCGGGGCTCTGGACATCATTACCCTGCCGCGGGACGCGGCCTTGGCGGCCCTCATAGCGACCCGGGCGCTGTTCTTCGCGCTGGCGATGGCCGTCCCTCGCCTCATGCGCTCGTCCGAGGCGCTCGCGCGGCGCGAGCTGGCGCTCGGGACCGTGACCGCGGCCGGCGTCGCCGCCTTCTGCTTCTCGTTATTCGTCTACCGCGACCAGGATCCGTACCTCCAGGCCGCCAGCGTGCTGCTGGTGATCAACGCGCAGTACCTGGTCCCGAACCGATTCACGTTCTCGGTGATCGCCTCGCTGGTCGTGGCCGCGGCGGGAGCCGTCAGCCTGATGTCGGGGCACGGCGCGCTGTCGCCTTCGGTGATGGGCGCCTTTATCGTAGACTTCGTGCTGATGGCCCTGCTATCGGCGCTGATATGGCTGCGTACCTGCCGGTCGAGGCGACGCGAATACGCCAAGTCGATCGAACTGGAGTACATCTCCAAGACCGACCAGCTGACCGGACTGGGCAATCGCCGCTACCTGGCCGAACGCTACGCCGAGGCCAAGGCCAGGATGATGCGCTACGGCGAGCGCAGCGCGATGATCATGGCCGATCTCGACTATTTCAAGGCGCTCAACGACAACTACGGGCACGAGGAAGGCGACCAGGTGCTCAAGGAGGCCTCCAGGCGCTTCTCGGAATCGCTCCGGTCCGAGGACTCGCTGTGCAGGTGGGGCGGCGAGGAGTTCGTGGCGCTCATATCGTACGCCACGCTCGACGCCGCGCTCGAGTCGGCCAAGCGCCTGCAGTCGGCCCTTAGGTCGGCGCCGATGGACGTCGTCGGCACCGTGCGCGCCAGCTTCGGCGTGACGATGGTCGCCACCGACGAGACGCTGGACGACACGGTCGCCCGCGCCGACCGGGCGCTGTACCGAGCCAAGAACGCCGGCCGCGACCGGGTCGAGCTGGAGCCGTAGCGGCTTCGGCTCACGAACGACGTTCTTTAGGAACGACGTTCCAGGCTGTACCTGACCAGCTCGTCGAACGCGGCCCTGGCCGAGGGCGTAGTCTCGCGCACGGCGGCGGCCTGGGCCTCGGCTAAGGCGGCGTACCGGCGCATCGCGGCCTCGAGCCGCTCGCGCGCGCCAAGCTCGCGCGCCAGCGACCGCAGGCGCTCGACCTCCGCCGCGCCTGCGGCCTGATTCCCGAACATGGCCTCGAGCCGCTCGCGCTCGTCGCCGGAGGCCATCGCGAACAGGTATAGGCGCAGGAGCGTCTTCTTGTCCTCTCGTATGTCGGCGCCGACCGGCTTGCCGAGCTCGGCCTCGTCGGCGAACAGCCCCAGCTCGTCGTCCTTGAGCTGGAACAGCACTCCGAGGCTCTCGCCGGCCCGCTCGAGCGACAGGCTCGTCTCCTCGTCGGCCCCGGCAACGGCCGCGCCGAGGGCCAAGGGCAGGCTGAAGGTATAGCGGCCGGTCTTGAAGCGGTACAGCGCGAGCACGCCGGCCTCGTCAGGCTCGCACGGCGCGTCGCGGAACGGGTTCGCCGAGCCGGGCCGGATCGCGCCGTTGGCCACGTCCTGCATCTGGGCCACGCCGACGAGGGACAGCTCCCTGGCGGCGATGGCGACGACGCGCCGCGCCGCCTCGGCGCCGACCGGCAGCTCCGACAGCATCCTGAACGCGGCGAAGAACGCCACGTCGCCCGCGCAGACGCCGAGCGACTGGCCGTTATGGCCCGGATCGGCGTAGCGGCCGCGCTCGAGCTCGGCCTCGTAGGCCGCGTGCACGGTCGGCCCGCCGCGGCGGACCCTGTCCCGGTCCATGATGTCGTCGTGGACGAGCAGGCCCGACTGGAACAGCTCCATCGCGGCGCCGGCGAGTATCGCCGCGCGCTCGTCGTCACCGGACGGCTCGCGTCCGGCGGCCAGCTCGTAGCCGAACGGCACGAGGCAGCCGCGCAGCATCTTGCCGCGGGACGCGAACTCGTCGAGCCTCGCGGCCGTAGACGCGCCGAAGTCACCAGAGACCGCGGCGTACTCGGCGGCGTAGGCGCCCAGCCGTTCCTTGAAGGCGGCCCGGATAGCCGGCTTCGTCCTGAGTATGTGCTCGAGCAATGGACTCTCCTCGGGGGGCGCGCGTCGGTATCGCGCGCGACGCGCCAGTCTAGCCCCGCGCGCCGGCGGGGTCAAGCGACGCGCCGACGGCGGGCCGTACGCGTCGCTTGACCCCGATGGAGCGTTTCGGTCAGACTGCGCGCATGCTCGATATCATATGCCGCGCGATAGTCCCGGGAGCCCCGCGATGACCGCCGCGCTCGTCCTCGTGGGAGGCGCCCTCGGGGCGCTGTGCCGCTACGGCGCGTCGACGCTCTCGACGAGGCTGCTCGGAGGGGGATTCCCGTGGGGAACCCTCGTCGTCAACGCCATCGGATGCTTCCTTATCGGGATCGCGTCCGGCCTGATGGAGCGCTCCGCGTTACCGAAGCAGCTGTGGCCGTTGGCGGTGACCGGCTTCCTGGGCGGCTTCACCACCTTCTCCACTTTCTCGCTAGAGAGTCTCTTGCTTTTTCGCGAAGGCGCCGCGGCCAAGGCCGTCGTGAACATGGCGCTCAACGGCGCCGGGGGACTGGCCGCGTGCGTCTGCGGGCTGGCCCTGGCCCTGCGGGCGACGAGGGGCCTATAGCCCGCCCGGCGCCCGCGCCGCCCATCTAGGCCCGCTTCGCGAGCGCCTCCCTCGGGCCCTTCATCGCGCCGGTCCAGTAGGCCAGCTGGGCGAGCATGGCCTGGGCGGCCTTCTTCTGGCCCTCGTCCGGAACGAAGGCGCCGTTCGGGTCGAGCTGGTTCCAGTAGTTCGGGACGAGCACCGACTCGCGCAGGTCGTAGACCTTGAGCTCGCCGCATATCTCGCGCAGCTGCTCCACGGCCCTGGCGCCGCCGGCTCCGCCGCCGTAGCTCGCGAACGCGGCCGGCTTGTGGCCCCACTCGTGGAATAGGTAGTCGATGGCGTTCTTGAGGGCGCCGCTGACGCCGTGGTTATACTCCGGAACGAGGAACAGGAAGCCGTCGGCCTCGTCGACGACCTTCGACCAGCGCTTGGTATGCTCGTGCTCGTATTTGCGCATGCTCGCGGGGATCGGCTCGTCGAGCAAGGGCAGGCCGAGGTCCGCTAGGTCGACGAGCTCGAAACGCGGGGAGCCGGGATTCGCCTCGGCGTAGGCGGCCGCCTCGGAGGCGATCCACGAGGCGAAGGCCGGCCCGAAGCGATGCGGGCGGGTGGAACCGATCAGTATCTTTATGACGCTCATGCTAACTCCTTCATGCCCCTGATGGGCTACTCTAATATAGTAAAAACTATATCAAAGAAGGCAAGCGGGAAGCGGGTATTCGGCGCCATAGAGAGGTTCACGGTTCCTTGAGGACGACTCGCTCGTCGCCGGAGCGCTTGACCAGGCCCTGCGACTCCATGCGGTTGAGCAGCGGCAGGATGTACTTGCGCGACAGGCCGGATCGCGCCTTGGCCTCCGGCACCGAGAATCGTACGCCCGGTTCCAGGCCGCGGAGTATCGCGGCGACGCAGGCGTCGTAGACGGCCTTGGCGAAGAAGATGCCGCCGTCGAGCGGCGTCGCCCGGCCGAGGGAGCAGAGGGCCTTGAGGCCGCGCGCGTCGGCTTGGGGGCAGTCCTTGCCCGGCTCGAGGCCGGCCTTGCCCGCCGCCTCGAGCCGGCCGAGCAGGGCGGCCTCCGCCTGCGAGAGGGGTTTCTCGGCGCCCGGGACGGACCATGCCGCGCCGTCCCTGACGACGGCGCCGCCGGCCTCGAGCGAAGCCATCGCGGCGTCGAGCGCGGCGGCCCTGCCGGGCGCCTCCTTACCGGCTCCGAAGACCGAGGCGAATAGCGACTCGGCCATGGCGCGCTGGAGCCCGCCCGGTTCGCCGGCCTTCGCGGCCGCGGCCTTGCCGAAGGCCGAGAGGCGCGCGGGATCGAACAGCGTGACCGCTCCGTCCCGGCCGGCGGCGCCGTCAGGCCGGGACGCGGCGAGCCCGGCCTTCTCGGCCAGCCCGGCGGGGAAGCCGGACGGAGCGGCCGCCCAGCCGCGTACCAGCGTCTCGATGGCCAGGGCGACGGCCGCCGCGCCGCGGGCTCCCCAGCCGGCGGCCGTCATCGCGTCGGCAGCGGCGGCCGCGCTGGGGAGCGCGGCCGATAGCGCGCGCCTATCGTCGGCCTTCGTCTTCCCGGAGCGGACGGCGACGCCTCGGCCTATGAGCTCGGCGCCTCCGAGCCGCAGCAGCGCGAACGGAGAGCCGGCGGGGCAGGCGACCGGCTCCGACAGCGATAGCCTCGCGAAGCCCGAGCCGCCTATCGGCCACAGCTCCGCGTCGCGCCTGGCGCTGCCGACGACGAACTCGGCCATCACGCCGGGACGCACGGCCGGCTTTCCCTTGGCGTCGACCGCCGACGGCGAGCTCGAGCCGGGCAGGGGCAGCAGCCTGACTATGAATTCGTCTCCCGACAGCACCGCGGCCCCGGGGGCGGCGAGGAGGTCGCCGCGGACGAGGCCGTCCTTGGGGGCGGCGACGGACAGGGCGGCCCTGCAGTTCGGCTCGGCTAATCGGACGCTCTCGTTGTAGCTCTGGACGCCGCGTACCTTGACGCGCTCGCCGCCCGGCCACAGCCGGAGCTCGTCGCCTACGCCGACGGGGCCGCCCGACAGCGTTCCGGTGACCACGGAGCCGCCGCCTCGCGGCCTGAAGGAGCGGTCGACGAACAGCCTGGCGGCCGTCGTCTCGGGCGGAGGCAGCGACGCGAGACGGCCGTCTATAGCCGCCTTGAGCTCCGGTATGCCGTCGCCCGAGACGCTGGACACCGCGACCGACGGCGGGCGTTCGCCGAATAGAGCGGCCGCCCGCTCCTCGGCCTCGAGGGCGACGGCCGCCGCGCGGTCCGGGGCCACGGCGTCCGCCTTGGTCACGGCTATGACGACGGCCGCCGAGCCCATCGAGGCGACGATGGACGCGTGGAGGCCGGTCTGCGGCATCCAGCCGTCGTCGGCCGCGACGACGAGCACGACGAGGTCGAGGCCCCAGGCGCCGGCTACCATGTTGCGCAGGTAGCGCTCATGGCCGGGCACGTCGACGACGCCTATGTCGAGGCCGCCCCCGCCGCGGTACCAGGCGAAGCCGAGGTCGGTGGTCATGCCGCGGGCCTTCTCCTCGGGCAGGCGGTCAGCGTCGATGCCGGTCATAGCGCGTATCAGGGCCGTCTTGCCGTGATCCACGTGACCGGCGGTACCGATGACCCGCACGCCGCTACTCCCGGCGTCCGGCGTCGGAAGGCGGCGAGGCCGTCAGGCGGTCGGCCCTGGCCCGCAGCGAGGCGCTGCGCTCGAGGCCCCAGAGCAGCGTCTCGGCGACGGCCGCCGGGTCCTCGCCGACCAGCGTGATCATGTCGATGACGACCCGGTCGTCGCGGACGAGGCCGACGAGGGGCGTAGGCGCCTTGCGCAGGGCGGCGAGCAGCGCGGGGGCGCTGGACGGCGGGGCTATGGACAGGCCGACGGAGTCGAATACCTCGTCGGGGCCCGAGCCGCCGCCGGCCGCCGCCTTGGTGTCGACGACGACGGCGCAGTCCTTGGGCAGCTTGCCGCGTATCTTACGGGCGAGCTTCTTGAGTTCGTCGATCGGATAGGATAGCGCCGCCTGGGCCGGGCCGCCCTCGCCGTTCAGGCGCGCGACGAGCACGCGCTCGAGCAGCGACAGGACGGTCTTGCCCGGCCTGAAGGCGCGGTAGAGCGGATGCCTGGCGAGCCGCTCTATAAGGTCGGCGCGGCCGACGACGAGGCCGGCCTGGGGCCCGCCGAGCAGCTTGTCGCCGGAGAAGCAGACCAGGGCGCAGCCGGCGTCGACGTAGGAGCGTATGCGCGTCTCGCCGGCCAACCCGTCGAAGGAGCAGCCGGAGCCCTGGTCGACGATGACCGGCAGTCCGTCGGGCATCGCCTGGACGACGTCGGCTGGGCTCGGCTTCGAGCAGAAGCCGCGGAGCGCGAAGTTGGCCGTATGCACGATCAGCGCGCAGGCCGTCTCCGGCCCGACGGCGCCGCGGTAGTCGTCCACCTCGACGATGTTCGTCGTGCCGACCTCGACGAAGCGCGCGCCGGCGAGCTCGAGCACGTCGGGTACCCGGAAGCCGCCGCCTATCTGCACCTGCTCGCCGCGCGCGACTATGACGTCGCGGCCCTTGGCGACCGCGGTCAGCGCGAGGAGGACGCCGGCGGCGTTGTTGTTGACGACGAGCGCCGCCTCGGCGCCGGCGAGGGTAGCGGCCAGCTCTGAGCAGAGGCCGCCGCGCCTGCCGCGCCTGCCCGCCTCGAGGTCGTACTCGACCGCCGCGTAGCCGACGTTGGCGCCGCGCGCGTCGTCCCAGGCCTCGGCCGACAGGGGCGAACGGCCGAGGTTCGTATTGAGCACGACGCCGGTGCCGTTCATGACGGGCCGCAGGCGCCTGCGCTCGAGGGCCCTGAGCGCCGACAGCACCGAGGCGCGGCAGACGGTCGGATCGGCGCGGTAGGCGGGGTCGGCGAGCGCGCGGGAGCGCTCGGCGGCCAGCGCGGCCGTTACCGTCCTAACGGCGAGCGGCCTCGAGACGAGCGGGAAGAAAGCCCGGATCTCGTCGTCGGCCAGGAGCCGCTCGACCTGCGGAATGCCCGATACGCGTTCGTTGGTTTCCATACGGAAGAGGCGGGAATCGAACCCACCGCCGCGCGAGGCGCGGCCAACGGTTTTGAAGACCGCGGGAGCCACCAGACCCCTTCAGCTTCCCAGTCGACTGCATACTACGGGACGCCCCCCGCGTTGTCAACGTCGGGCCGTTCGAAGGGCGAATCGGCGCGACGAGCTGATCGCGCTTGCCAAGCGGCCGAAACGCTGATAGGCTTGCTCGAACGTCGAGGCGTATACCCATCGAGTGGGTAAAGGCCTGAAAGGAGGGATGATGGACAAGGACGATATCAAGCTGACGTCGATGTGCTCCGCGGCCGGGTGAGCGGCTAAAATGGGCCCCGAGGCCCTGGCGCAGGTTCTGCGTCCATTAGCCGGTCTCGTACCGGAACAGCGAGCGTCATCCCTCATAGCCGGCCTCGACGAGGGCGACGACGCCGCGGTGTACCGGATCGACGACGAGACGTGCATCATATTTACCGCGGATTTCTTCACGCCCATAGTGGACGATCCCTACGAGTTCGGCGCTATAGCGGCGGCCAACGCGATGTCCGACGTGTACGCCACCGGCGGCGAGCCGATACTGGCCCTCAACCTGGCGGCATTCCCGCCCGACCTGCCGGCCTCGGCGATAGCCGAGATCATCCGCGGCGGGGCCGAGACGGCGTCTAGGGCGGGCTGCGCGGTCGCCGGCGGGCATACGATCATGGACCCGGAGCCCAAGTACGGCATGGCCGTCGTGGGCATCGCCCGGCCCGATCGCGTGACGCTCAAGTCGGGCGCCCGCGTCGGGGACGCGATCGTGCTGACGAAGGCGCTCGGCACCGGGGCGATCACGACGGCGGCCAAGGAGGGCGCCTGCCCGGCCGAGGCGCTGGCGGGGGCGGTCGCGTCGATGTCGCGGCTCAACCGCGACGCGATGCGCGTCGTAGCGGCCCACCGGGTGCGCGCTTGCACCGACGTGACCGGTTTCTCGCTGGCCGGCCACGCGCTCGAATTGGCCGACAAGGGCGGCGTCGGGCTCAGGCTGTACGCGAGGGAGCTGCGCTACCTGGACGGCGCGGCCGGGCTGGCGGCCGCCGGCTTCCTGCCGGGCGGCGCGTTCAGGAACCGCTCGTTCTACGGACCGAGCGTCTCGTTCGACTCCGGGCTCGACGAGGCCTTCCGGGGCCTGTTCTTCGTGCCGGAGACGTCTGGCGGCCTCCTGGCCGCCGTTCCTAGCGAGGAGGCTGACGCCTGCCTCGCCGAGCTGATCGCCGCGGGGCACGCGGCGGCTATAGTCGGCGTCGTCACCGAGCGCGGGCAGGGCCCGGCGATGGCGGTCGTCGACGCGAATAAAGACGGCGGCTGATCGGGCCATCGCTCCTCGCTAGGCGGGGCGGCGCCCGGAGGCCGCGCGTCGCTTACGCATAGGAGGATGGATTTGAGAAAGCAATCAGGCTTCATGATAACGAAGGCGGGCATCATCGTGACCGGCGCCGTGATCGGCGTCCTGGCGGCCCTGCTCGTCAAGCTCGGCAATCCAGCGAACATGGGCATCTGCGTCGCCTGCTTCGAGCGCGACATCGCCGGCGCTCTCGGCCTGCACCGTGCCTCGGTCGTACAGTACCTGCGCCCCGAGATCCCGGCCTTCATACTGGGCAGCTTCGTCGCCGCGCTCTTCGCCCGCGAGTGGAAGCCGAGGACCGGTTCCGCGCCGCTCGCCAGGTTCGTGCTCGGCGCCTTCTCGATGATAGGCGCCCTCGTGTTCCTCGGCTGCCCGTGGCGCGCCTGGCTCAGGCTCGCCGGCGGAGACATGAACGCGATCTTCGGCCTGCTCGGCCTGTTCGCCGGCGTCTTGATCGGCATCGCGTTCCTGAAGCGCGGCTACAGCCTCGGTAGGAACCATCCCGCGCCGGCCGCCCTCGGCTTCGTCATGCCGGCGATCGCCCTCGGATTGATCGCCCTGGCGGTGGTCATGCCGCTGTTCGGCCGAGGCGCCGACGGCCAGGCGGTCGGCCCGATCTTCAGGAGCGCCTCGGGCCCCGGATCGATGGCGGCCCCTATCGCCGTGTCGCTGGCGGCCGGCCTCGTCATCGGCTACCTGGCCCAGCGCTCCCGCTTCTGCACCGTCGGCGCGGTCCGCGACCTCGTACTGTTCAGGGATCCCCACCTCATGCTCGGCCTCGCGTCGCTCTTCGCGGCCGCGCTCGTGACCAACCTGGCGCTCGGCCAGTTCAAGCTCGGCTTCGAGGGCCAGCCGGTCGCCCATACGGACGGGCTGTGGAACTTCGGCGGCATGACGCTGTCCGGGTTGGCCTTCACGCTGGCCGGCGGCTGCCCCGGGCGGCAGCTTTTCCTGTCAGGAGAGGGCGACGCGGACGCGGGGGTGTTCGTACTCGGCATGATAACCGGCGCCGCGTTCGCGCATAACTTCAACCTGGCCAGCTCAGGCGCGGGCCCGTCGCCCTACGGACCCGCCGCGACCGTCGTCGGCCTCGTCGTCGTGGCCGTCATCGGCCTGTCGTTCCGCGAGAAAGCCGTTTAGTATAAGTCGGTGAAGAGTAAAAGAGGATACGAGGCGGGATAGAGAAGAGTCGGGTATAGCAAAGCGGATAAAGAGTAAAAGAGGATATGAGGCAATAAGGAGAAGAGATTGGGGTATAGAAGAGCGTGAAGAGCAAGGCCGCGGACGCTTCCCCTCTCGATGGCCAGGGCCAAAACATTCTCTCTCCTCTCTTTTTCCCTTATCTCTTATTCTCTTTACCCGGCTTAGTTTAACCAAGGAGTACATATGTCTGACAATAACGATATCGTGAAGGTGGACGCGAGGGGGCTGGCTTGCCCGGAGCCGCTGATGCTGGCCAAGTCGGCCATGAACAGGGCGGGCGGCAAGGCCGTCGAGGTGACGGTCGATACGGAGACCGCTAAAGGGAACATCGTCCGCATGGCGGGCCGTGAAAAACGGGACGTCGAGACGCGGGAGGAAGGCGGGCTATTCGTCGTCCGCATAGGCGGGAAGAAGGCCTAGCGTGGGCGGCGACGACCGGATCGTATACCTGGACAACGCCGCGACGAGCTGGCCCAAGCCGGCCGGCGTAGCCGACGCCATGGCCGCGTTCCTGCGCGACTCTGGCGGCAACCCGGGACGGTCCGGCCATCGCCTGTCCATAGCCGCCGGGCGCGTCGTGGCCGAGGCCCGCGACGCGGTAGCCGAGGCCCTCGGCGTCGGGGACCCGCTGCGCGTCGCCTTCGCGGCGAACGCTACGGCCGCTATCAACGCGGCGCTGTTCGGCGTCCTGCGCCCGGGAGACCTGGTCGTCGCCGACGGCATGGCCCACAACGCGGTGGCGCGCCCGCTGACGGAGCTCGGGCGGATGGGCGTATCGGTGAAGTGGATACGCTGCGGACGCGACGGCTCTATCGACCTAGCCCACGCGGAGAAGCTCGTCCGCGGCACGGGCGGGCGCGCGGCGAGGATGCTCGTCGTCACCCACGGCTCGAACGTCTGCGGCTCGCTGGCGCCGCTCGGAGAGCTGGCCGGAGTGGCGGCCAGGCACGGTGCGACCATGCTCGTCGACGCGGCGCAGACCGCGGGTATCGAGGACCTCGGGCTCGACTCGCTCGGCGACGCCATGGTCGCGTTCACCGGGCACAAGGCGATGCTCGGCCCGGGCGGCACGGGCGGACTGGCCTTCTCGCGAGGCGCGGATATAGGTCGCGTCAGGCCGCTCGTCCGGGGCGGCACCGGCAGCGCGTCGGACAGCGAGGACCAGCCGGCCTTCATGCCCGACCGCCTCGAGGCCGGTACGGCGAACGGGCCTGGGCTCGCCGGCCTCGCCGCCGGCCTCGGCTGGATAGCCGGGAACGGCGGGCGCGGGGCGATCCGGGATCGCGAGCTGCGGCTGACCGAGGCCCTCGTCTCGGGCATCGCCGCGCTGCCGGGCGCCGCCGTCTACGGCCCCGAGCCGGGGCGGCCCCGATGCGCCGTCATGTCGTTCACCCTGGCCGGCTGGAGCTGCTCGGAGCTGGCGCTAGCGCTCGACGAGCGCTACGGCGTGCTTTGCCGCGTCGGCCTGCACTGCGCGCCGAGGGCCCATCGCGTACTCGGCACCTTCCCGGACGGTACGGCCAGGTTCGCCCCCGGTCCGTTCACGACCGAGGCCGACGTCGAGCGCGCGATCGGGGCGCTGGCGGAGCTGGCGGCCGAAGGCGGGCGGGCGTGAGCGGACGCTACGGCTACGTGCTGTTCCATACGAGCGCCGCCGCGTTCAGGGCCGAGAAGGCCGCCCGCGAGCCCGGCGCCTCGGGGAATCGCCCCTCGACCGGCGCCAGGCTGGTCCCGACCCCGAGGGCGCTGTCGAGCGATTGCGGCGTGTCGCTGCGCTTCGACCTGGGAGAGGCCGGCGCGGGCGACGCGGAGCGGGCGATGCGCGCGCTGCTCGACGCGCGCGGCATCCCGTTCGACAGGATAGCCGAGGCTTAAGCCCGCCGGGCGTATTTCGATTGCCTATCGGCGCCGGGATGGGTGATAATCGACCGCATGAGCGACGATATGTATGTCTGCCCCGCCTGCGGCGCGACCTATTCCCTGTCATCGATGGCATTCCGGTGCCGCTGCGGCGGCCTCCTCGACCTAGCGCCGTTCGAGCCGCGCTTCGACCCGCGATCGGCCGGCGGCGAGCGGTCGATCTTCCGCTACGTCGCGGCCATGCCGCCGTTCGCCGGCGCCGAGCGGGCCTGGGAATCGGCCCGGCGCCGCGTGACGATGGGGGAGGGGCTCACGCCGACCGTGCCGTTCGACCCGGCCGATCCGGAGCTGCTGGTCAAGGTGGATTACGCGATGCCGACGCTGTCGTTCAAGGACCGCGGCGCCGCCGTGCTAGTGGCGGCCGCGCTCGCCGCCGGGGCGCGCATGCTGATCCAGGACAGCTCGGGCAACGCCGGCGCCGCCGTCGCCGCGTACGCGGCCAGGGCCGGCCTCGGCTGCGACATCTACGCGCCGGCGTCCACCTCGCCGCGCAAGGTCGCCCAGATCGAGGCGTACGGCGCCAGGGCCGTGC
The DNA here is from genome assembly GCA_003247225.1 of Spirochaetota bacterium. GTDB lineage: Bacteria > Spirochaetota > Spirochaetia > Treponematales > UBA12059 > SZUA-370. The sequence goes on along the minus strand of QKAK01000102.1, from coordinate 5,873 downwards.
TCGTGCCGGGTAGCCGGGAGGATACGGCCGCCGCCGCGCTCGATGCCGCCGAGCGGGGAGCGCGCGACGGCTCCGCCTTCTACGCCAGCCACGTCTACAACCCCCTCTTCTACCAAGGGACCAAGACCTACGTCTACGAGCTGTACGAGTCGCTCGGCGGCCTGCCCGATACGCTCTACGTGCCGCTCGGTAACGGGACGCTGCTCCTCGGGGCGTACTACGCGCTCAAGGACCTGCGCTCGCTCGGGCTGATCGGGTCGTACCCCAGGCTCGTCGCCGTGCAGGCCGAGCGATGCGCGCCCGTCTACCGGGCGTACGCCGCCGGCCGGAACGCGGCGGAGCCGGTCCGGAACGAGGGCACCGAGGCCGAGGGCATCGCCATCGCGGCGCCGCTCCGGGGCGGCCAGGCCCTGACGGCTGTCCGCGAGCTGGGCGGCGAGGTCGTTACGGCCCCCGAGGCCGGGCTCAAGCCGGCCAAGGAGGCCGCGGCGGCGCGCGGGTTCTATATCGAGACGACGAGCGCCGCCTGCCTCGCCGCGTACCTCGAGCGGAAGGCCCGCGGCGTCGACGACGGGCGCGCGGCGCTGCCGCTCTGCGGCTCGGGGCTCAAGAGCGCCTAGCATGGAAGAGCGGCGCTGGGGGATCAGCCATAAGTTCATCGCGCTCGTGTCGGCGGCGGTCGCGGCGTTCATGCTGTCGGCCTTCCTCTTGACGCGCACCATGCTCGAGCGCTACGCGCTGGACGCCGCTGACGAGACCGCGGAGCTGATACTCGACCAGACCGACAAGCGGCTCGTCGCGTTCTTCTCCGAGCTCGAGGCGCTGGCCAGGAGCCTCGCGTCGACCGCCGTGGTGAGGGACGCCGACCGCGCGGGCATGCGCGACCTGTTCGTGTCGTCCGTGCTGGCCAGGCGAGGCTACCTGCGGGCCATCTACCTCGGCGGCTCCGACGGCCGTATGCACGAATGGGGCGTAGGCGCCGAGTTCGTCGACTACGAGCCGAGCTTCCCGCCCGGCTACGATCCCAGGCTGCGGCCCTGGTACCTGAACGCGATCAATAGGGCCGGCTTCTCCATCTCGGCGCCGTACCGCTACGCCAGCGTCGACGACATAGGCATCACCTGCGTCCTGCCGGTGACCGGGGACGACGGCTCCTTCGCCGGCGTGCTCGGCCTGGACATCCTGCTGTCGAGCCTGGCCGCGGTGCTCGACGGCCTCCAGATACCCAAGGACGGCAAGGCCGTCGTGCTAGGCTCCAGCGGGGAGATCATCGCCAGCCAGTTCCACGGCGACAGGCCCGAGGGCATGATACTCAAGCGCTTCGCCGCGGGCGACGCGCTGGCCTCGGACGCCGGGGCCTTCGTAGGCTCGGCCGACGGCATGGATACCCAGTACGTCTACCGGCGCGTCGACCGGCTCGGCTGGATCGTCGTGGTCGCGATGCCGCTCGAGCCCATACGCGAGTCGGTCAAGGCCCTCCTGAACCTGATAGGAGTGACCGAGCTGCTGCTCATGGCCGCCCTCGTCGCCGCGCTGGCCGGCATATCCGGCAGGCTCATCGTCTCCCCGCTCGGCCATATCGTGTCGGTCATCAACCGCGTCGAGGCCGGCCAGAGGGGGCTCAGGGCCCAGGTGACGAGCTCGGACGAGTTCGGGCTGCTCGCCACCGAGTTCAATAGCCTCCTGGACGCGGTCGAGGAGAACTCGTCGAGCCTGGAGGGCAAGGTGCGGCTGCGAACCGCGGAACTCGGGCGGCTGCAGCGGGAGAACACGAGGCTCAAGGTGATCGAGGAGCGCCGACGCATCTACCGAGACCTCCACGATACGATAGGCGCCAAGCTGACGAACATCTTCTTCTGCAACGGCGTGGCCCGGGACCTGGCCAAGGACGGCCCCGACCGTCTCAAGGAGATGCTCGAGGGCGTCGAGTCGAACTGCCTGCAGGCGGTGGACAGCCTCAAGCGCGTGATCCTGGGCATGGGCGAGGACGATAGGAGCGCAAGCTCGTTCACCCTGCTCGTGTCCGCCGGCGTACGGCGGCGCCTGGCCGCCCGGGGCATCGCCTACGACTGCGTGATCAAGGACAAGCGCGCCATCGAGTCGCTGCCCGCCGAGCTGCGCGACGAACTGGAGCGCGTCCTGGACGAACTGGTCAGCAACGCGCTCAAGCATTCCGAGGCCGGCTCGGTCAGGCTGCGCCTGTACCTGAAGGGGGGAGCCCTGCACCTGTCGTTCTCGGACGACGGCGTCGGCTTCGACCCGAGGGCCAAGGCCTCCGGCTCCGGCCTCGGCAACATACGGTATCGGGTGGAGGGGCTGGGCGGGACGCTGAGCGTCGATTCCGCCGAGGGCGCCGGCGCCGGCTACCGCATCGTCGTGCCGGTCGGCGGGCGGCCGGGGGAGCCGTCGTGAGCCTCGGCTCCGGGCGGGGCGCGCCCGTGACCATAGCCGTAGTCGAGGACCAGCGCGAGGTGCGCGAGGGCCTGACGTACCTGCTCGGGCTAGACGGCCGCGTCAGGGTGACCGGCGGCTTCGAGCGGGCCGAGGACCTGCTGGACCGGCTGTCGGGAGCCTCTCCTGCGGACGACCCCGATATCGTGCTAATGGATATCCACCTGCCCGGCATGGACGGCATCGAGGCGACCCGGGAGCTGCGCGCCGCCCGCCCGGATATCGTCGTGCTGATACTGACCGTGTTCGAGGAGCCCGACACCATACTCGCGGCGTTCAGGGCCGGCGCGAGGGGGTACCTGCTCAAGAACACGCGCCCCGAGGCTCTGCTCGAGCAGGTGCTGAGCGCGCGCGACGACGGCTCGCCGATCAGCCCCACCGTAGCCAGGCGCCTCCTCGACGAGCTGCGGCGCGACGCCGACGAGACCGCCGCGGCCGACTACGGCCTGACCGCCAGGGAGCGCGAGGTGCTCCGCGACATCGTCGACGGGCTGACCTATAAGGAGCTGGCCGAGAAGCACCACATCGCCGGCTCGACGGCCAAGAAGCACATGCTCCATATCTACCAGAAGCTGAACGTGTCGTCCAAGGCCGAGATAGTCCGTAAGGCGCTGAACGAGCACCTGGTCTGATACGAAAAATACTCCCTTTGGTGAATATCGCGTTCCGAATTCAGGGCTTACACTGCGCGTATCGATCCACGTCCCCTGCCGGGGGCGCACTAAACGTATCCGGAGGCATCCATGGCTACAGAAAACGCCAAGAAGAAGGGCGCGCTCGATTGGTACTTCAAGACCAATCTCCTCAGGCGCATCCTCATCGGTCTCGTGCTCGGCGCCATAGTCGGCGTCGTGCTCGGCTTCTTCCCCGACGCGGTCGGCCCCTACGTCGGGGCGATCAAGTTCTTCGGCGACCTATTCATCAGGCTCCTCAAGATGATCGTCGTGCCGGTCATCCTGTTCTCGCTGATTACCGGCGCCGCTAGCATCGCCCCGTCCCGCCTCGGCAGGGTGGGCGTCAAGGTCATGGTCTACTACCTGCTGACGAGCGCCTTCGCGGTGACCATCGGCCTCGTCTTCGCCAACATCTTCAGGCCGGGCCTCGGCTTCAATATCATCGGCGCCGCCGGAGCGGCCGGCAAGGCCGCCGCCGCCCCGACGATATCGCAGATCCTGCTCAACATCGTCCCGACCAACCCGGTCGAGTCGCTGACCAAGGGCGACGTGCTGCCGATCATCTTCTTCGCGGTCGTCTTCGGCCTCGGCATCTCGTTCGTCAAGGACTCGAAGAACGATAAGATAGCGAAGGGCGCCGATACGCTCTACGACGTGTGCAACGCGGCCGCGGAGACGATGTACAAGATCGTCGGCGGCATCATGCAGTACGCGCCCGTCGGCGTGTTCGTCCTGATCTCCATCGTCTTCGCCCAGCAGGGCCCCAAGGCCATCGGTCCCCTCCTGATCGTCACGCTCACCGTCTACATCGGCCTGCTCGTCCACCTGTTCGGCGTGTACGGCGGCATCCTGGCGATCAACAAGCTCGGGTTCATCCGCTACTGGAAGGGCGCGAACGAGGCGATCATCACCGCCTTCGTCACCCGCTCGTCCGGCGGCACCCTGCCGATAACCCTGCGCGTCACCGAGGAGAACCTCGGCGTGCCGCGCACGATCAGCTCGTTCAGCCTGCCGCTCGGCGCGACGATCAACATGGACGGCACCGCGATCTACCTCGGCGTCTGCGCCATGTTCATAGGCTACGCCACCGGCAACCCGCTGACCTTCAACCAGCAGCTCACGGTCGTCATCACCGCCACGCTCGCGTCGATCGGCACGGCGGGCGTGCCCGGCGCCGGAGCCATCATGCTGCTGATGGTCCTCGAGTCGATCGGCCTCAAGGTCACCGAGGGCTCGGCCGTCGCCGCCGCCTACGCGATGATACTCGGCATCGACGCCCTGCTCGACATGGGCCGTACCGCGCTGAACGTCGCCGGCGACATCACCGGCACGGCCATCGTCGCCAAGAGCGAGAAAGAGCTCGACCTGGCCAAGTGGGGCAAGTAAGCGCCTTCCGCTGAGTCGCTAGGAGTCGTATAGTAGCCGGGCGCCCGAACGGGGCGCCCGGCTTTTCTTGGAGCCGGCTACGGGATCGGGGGCTACTATGGGATCGGGGGCGGCCATGGGATCGGAGAAAGCCGTAGTCATAGGCGGCGGGGTGGGGCCGATGGCCGGCGTGGCGCTGCACGCGAAGATCGTCGAGAATACCCTGACCGACGGCAGCGACCAGTCCCACCTGTCGGTGTACCACTATTCACGCTCCGCCGAAGTGCCCGACAGGACGGCCTACCTCCTGGCCCTGGCCCGCGGCGAGGCTCCTACGGCCGACCCGGCGACCGGCATGGCCGCGGTATTCGAGGACGCGGCCCGGGCGCTCCGCGACCGCCCCGCGGTCGGCGGCGTGCCGTGCAACACCTTCCACGCTCCCGCCATCTTCGATCGCTTCGTCGCCGAGGCGCGCGCCAGGGCGCCGGGCATACGGATCGTCCACATGCTCGAGGAGACGGTACGTCTCCTCGAGGCCCGTCTTCCTCGAGCGGGCCGCGGCGGGTACGTCGGCGTGCTGTCGACGACCGGCACCAGGCGCTCGGCGGTCTATACCGACCTGCTCGCGCGGGCCGGCTACGAGGCCGTCTACGTCTCAGAGGATAGCCAGGAGCTGCTCCACGGGGCCATCTACGATAGGGAATGGGGCATCAAGGCCGCGAGCCCGGTAACGGCGCGGGCGGCCGAGACGGTATCGGCCATGGCCGCCGAGCTCGTCAGGGCCGGCGCCGAGGCCGTCATCCTCGCGTGCACCGAGCTGCCGCTCGCGCTCGGCGGGACGGATCTCCTCGGCGCGCCGCTCGTCGACCCGGTACTGGCCCTCGCGAGGGCGCTGATCCGGGAAGCCGCGCCAGGGAAGCTGCGGCCGCTGGCGATATAGCCTCCCGAGCCGCCCCCCGCCCGGGCGAGGCTATCGGTCCACGGGGATCGAGACAGCGCCGAAGGCGGCGTGCATCGACGCGAAGGCGTCCTTCCTACCGTAGGCGATCATCGCCTCGAGGGCGGGACCTTCTATGAACCCTGCCGCCGGGACCGAGAATTCGAGCGTCGTCCTGCCTCCCGACTCCCGCGCCGCCGCGGCGATCAGTTTCCTCGTCCCGCTCGCCTTATGGGAATGGCCCCTCCCGGTCTCCTCGCTGATCGCGACGGTACCGGCGGCGTCGCTGGCGAGGACCAGGTACGCGCCGTCCATCCTGAGCGAGCCGAGCCCTACGGCGACCCACCCGCCGGTAGGCGCGTCGATCGCGCAGTACAGGGTCGTCCCGTCCGCGGACAGCGCCGCGCCGAAGCGCATGCCCGAGTACGATACCAGGTAGGCGTACT
>QKAK01000073.1 GCA_003247225.1 Spirochaetota bacterium | reverse complement strand
CGGTCGGCCAGCGAGTCCATGTCGCCCACGGCCAGGTCGGCCTTGAGGCCCCAGGAACGCAGCGTGTCGAGGCCGGAGTCGGCCGCGCAGATGAACGCGAACTCGCCGAGGCGGCCCGACAGGGCGGAGAACGGCGGGGCGTCGCCGCCGGTGACGAGGAGGGCGGGCCTATCGGAGATCAATAGCCGGCCTCGTCCATCGCCTCGAACGCGGCCCTGACCGCCGCGAGGCGCTCGAGCTCGCGCTCTATTATGCGGCCGTAGTCCAGGCTGCCGTCGGCGATGCGGTAGGCCTCGTCCTCCCAGGCCTGGACGTCCGTCAGATACATGAAGCGTATGCCCGACGCCTTCTCGGCCCAGGCCTTGGCCGACGGCCAGTAGGCGAGGGCCGCCTTGTAGGCGGTCTCGGCCGTGGCCAGGCTCTCGAGGTTCTCCCGCTTCCACGGGGCGTTATAGAAGTACGCGACGCGCTTGTCGAACTTGGAGCCGAGGTACAGGTGCTGCTCTATCATCTTGAGCTCGATGTGCATGTTGAACAGGTAGCGGTACTTCTCCCACTGGCGCTCGTCCTCGATCTTGGACAGCGCGTAGAGCGGGTTGCAGAAGTCGGCGTTCCTGGCCTGCTCGAGCCAGTAGATATTCTCGATCGTGTCATCGGGATACTGGATGTAGTGGGCGTGGTAGAGCTTGTAGTACTGTTCCTTGAAGTATACGGGATAGCCCGACAGCGACAGCGACGAGAAGATGAGCACCAGCGCGAGGGCGATCGTTCGTTTCATCCATTACGAGTATCGGCGCGCCCGGCCCTTCGATATAGGCTCGATCGCCGACCAGACCGCCGCCTCGACCTCGTCGGGCGACGCGGCGGCGTCTACCCTGACGACGGCCATCCCCGAGCCCTCGAAGGACGAGACGACCGCGCGGTAGGCGGCGTCGACGCGGCGCTGGAACTCGAGGTTCTCGTAGATCTCGAGGGAGTCGCGGCTCGCCATGCGGCCGGCGGCCAGCTCCGGGTCGAGCTCGAAGAACAGGAGCAGCTGCGGCAGCGGGAACGGCGCGTTGAGCTCGGCGGGCAGCTCGGGCCCGCAGGTCAGGCCCTGGTAGGCGAGCGACGAGAAGAGGTAGCGGTCGCTGACGACGAGGGTCCCGGCCGCGGTCCGCTCGAGTATCCCGCCGGGGCCGTACAGGTGCTCGCCGCGGTCGGCCGCGAACAGGCGGGCCACGGTCTCGGGCCGCGCGTCGAAGGCGCCCGACAGCGCCTGCCTGATCAGGCGCCCGACCGGGCCGGGGGTCGGCTCGCAATCGGCCGAGCAGGCGACGCCCTCGGCCCCGAGCCTGGCGGAGAGGCGCCTGAGCTGGGTGGTGGTTCCGGTGCCGTCTATGCCCTCGAGCGCGACGAAGCCCTCGACTATGGTTCTATTCCGCTGCATCGAGGATGGAGCATAGCCTCGAGGCGCGATATGGCGCAAGGCCCGGCGCTGTGGTACTGTTGACGTCGTGAAGCCTCGAGCCCCGGCGCCCATCGTCATAGCCGCCATCGTCGTACTAGCCGTGTCCGCGGCCTGGGCCGTCGTCGCCCCGCCGCTGCTCGGGCGGATGGAGTCGGCGGCCGCGGCGCTGATAGAGCGGGAGGCCGCCTCGGCCCTCGGCGGGCTCGGGCTATCGGCCTCGTACCGGGCCGCCTCGCCGCGCTTGCTCGGCTCGATCGAGCTGAGGGGCGTCGAGCTGCGCGGCGGCGAGGCCGTCGTCGCTCGGGCGCGGAAGCTCGAGCTGCGCTACGGGCTCGGCGCGCTGCTCCGCGGCCGCTTCGAGCCGATCGGCCTGCGCGTAGACGGCGTATCGATGGCTGCCGAGCTCGGCGACGCACTGGCCCTCGTCGAGCGGATACGGTCCGCCCTGCCCGGAACCGGCGCCCCGTCCGAGGACGAGACGGCCGGCCTCGCGGTCGAGCTGCGGAGGCTGGAGCTGAGCCTCGACCTCGGCGACGGCGCGACGGCGGTCCTGGCGCTCCGGGCCGCCGACCTGCTGATAGCCGGCCCGGATTCCTTCCGGGCGAGCGCCGCCGGCTCGGTCCGCGCGTCCGACCCGAGCGGGAGGTACCTGGCGACGAGCGTCGAGCTGCCGTTCTCGTGCACCGCCGCGTTACGGACCCCCGCAGGGACCGGCTCCGGATTCGAGGCGAGCCTCGCCGCCGTGATAGCCGGCGACAGCGACCTGGGCCGGCTATCGCGCACGAGGATAGACGCCAGGCTCGACGACGGGGGCCTCCGCGCGAGCGTCGAGCCGGGCGCCGGCATAGAGCGGCTGCGTTTCGACTGGAACCCGTCCACGGGTCTGGCGAGCGTCGACATGGCCGTATCGCGCTGGTCGCCGGCGACGCTGTTCCGTCCGGCGGGACGCCTGTCGGGCGCCCTGCCATGGCTCGAGTCGTCGTACTCGGGCTCGCTCCGGGCTACGAGCGACCTGAGCGCCGAGGGCACGAGCGTCTCGGCCGACCTGAGCGGCGTCATCCCGCTCGCGTTGCCGGGAGGACGGCCGCGGGCCTCGCTGTCGGCCTCGGGCGGCTGGGACGCGCTGCGCGTGCGTTCCGCCTCGCTGCGTAACGGCGCGGTCGACGCGGCTTTCTCCGGCGAGCTGTCGCTCGGGCGGCTGAGCGCCGACGGCCGGCTGTCGGTCTCGTACGCGCTCAAGCCTGGCATCGAGGCGGCGGCCGATTTCGAGCTGTCGGGCGCGGGGCATTCATGGTTCGCGTACGCGCCGGCGATACGCGCCGCCGACGCGACCATAGGCGACGCGACCGTCTCGCTCGAGCTGTCTTCGCCGTCCGGGGCGCCTATCCAGGCGTCGTTCTACCTCGACGCGGCGCTGCCGGCTCGAGCCTCGGCCGAAGGCGACTACATGACCGAGCCCGCCGAGCCCGCCGGCGCCTTCGAGGCGTCGTCGGCGCGAGCCGCCTCGAGGCTGACCGTCGAGGGCTCCGCGTCGCTCGGCGACGAGCCGTACCTCGAGGCGGTCGCCCGCGTCGGCACCCTGTCGCTCGACGCCTTCCCGGGCCTGCTGGCCGCCCTGGTCGGCGAAGGGGCCGGCGCCGCGCTGGCGCCGCTCAGCCTCGGGGGCGAGCTGTCGCTGTTCAGCGACCTGTCCGGGCTGTCCTACAACTCGTCCGGCCTGCTCGTCGTCTACGACGGCGCCATCGACGGCTTCGGCATGCTCGGCTTCTCGGGCGGGCTCGACGGCCTGCGGATCTCGTCGATCGACGCGACGGTCGGCGGCTACTCGGTCAGGGGCTCGGCCTCGCTCGAGTACGGCGGCCAGGCCGGGCCGTCGTTCTCAGCCGACGTCAGCGTGCAGGACGTGCCGTACGCGCTCTCCGGCGGCATGGCCGACGGGGCCGTCGTCGTATCAGGCGACTACGGCCTGCGCTTCGTCGGCGGCGGCCGCGACGGAGAGTTCGTCTCGAGCCTCGAGATCGACCGGATGCCCATACCGCTGCTCGGGACGGTATCCTTCCTGTCGGCCGAGGCCGACGGCCGCTTCTCGTCGACCGACGACTGGGACCTCGTCTTCGGGTCGCTGTCGCTCGAGCAGCCCTACGGCTCGGCCTCGCGCCTGCCGTCGGTCTCGCTGGCCGGGGCCTTCGACGAATCCGGCGGCCGCGTCGGCTCGCTCGGCTATCGGGACGCCGTCTCGTCGCTCGCCGGCTCGGCCTCCGTAACCTGGAACCTGTCAGGCGGTTTTCGAGTGTCGGGCAACGCGAGACTGGCCGGTCCCGCCGGCGAGTACTACGCGCTCGACGGCGAGTACGCGAGCGGCGGCCCCGGCGACGGGACGGTCGACGCGGCGGTATCGACGCGGAAGGCTCCGCTCGCCAGGCTGTACCTGCCCTGGCTGCGCGGCGTCGTGGACGCCGACGCCAGGATAGGCGGCTCGATACGCGATCCGTCCGCCCGTTTCAGCTTTACCGTGAACGGCGGTCAGCGCGCAGATAACCTGCCGTTCGCGGCGGGCTCAGGGACCTTCGAGAAGGGAGTGCTCAGCTTGGTCGATTCGCGCGCTCGCCTCGGCGATCAATCGGTCTCCGGATTAACGCTCAGCTACGGCGTACGCGACGCCGCGGCCTCGCTGTCGGCGGACGTAGAGCTGGCCATGGGGCGGAACAGGCTGACCGGCAGGCTCATCGCCTCTGGCGTCGCCGTTGGCGGCGCCTCCGGCGACGTCGGAGGCGACGAACCGACTTCGACCGATGGCGCGGGGCCCGCGTCGCCGTTCAGCGATTATAGGGTCGCGGGCGAGCTGTCCGGGGCCTCATGGACCGGCGGCGACATCGGCGACGTACCGTTCTCGCTCGGCCTGCGCGAAGGCGACGCTAGCCTGTCGATGGGTCCATCCGGCGAGCTCGAGGCCTCGCTCGGCGCTTCCGGCGAGCTCCGAGCGAGCCTCGACCGGTCCATGCCGGTATCGCTCGAGGCGGTCGGCGCCCTATCCGACGGCGCGATCAACGTCGAGGTGCGCGACGCCGTCGTCGACCTGCCGTTCCTGTTCACGCTGATAGGGCTACCGATGCTCGAGGCCGACTCCGGCGTCGCCCGAGGGGCCGTCACGATACGCGGCAAGGCCGTCGACCCGTCGGTCGAGGGCTCCTTCGAGCTCGAGGACTTCTACCTGTCGCTGCCCGACTACGTGCCGGAGCCCATAGGCCCGCTCGACGCGCCGCTGTTCTTCACCGGCCGGACCATGGAGACGCTGCAGACCGACGTGCCCTGCGGCGACGCGGTCCTGACCGTCGCCCTCGAGGGCATCCTGAACCAGGGCATACCCGACGACGTGCACCTGACCGTCTCGAGCTCGGGCCTGGGGCTCGTGCCGGTCTCGACCAGGCTGCTCGGCCTGGACATCGACGGCCTCGCCAGGCCGGAGCTGGTCATCGACGCCAACCGCGACCGGTCGCGCATGACCGGTTCCATCGCGCTGGCCTCCGGCGACGTCGTGATCACGCCCGGCGTCGTCAGCGGGGGCAGGCAGGCCGCGGCCCGGGGAGCCGAGCCCGTCGAGCCGATCGAATTCACCGGCGCCCTGGACATATCCTTCGGCAAGGCCGTGCGCGTCTACTTCCCCGACCAGCGCCTGCCGATTATCTACGGCCTGACGGACCCGTCGAGCCGGCTCTCGGTCGACTTCGACGCGGCCCTCGGCGAATTCAACCTCAAGGGCCAGGCCGTGCTGCGCGGAGGCTCGGTCTTCTATATACAGCGCAACTTCTACCTCAAGCACGCGACGATAGACTTCGACGAGGACGCTGAGCAGTTCGACCCGCTGATCAACGTCGAGGCCGAGACGAGGACCAGCTCCGAGACCGGACCCGTGCTCGTCACGCTGCGGGCCGTCGACAGCAGGCTGTCGGGGCTCGCGTTCACGCTGTCGTCGTCCCCGAGCATGGCCGAGGACAAGATCCAGCAGATGCTCGGGCAGAACCTGATAGGCGCCGAGGACGGGGAGGTCGACCTGGGCCGCTTCGTCTTCGAGAACAGCGACCTCATCCCCCAGCTGAACGTCATGTCGGTGCTCGAGCGGAACCTGCACGGCATCCTGGGCCTGGACCTGTTCGTCGTCCGCTCCCAGGTCTTCCAGCGCTGGCTCTACGACGTCTCCGGGCTCTCCGGCTCGGCGGGCGCCTCGAGCCTGGCCGACTACCTCGACGAGACCGCCATAGTCGGCGGCAAGTACATAGGCGACAAGCTGTTCGCCCAGCTGGCCCTGTCCCTCGTCGCCGATCCGCTTGCATCGAGCGCCGCCTTGAGTCTAGACTCCGAGTTCAGCCTCGAATGGGTGGCGCCGCATTTCACGTTGAACTGGAGCATCGAGCCGGAGCATCCGGACTCGCTTTTCATAGAGGATCAATCATTTTCGTTCCTGTGGAGAATCCCCCTACAATGAGGAAGGCCATCGACATGAAGCGTTTCATAGCTTCTCTCGCTCTGCTGGCGCTCGGCGCCGTAGCGTTCGCCCAGGCGGAACCGGACTGGTACGTCGGCAAGACGATCAAGGATATCAGGTTCGACGGGCTCGTCGTCGTCCCGATGAAGGACCTCGAGCCCATCGTCAAGGAATTCAAGGGCAAGCCGTTCGACGACCAGCTATGGACGAACCTGCTCGCCAGGGTCTACGAGACCGACTTCTTCGACGAGGTGGCCCCCGAGGCCGTGCCTTCCGACCAGGCCTCCACGGCGGTCATCATCCTGTTCAAGGTCAAGGAGAAGCCGGCGGTCTCGAGCGTCGCGGTAGTCGGCAACTCCGGCGTACGCACCCAGGAGATACTGGACGCCCTGTCGGTCAAGGAGCGGACCATCTTCAACCCGTCGCGGATGCGGCTGGACGAGATATCGCTGCGACGGCTGTACCAGGACAAGGGGTTCCCCGAGATCAAGGTGACGGCCGCCAGCTCGACGCTGGCCGACGGCGGCGTCGCGGTGACGTTCACCGTCGACGAGGGCGTCCAGAACATCGTCGAGGCTATCAGGTTCGAGGGGATCGGGGCCGTCTCCGAGTCGTCGCTCAAGGGCGAGATAACGCTCAAGGAGAAGGGCCTGTTCCAGAGCGGCCAGTTCAGCGAGGGCAAGCTCGACGAGAGCCGCAGGGCGATCGAGGCCTTCTATAAGAAGCGCGGCTACGTGGACGCCAGGGTCTCCGACGTGCGGCGCGAGTCGGCGGCGAGCGAGAAGGGCGCGATGCGCCTTACCCTGACCTTCGTTATCGACGAGGGGCGCCGCTACACCTACGGCGGCATGGGCTTCTCGGGTAACACGCTGTACACGAGCGAGCAGCTCGGCGCCCTCGTGCGGCAGCAGCCGGGCGCCGTGCTCAACTACGAGCGCCTGCTGCAGGACCAGTCGCGCGCCGCCGACCTCTACTTCGAGAACGGCTATATCTTCAACGGCTTCAGGCTCGCCGAGACCCGCGACGAGGAGGTCGGCTCCATCGCGTACACGCTCGTGATCGACGAGAAGCCGCAGGCCCACATCGAGGACGTGATCTTCCGCGGCAACGTCAAGACCAAGGAATTCGTGCTGCGCAGGCTCGTGCCGTTCGAGTCCGGCGACGTGTTCTCCAAGGCCAAGGTGCTCGAGAGCCTGCGCAACCTGTACAATACCCAGTATTTCTCGTCGATCGCGCCCGAGTACGAGCAGGGCAGCCAGGACCTCTTCGTCGACCTGATCATCAGCGTCGAGGAGCAGAGCACCGCGTCGGTGCAGTTCGGCATGACCTACTCCCCGGGCACGAGCGCCGGCGAGTTCCCGATCATCGGCCTGGTCAACTGGAGCGACATCAACTTCCTCGGCAACGGGCAGACCATATCGCTCGAGACCAACCTGGCCGTCGACTCGCAGGACCTGACCTTCTCGTTCGGCGACGACTGGCTGTTCGGCAGGCGCCTGTCGGGCTCGGTCGAATTCGCGTTCGAGCACGAGCACCTCGAGGCGGCCCAGGACTCCACCGGGGTGATCTTCCCGTACGGCGACCCGACGAGGGTGCCCGACCCGTACAACAGCTACGAGGAGTACGTGGCCGCGGGCAAGCTCGTGCCCGACGAATATAAGATGACCTACGATACCTGGACCTTCAGCCTCGGCTACTCGAGCGGATATCGTTGGAATACCAGGCTGGGTACCGTCGGCGTCGTGCCGGGCGTCACCCACGAGCTGGGCATGAAGACCTACGACTCCGACCTGTACCGGCCCTACGACTCGACCATCTCCGAGAACCTCGATACCTGGCTGTTCTCCAACACGATCTACGGCCGGGCCTACCTGAACAAGCTCGACCTGTGGTACGACCCGTCGAGCGGCTACTACGCCAGCCAGCGCCTCGGCCTGACCGGCTGGTTCTCGGGCGAGATAAACCACTTCCTGCGCAGCGATACCCGCGCCGACGCCTTCGTCACCCTGTTCGACCTGCCCATAACCGAGAGCTACTCGTTCAAGGGCGTGCTCGGCGCCCATTCCAAGTTCTCGGCGCTCCTCGCCCAGCCCTGGTACGACGACGGCCTCGTCGCCTCGGACTCGAAGAAGCTGAACATCGACGGCACCTTCGTCGGCCGCGGCTGGTCGTCGCTCTCCTCGTACTACGGCACGGCGCTCTGGGATAACTGGATCGAGTTCCGGATGCCGGTCGTGCCGAGCGTGCTGTCGCTCGACGGCTTCCTGAGCGCCGCGATGCTGTCGACCGAGAGCGGCCTCCTCGACGTGGCCGGCGTCGACTCGGGCACCGCGGCCTACGGCGGGACCCTGTCCGAGCTCGGGCTCGGGAACTTCGCCTTCAGCGCCGGCTTCGGCCTGCGCTTCATCATCCTGCAGTTCCCGTTCAGGGTCTACTTCGCGAAGAAATTCATCTACGACGACGGCTTCGCCTGGTCGTCCGACGAGGACTGGCAGTTCGTCCTCAGCGTGACGACGAGCCTCGATTGACGCGCATAGCGGGGAGTACGAAATGAAGAAGAGGATAGTAATCGGCTTCGCGTTGCTGGCGCTATGCGCCCAGGCCTTCGGCCAGCAGATCACGCGCGTGGCGGTCATAGACCTCCAGAAGGTCTATACGACCTATTACAAGGACTCGCAGGCGGTGCGGGCTCTGGAGGAGGAGAAGGCCAGGGTCAACGAGGAGATCAAGCGCCTGAGCGAGGAGATCAAGGAGCTGCAGAAGCGCAGGCTCGAGCTCCTGCCGACCGCCGACGCGGCCACGCTCAAGGCCTTCGACGAGGAGCTATACCGCAAGGCCCAGTTCCTGTCGGATTTCGTCAAGATCAAGCAGGCCGACCTCGACGCCAAGGCCGAGAGCATGACCAAGGGCGACGCGTTCGTGCAGATGCTCTATAGGACCGTGCAGTCCATCTCGGAGGCCGAGGGCTTCTCGCTGGTCATCAGCTCCAGGGACGCCTCGGACGTCGGATCGTCGGTGATCTGGTTCAGCCCGATGATAGACATCACCGACAAGGTGATACAGGCGCTCCTGGGCGCCTGAGAAGCGGCCGTCAGTCCCGCTTCTCCGCCTCCGCGGCGTCCTTGAGGACGTCGCGCAGCGCGGAGAAGCGGCGCTCGTTCTCCTCGGACAGCTCCATCAGCTCCTCGTGGGCCCTGAGCACGAGTCCGGCGCCGGCCTTGGACTCGGCGCCGAGCCTCTCGAGAGGCTCGGGGAAGGCGGGCACCTCGTTCTCTATCGACACGAGCCTGACGATCCCTATCGTCTTGAGGAGCTTCATGCAGGTCTCGTTCAGGCCGGCCAGCCGTATCGGCCGCTCCGAGAAGCGCATGAAGCGCTTGTTGAAGCCGACGATCAGCCCCATGAAGGTCGAATCCATGTACTCGCACGACGAAAGGTCGATGATCACGTCCTCGACCGCCGGCTTGGCGTCGAGCCGGTCGAACACGCGCGCCTTGAGCTCGGGGCACGCGTTCGCCGTTATATGGCCCTGCGCCCGGATAAAGACGCGGTTGTTCGTCTCCTTGATGAAAAGGACCTCTTCCACGACGACCTCGCAACGATGAAGATGGCGCGGCCTCTACGCCTAGAATGTCCGCCTCGATTGTATCGTAGTCCAAGTTACCCTATAATGCAACGCCATGGCCGAACAGGTACCGCTCCTCGAGCAATACGAACGCATCAAGGCCCTCCATAGGGACGAGATACTCTTCTTCAGGCTCGGCGACTTCTACGAGATGTTCTACGGCGACGCGATCGAGGCGAGCTCGCTGCTCGGGCTGACGCTGACGCATCGCCAGGAAGCCCCGATGTGCGGGATCCCCCATCACGCGGCGCGCGGCTACATAGCCAGGCTGCTCCGGGCCGGCAAGAAGATAGCCGTCTGCGAGCAGCTGAGCGCTCCGGGCAAGGGCAAGGGCGTCATCGAGCGCGGCGTCGTAGAGGTGGTCACGCCGGGTAGCGTCGTCGACGACGACTATCTCGAGTCGGGGTCGAACAACTACATCGTCGCGATAGGCGCCTTCGGCGACGATATGGCCATCGCCTGGGCGGACGCGTCGACCGGCGAGTTCGGGGCCGGGTCGTTCGGGCGGGCCGATCCGGAGCGGCTGCGCAGGGAGCTGTTCAGGCTGTCGCCGCGCGAGGTCCTGGTCAGGGAGTCGACGCTCGACGACGGCGACGTGGCGCGCGCGCTGTCCGAGCGCCCGTCGATCGTGCTGAACCGTTTCCCCGACTGGACCTTCTCGCTCGAGCAGGGCAGGGCGGCCCTGCTCGGGCATTTCGGCACGAGCAGCATGAAGGGCTTCGGCTTCGACGACGGCGACCCCGCGCTGGCGGCGGCGGGCGCCCTACTCGAGTACCTGCGCGATTCGGTCAAGGCCCGCCTGTCTCAGTTCAGGGCCCTCGGCGGCTGCGACGACGCCGAATTCGTCGCGATAGACGAGTCGAGCCAGAAGAACCTCGAGATAGAGCGGAACCTGCGCGACGGCGGCGCGGCGTTCTCGCTGTACAGCGTCGTCAACCATACGAAGACGGCGATGGGCGCGCGGGCGCTCCGCTCGAGGCTGCAGCGACCGCTCCGGTCGGCGGCCGCGGTCAACGATAGGCTCGACGCGGTGGACGCGCTGTACCGCGACCAGCGCTCGCTCGAGCGCGTGCGGGCGATACTCGGCTCGTGCCGCGACCTCGAGCGCCTGGCCTCGCGGCTGGCGATGGACCGGGCCTCCCCGAAGGACCTCGTCGCGCTCAGGGACACGGCCCGCGCGGCGCTGTCGGTCGGCTCGGCCCTGCCGGCGGCCGCCCCGGCCGCCCTGTCGACGCTCGCCGACCCGGGTGACCGGGAAGCGGTCGCGGCCTTCGCCGACGCCATAGGGCGCGCGGTGGTCGACGACCCGGCCATGTCGCCGGCCGACGGTTCCGTGATCAGGGAAGGCTGGAGCGACGAGCTCGACGGGCTGCGCTCGCTCCGGGCGGACGCCCACGGCGTGCTCGAGGCCTACCTCGAGGAGGAGCGGCGGGCCTCGGGCCTGTCCGGGCTGCGCGTCAGGTACAACAAGATCATCGGCTACTACCTGGAGCTGTCCAAGGGGGCGGCCCAGTCGGCCCCGGCGCATTTCATACGGCGGCAGTCGACGACGAACACCGAGCGCTTCACCACCGAGCGGCTCGGCCGGCTCGAGTCGGATATCCACGGCGCGGCGGAGCGCATCGTCGAGCTGGAGCGTTCGCTCTACGCCGCGCTGTGCGGGGAGCTCAAGGCGTCGGCGCCGCTGCTGTTCGGGACGGCGGCCGAGCTGGCCGAGCTGGACTGCGCCGCGTCGTTCGCCTGGACGGCGACGTCCCGGGGCTACGTGCGTCCGGTCGTCGACGAGTCGCTGGCGCTCGAGGTCCGGGGCGGCCGGCATCCGGTCGTCGAGGCTCACCTGCCCACCGGCGAATTCGTGCCGAACGACCTGGGCCTCGACGGCGACGGGACCGGCTTCGCCCTGATCACCGGCCCGAACATGGCCGGCAAGTCGACGTTCCTCAGGCAGAACGCGCTCATCGCCCTGCTCGCGCAGGCCGGCTCCTTCGTACCGGCGGCGTCCGCCAGGATAGGCGTCGTCGACAGGATCTTCTGCCGAGTCGGCGCCCAGGACAACCTGGCCAGGGGAGAGTCGACCTTCCTGTTGGAAATGCACGAGACCGCGAGCATACTGAACAACGCCGGCGCGCGTAGCCTCGTCGTGATGGACGAGGTAGGGCGCGGCACCGGCACGCTGGACGGCCTGTCGATAGCCTGGGCCGTCAGCGAGTACGTCCTCGACTCGTGCCGCTCGAGGACCCTGTTCGCCACGCATTACCACGAGCTGACGGCCCTCAGGCACGAGCGCCTCGTCGACCTGTCGATGGCCGTCGAGGAGCGCGAGGGCGAGGTGGTCTTCCTAAAGCGTATCCGGCCCGGGGCGGCGACCGGGTCGTACGGTATCCACGTGGCCAGGCTCGCCGGGGTGCCGCTCGCCGTCGTCGCCAGGGCCATGCAGATCAAGGCGTCGCTCGAGGCGGGCGAGGCCAGGCTCGCCGTCGACGATATCCCCGAGGCCGGCGGCGCCGAGCCCCCGAGGGAGCCGGAGGCCGGCGGGCTCTTCTCGGTCGAGGAGCTCGTGCTCGACGAGCTGCGATCGCTCGACCTGGACCGGATCACGCCGATCGAGGCCCTCTCGAGGCTAGCCGCTGCCCAGAAGGCGTTGCGGGGGCGCTGAGCTCGCTCAACGGGAGCCGGAACGGGAGCAAGAACGGGAGCAAGCGCCGCGAATCGCCGCGGCGTTCTGTAGCCATGGTACGATCGAATCGAGCTGGGCATGCTCCTCTTCGAGCTCCTCTTCGAGGGCTTCGGCGAGCCGTCTCGGCATTCGCGCCGATGCGCTGCGTCGTCTGCGGACTTCCGGTCGAGCCCGACGGCCGCTATCCGCTTTGCGCCGGATGCGCGGGACCGCTCCTCGACGAGGCGCTCGAGTCGGCGGGTCTAGCGCCGCCGTCGGGCCGCGCGAGCGCGCGTTGCCCGGTCTGCGGCAAGGCCGCCTTCTCGGAGATCGGCCCCTGCATGCGCTGCCGGACGGCCGGTTACCGATTCGATTCGGCCCTGCCGCTCCTGCGCTATTCCGGGGACGCCCGGGCCGCGCTGCTGTCGTACAAGGCGGGGCGCACGAGCCTGGCGTCGTTCTTCGCCGGGGCCCTGGCCGCCGCCCTGTCGGAGCGCTTCGCCGGGCGAGCGGTCGTCCCGGTGCCGCCGAGGCCCGGCAAGATACGGCGGGACGGCTGGGACCAGGTCGAGCGCGTCGCAGGGATCCTGGAGAGGCGCTACGGGATCGTCGTGGTCAGGGTGCTCAGGCGCGCCGGCGGCCCCCAGCAGAAGAGCCTCGGCCTCGAGGCGCGCGCGGCTAATATGCGCGGCGCCGTCTCGTTGCGGCGCGGGGCGACGTCGCCGCTCGAGCCGGTCCTGCTCGACGACGTGCTGACGACCGGGGCGACCCTGTCGGCCTGCGCCGACGCGCTCAAGGCCGCCGGGGCCGCGCGCGTCGACGCCCTCGTCATCGCCGCCGACTGACCTGCGGCGATGACGAGGTGTCGACGGCATATTGACTTAGCGTGCCGCGAAGGCTATGATGACTATAGACATGGTTTTTCTTAATGAATGTAAGAAGAGTCGTTCCCACGGCTCTTTTTTTATAGGTGTATGACGGAGTCAATAGAACTCTACAATGATATAGCCTCTCTCCTCTCGGGGATTGGCGTCGAGCTGGTCGAATTGCACCTGAGCGGAAAACGCGGCGGGGAAAAGGCGTCGGCCGTAGTATATAAGCCGGCCGGCACCGGCATAGACGAGTGCTCCGCGGCGCACCGTCTCATCCAGGCTCGCCTGGAGGTCCTGCTCGGTACCGACGATTTCCAGCTGGAGACCGCCTCCCCGGGCGTCGACCGCGTAATCCGCTCCCCGGCCGAGTACGCGATATTCGCCGGTCGGGGCGTTCGGCTGTTCCTCGAGGACGAGGACGTCGTCGAGGGGCGCATCGCGTCCTCGGACGGCGAGACGGTCGTCGTATCGACCGCCGGCGGGGATCGTTCAATCGCTATAGCAAGCATCCGAAAAGGTAAGCTCGATTATTCCCAGGAGGGTAGGTAAGCCATGGCCTCAGATTTGGCAGAAGCGATTCGCCAGCTCATATATGAAAAGGGCATCTCGGAGGATCTCGTCCTCAAGACGATAGAGGACGCTCTGCTGGCGGCGTACAAGAAGCGCTACGGCACCGCGGAGAACGCCGTCGTCCGCTTCACCGGCGAGTACGAGGGCGTCGAGATCCTAGCCAAGCGCACCATCGTCGACGAGCTCGACGACCCGGTCCTCGAGATATCGCTAGACGAGGCCAAGGAGATGGTCGACGGCGCCGAGCTCGGCGACATCCTCGAGATCCCGATAGACCCGAGGGAATTCGACCTGCAGGAGGTGATGCTCGCCAAGCAGACGACCCGGCAGTCGCTCCGCGAGATCTCCCGCGACACCCTGTACGCCGAGTACAAGGCCAAGCAGGGCGAGATCATCATCGGCTACTACCAGCGCGAGAAGGGCGGGAACATCTTCGTCGACCTCGGCCGCGTCGAGGGCTTCTTCCCGAAGAAATTCCAGTCGCCGCGCGAGACCTACCAGCCGGGCGAGCGCATCAAGGCGCTGATCGCCGAGGTCAGCAAGAACGGGCCGCAGATAGTGCTGTCGCGCACCCACCCCGAGTTCGTCCAGAAGATACTCGAGCTCGAGGTCCCGGAGGTCTACGACAAGACCATCGAGGTCTTCAAGATAGTGCGCGAGCCCGGCTACCGCACCAAGATCGCGGTGTACTCGAAGCGCGACGACGTCGACCCCGTCGGCGCCTGCGTCGGCCTCAAGGGCATACGCATCCAGAGCATCATACGCGAGCTCGAGGGCGAGAAGATCGACGTGCTCAAGTACGAGATCGACCCGCGCCGCTTCATCAAGAACGCGCTGTCCCCGGCGGACGTGCGCGAGGTCTATATCATCGACGAGGCGAGGCATACCGCCCTCGCCGTGGTCGACGAGAGCCAGCTGTCGGTGGCCATCGGCAAGCAGGGCCTGAACGTACGCCTCGCCAACCGGCTTTGCGACTGGAGCATCGACGTCAAGACCGAGGAGCAGTTCAGGGAGCTCGACCTCTCGAGCGAGGCCAGGCGCGCCGCCTCGAGCCTGTTCGGCGACGAGGAGGAGATCCTCAGGCTGGACGAGCTGCCGGGCCTCGACCCCGGCCTGGTCGCCGCCCTCGCGGGCGCCGGGATAGAGATGATCGAGGACTTCCTTTCCAGGCCGGAAGACGAGCTGCTCGCCATAGACGGCGTCGATCCGGAAGGCCTCTCGGCCCTGCGGGCGGTCATAGACGAGAACGTCGAGGTCATCGAGGAAGAGATCGAGGAGAGCGCCGTACCGGCGGAGGCGGAGCCGCCTTCGGCCGAGCAGGAGGACGTCGAGCAGGAGACGTACGAGTGCCCGGATTGCCACGCGGTCATAACGCCGGATATGACCCATTGCCCGCAGTGCGGCGTAGCGCTCTCGTTCGAGTACGAGGACGAGGACGCCGAAGCGGAAGCGGAAGCGGAAGACCAGGAATCTTGAAGGTGAGCTATGTCCGATAATAACGAGAATAAACCCAAGCCCGTCCTCATCAAGCAGGCTAAGCCCAGACCCGCGGAGGAGACGGCCGAGCCGGCTCCCGCGACTCCTGCGGAGAAGCGCAAGGTCGTCGTCGTCAAGAAGAAGCCGGCCGCGCCGGCTCCTTCCGCGCCGGCCGCCGGCCAGGCTCCGGTACGGAAGCCCGCGGCCAGGGTCGTCGCCCATCATCAGGATAAGGCCGACGACCAGGCTCAGTCGGCCGCCCCGACCCCCGCGCCGTCGGCCCAGCAGCCGGCCGAGGCTCCCAGGCCCGCCGCGCCTCAGGATAGGCCTAGGCCGTCCGATCCGTCGTCGACCAACCTGCGGACCACGAGGCCCGCGGGCACCGGCCCGCGCGTCGTAGGCAGGGTGGGCGGCTACCGCGGCCCGTCCGGCTCGTCCGGCGGCTACCAGGGCCAGCGCTCCGGCGGCTACCAGGGCGGCGGCTCGTCGGGCGGCTACCAAGGCGGCGGCTCGTCCGGCGGCTATCAGGGCGGCGGCTACCAGGGCCAGCGCTCCGGCGGCTACCAGGGCGGCGGCTCGTCCGGCGGCTACCAGGGCGGCGGTTACCAGGGCCAGCGCTCCGGCGGCTACCAGGGCGGCGGCTCGTCCGGCGGCTACCAGGGCCAGCGCCCCGGCGGTTACCAGGGCCAGCGCCCGGGCGCTCCGTCCGGCGGCGGCTACGGCTCGAGGCCGGGCGGTTACCAGGGTTCCAGGCCGGGTTACGGCCCGAGGCCGGGCGGAGCCGGCGGACCGGGTAGGCCGGGCGGACCGGGCAGGCCGGGCGGTCCCGGGAGGCCGGGATCCGGCGGCCCCGGATCGTCGCCGCTCGGCGCCGACAAGAAGCCCACCTCCAAGCGCTTCATCAAGGCCAAGAAGCCTTCGTACCAGCGCAAGGAAGAGAGCCACGAGCAGAAGCTCCACGCCCAGCGCAAGAAGGCCGACGCGCCGAAGGCTAATCCCATACCGAAGTCCATCGACATCATGGAGACGGTATCGGTATCTGAGCTCGCCAAGAAGATGAACCTCAAGCCGGCCGAGCTGATCGGTAAGCTGATGAGCCTCGGCTTCATGGCGACCATCAACCAGCAGATAGACTCGGATACCGCCACCATCCTGGCCAACGAGTACGGCTGCGAGGTGAATATCGTATCGCTGTACGACGAGACCATCATCGAGAAGGAAGCTGACAAGCCCGAGGACCTGGCGCATAGGCCGCCGATCGTCACGATCATGGGCCACGTCGACCACGGAAAGACCAAGCTGCTCGACGCGATACGCAAGACCAACGTGATAGCCAGCGAGTTCGGCGGCATCACGCAGCATATCGGCGCCTATCAGGTCGAGACGCCGAAGGGCAGGATCACCTTCCTCGATACCCCGGGCCACGAGGCTTTCACCAAGATGCGCGCCAGGGGCTCGCAGGTGACGGACATCGTCGTGCTCGTGGTCGCCGCGAACGACGGCGTGATGCCCCAGACCCTCGAGGCCATCGACCACGCCAAGGCGGCCAAGGTGCCGATCATCGTCGCGATCAACAAGATAGACCTACCCGAGGCGAACCCGGACCGGGTCAAGACGCAGCTGTCGGAGCTGCAGCTCGTGCCCGAGGACTGGGGCGGCCAGACGATGTTCTGCGAGATCTCGGCGCTCCAGAAGAAGGGTATCGACGAGCTGCTCGACGGTATCCTGCTGACGGCCGAGGTGCTCGAGCTCAACGCGAACTACGACTGCCGAGCCGAGGGCAAGGTGATCGAGTCGAGGATAGACCACGGCCGCGGCATCGTTTCGACGATCATCGTCGAGCGAGGCACGCTGCGCGTCGGCGACAGCTTCGTCGCGGGCGTCTTCCCCGGCAAGGTCCGAGCGATGTTCGACGACAAGGGCCGCAAGATCGACGAGGCCACCCCCTCGACGCCGGTCGAGGTCATCGGCTTCGAGGGCGTGCCGAGCGCCGGCGACCCGTTCGAGGCGGTGGCCGACGAGAAGATCGCGAGGTCGTTCTCCGATAAGCGCCAGGAGCTCAAGCGCTTCGAGGAGGCCAAGACCCTCAAGAAGGTCACGCTCGATAACCTGTACGACACCATCAACGAGGGCGCCGTGCAGGAGCTCAAGGTGCTGATCAAGGGCGACGTCCACGGCTCCGTCGAGGCGCTCAAGTCGTCGCTCGAGAAGCTGTCGACCAACGAGATACGCCTCGTGGCGATCAGGGCCGCGGCCGGCGCGATCAACGAGAGCGACGTCGACCTGGCCAGCGCCTCGTCCGCGATCATCATCGGCTTCAACGTCAGGCCGACGCCCAAGGCCAAGGCCCTCGCGGACCAGGAAAAGGTCGAGATCCGCAAGTACAACGTCATCTACAAGGCGGTCGAGGAGATACAGCAGGCCATGGAAGGCATGCTGGCCCCGGAGATCAAGGAATCGGATATCGCCGAGGCCGAGGTCCGCGAGGTCTTCAAGGTGCCGAAGATCGGCGCCGTGGCCGGCTGCTACGTGCTGTCGGGTACGGTCAAGCGGAACGCCAGCGTCAGGGTCATACGCGACGGCGTCGAGCTGCACTCGTGCAAGATCTCCACGCTCAAGCGCTTCAAGGACGACGCCAAGGAAGTGGCCGCCGGCTACGAGTGCGGTATCGGCCTGACCGACTGGACCGACATCAAGGTCGGCGACGTGCTCGAGGTGTTCGAGCTGATCAAGATATCCAGGAAGCTGGGCGATACGGGCGATGGACGAGATAAGGCGTAAGCGCGTCGAGGAGACCCTGAGGACCGAGGTCTCGGCCTTGCTGATGCGAGGCGAGATCAAGGACCCCAGGGTCGATACCTTCCTCTCGATAACGAGGGTGGAGGTCGCGCGGGACGGTTCGCACGCTAAGCTGTACGTGTCGACCTTCAGGGAGTCGGGCGCCCTCGACGAGGGCGTCGCCGGACTCAATAACGCGGCCGGCTTCATCCAGGCCGGCATCTCGAAGCGGCTCAGGATACGCCTGACGCCGAGGCTGGTCTTCATCCCCGACACGGGGATAAAGGAAGGCTTCGAGCTGGGCGAGAAGATCAAGGGCCTGTTCAAGTGACCGACGACCCCCGGGCGCCGGCCTCGGGCTTCGCCGTCGTCGACAAGCCCGAGGGCGTTACCTCCTATAAGCTCATAGCCTCATTAGGACGCCGGCTCGGCGACCGGGTCAAGAGCGGCCACGCCGGCACGCTCGACTCGTTCGCGTCGGGCGTCCTCGTCTGCCTGTTCGGCCGCTACACCAGGCTGTCCGACTACTTCATGGGCGCCGGCAAGGGCTACGAGGCGAGCGTGCTGTTCGGCGAGGAGACCGATACCCTCGATCCGGAGGGCTCGGTCGTCGCGACGGCCCCAGCGCCTAGCCTCGAGGCGCTCGAGGCGGCGCTACCCGCGTTCCGCGGCGATATACTCCAGGCGCCGCCGGCGTATTCTGCGGTCCACGTGAACGGCGAGCGCGCCTACGAGCGCGCCCTCAAGGGCGAGGACGTAAGGCCTGAGCCGAGGCCGGTGACGATACGCTCGCTCGAGCTGCTGTCCTACGAGGCCGGCGTGGCCAGGCTGCGCGTCGCGTGCACCAAGGGCACCTATATACGGTCCCTGGCCAGGGACATAGCGCTGGCCTGCGGATCCCGGGGGCGGCTCGCAGCGCTCAGGCGCACCTTCTCCGGGCCGTTCCAGGCCGAGGCTGCCGTCGCCGCGGACGCCTTCGGGCCCGGCAGCCTGCGCGTCCTGGCCGAGGCCGACGCCAGGGGCCTCGGGCTCGGCGTCGTAGGCCTGGCAGGCGACGAGGCCCGCGCGTTCTCGAACGGGCTTCCCTTGTTCAGGCTGTCGACCTTCTCGGGCCTCGAGGAGCGGGGGCCGGTCGCCGCGTTCGACGAAGAAGGCCGCCTCCTCGGCGTCGTTTCCCGCGCGAGCGGCGCGTGGCGATACTCCTTCGTGCTCGGGGGCGAGGCGTGAGGGTCGTCGACTGGGGCGACGCGGTCTCCGGCCGCGCCGCGATGCCCGAGCGATCGGCGGCTACCATCGGCGTCTTCGACGGGCTGCATCTCGGGCACCGCGCGCTCGTCGAGCGAGTCGTCGCCAAGGCGCCGGGGCTCGCGCCGGTGGTCGTCACCTTCAGGGATAACCCGAAGCGGGTGACGCGGCCGCATCGCTTCTCCGGCTGCCTCTTTACCCTCGAGCAGAAGCTGTCGGCGCTCGAGGACGCTGGCGCGGAGGTCTGCGTCCTGATTGACTTTTCCGGGAATTTCAGTAAACTGGCCGGGAGCGAATTCGTTTCGGCCCTAGGGTCCATCGGCGTTCGTTCGTTCGTCATCGGTAGCGACTTCAAGTGCGGGCACCGCCTATCCACCGACGCCGAGGGTCTCATGGCCGTAGCGGCCTCCTTCGGCGCGGATACCGAGATAGTCGGCCCGATAACGCTTGACGGAGAGCCCGTCAGCTCGAGCAGGATACGCTCGGCTATCGCGAACGGAAGGACGGACCTGGCACTCGCCATGCTCGGTCGCCCCTACACCTTGGATCTCAGGCGGCTCGAAATCGAATACGAACGAGGCTCCGCGGCGTTCTCGCTCAAGGGCAGCGGCCTAGTAGAGCCCGCGCCCGGCAGGTACGAGGCGACGGAGATATGCGTCGCCGGCAGCGGCGCCGTAGAGGCGACTCTGCGGCGAGACGGCACGGTACTATGGGCGAGGACGGCGCTATGCGCCGATCGCGAGCCCGCCTTCCTCGCGTTCGGCTCGAGGATCGCATGAAAACGGCAATAAGGAGTTTATAGACATGGCAGTGACGAAAGAGGATAAGGCCAGGCTCGTCAAGGAGTATGGTACCAGCGAGAAGGATACCGGCGCGACCGAGGTCCAGATCGCGCTGCTCACCGAGCGCATCAGCGGGCTCACCGAGCACTTCAAGGTTAACAAGAAGGACACCAACTCCAAGCGCGGGCTGATGATCCTCATCGGCCAGCGGAGGCGCCTGCTCAAGTACCTGCAGCGCAAGGACCTGAACACGTATCGCGACATCTGCGACAAGCTAGGCATCCGTAAATAATCGTCTTATCGGAGCCCGAACGACGGTTCGGGCTCTTTCGTCACTAGGCCGAACGCGGCCCATGGAGACCCATCGCATATGGCACATACCAGCACGTATAGAATCAACGGCGAAGACCTCGTGTTCGAGACCGGGCGCATGGCCAAGCAGGCCAACGGCTCGGTGTTCGCCCGTTTCGGCGGCTCGGCGGTCATAGCCACCGCCTGCTGCTCCGACAAGGTAACCGAGGGCCTCGACTTCGTCCCGCTTACCGTCGAGTACAACGAGAAGTACTACGCCGCCGGAAAGATCCCCGGCGGATTCATCAAGCGCGAGGCCAGGCCCAAGGACAGGGAGATCCTCGTCTCCAGGCTCATCGACAGGCCGATGCGCCCTCTGTTCGACAAGGCCTTCGGCCGCGAGATCCAGGTCGTACCGACGACCGTCTCCGCCGACCTGGTCAACCCGCCCGATATCATCGCCATCAACGCGGCCAGCGCCGCAGTACATATCAGCGACATCCCGTTCAACGGGCCCATCGCCGCCGTTCGCGTCTGCTACGTAGACGGCGCCTACGTCGTCAACCCGACCTACGAGCAGATCGAGAAGTCCGCCCTGGAGATCGTCGTGGCCGGTTCCGAGGAAGGCATCACGATGGTCGAGGGCGGCGCCGACGAGGTGTCCGAGGAGCTGATGATCGGCGCCATCGAGGCCGCCAAGAAGCCGATCGCCGACATCTGCGGCGTCATCCGCGCGATGCGCGACGCCGTCGGCAAGCCCAAGCTCGCCCTCGCGCCGCTCAAGGCCGAGCTCGCCCGCAGGGCCGAGATCGAGGCCTTCGGCAAGGAGCGCATCGGCAAGGCCATCTTCACCAAGGTCAAGCACGAGCGCTACGCCGCCGTCGCCCAGGCGATAGCCGAGACCAAGGCCGCGTTCGCCGAGTCGCTCGGCGACGACGAGATCCAGCTCAAGCTGTTCGCCGCGCTGATGGAGGACATCCAGTATAACCTGCTTCGCTCCGGCATACTCGACCGCGGACAGCGCGTCGACGGCCGCGGCACCGAGGATATCCGCCCGATCACCTGCGAGATCGGCGTGCTGGCCAGGGCCCACGGCTCCGCGCTGTTCACGCGCGGCGAGACCCAGGCCCTCGCGACGACCACCCTCGGCACCACCTTCGACGAGCAGGTGCTCGACGATATCGAGGGCGACAGGCGCGAGCGCTTCATGCTCCACTACAACTTCCCGCCGTACTCGGTCGGCGAGGTCGGGCGCCTCGGGACCGGCCGCCGCGAGATCGGCCACGGCCACCTGGCCAGGCGCGCGCTCGAGCGCGTGCTGCCGACCAAGGAGCAGTTCCCCTATACGATCCGCGTCGTCTCCGACATCCTCGAGTCGAACGGCTCCTCGTCGATGGCCTCCGTCTGCGGCGGCTGCCTGTCCCTGCTCGCCGCCGGCGTGCCCGTCAAGGCGCCGGTCGCCGGCATCGCGATGGGCCTGATCACCGAGGGCGAGCGCTACGCGGTGCTCTCCGACATCCTCGGCGACGAGGACCACCTCGGCGACATGGACTTCAAGGTGGCCGGTACCGAGAAGGGCATCACCGGCTTCCAGATGGACATCAAGATCGCCAACGTGTCCACCGAGATCCTGACCAAGGCCCTGGACCAGGCCCGCCGCGGCAGGCTGCACATCCTCGGCGTCATGAACCGGACCATCTCGGTCCCGGCCAAGGAGATCTCCGAGTACGCGCCCAAGATCCTCACCGTCAAGATCGAAGTCGACAAGATCGGCGCCATCATCGGCCCGGGCGGCAAGAACATCAAGGCCCTCTGCGAGCAGTACGGCGTCAGGATCAACGTCGACGACGACGGCACGGTGACCATCTTCGGCGCCAACCAGAAGGCGTCGCTCGAGGCCAAGGCCGCGGTGCTCGGCATCGCCCAGGACCCCGAGGTAGGCATCGTCTACCAGGGTACCGTCAAGCGCGTCATGGACTTCGGCGCCTTCGTCGAGATCCTGCCCGGCAAGGAAGGCCTCGTGCATATCTCCAGGCTCTCCCGGACCAGGATCAACGCCGCCAGCGACGTCGTCAAGGAAGGCCAGGTCATACCGGTCAGGCTGCTCGAGGTCGATAAGCTCGGCCGCCTGAACCTGTCGTACATCGACGCCATAGACGACGCCGGCCAGAAGAAGTAGAATCTATCGGGCCAGTCCCGAGCGAGTATAGAAGGCCGGCCGCGAGTCCGGCCTTCTTCGTTCATAGGACGCGAGGATCGCAGATGCTCCGTGACGATACTGGAATCATATATGATCGCGAGCTGGCCCCCGGCTTCAGGCTCCTGGCCGACGAGATGCCAGGGGCGACCGGCGTAGCCGTAGGCCTATGGTTCCCGGTCGGCTCGGCCCTCGAGCGCGACGGGGAGCGCGGCCTGTCGCACTTCGTCGAGCACATGGTGTTCAAGGGCGCCGGCGACCGCGACGCGGCCGAGCTGTCGCGCGCTATAGACCGCGTCGGCGGCTACCTGAACGCCTTCACCGAGCGAGAGGCCGTCTGCCTGCACTGCCTGGTCCCGGCCAGGCACGCTGAGCTGGCCGTCGATATACTCATGGACATGGCCTATAGGCCGCGGCTGTCGTCCGCGGAATTCGAGCGCGAGAAGGACGTCATCGTCAACGAGATACTGGCGGCCGAGGACGATCTCGAGGAGGCCGCCCAGGACGAATTCTTCGCGATGGCCTACGACGGGCATCCCGCCGCCCGGCGCATAGCCGGCGAGGCGGGCGATATACGCGAGGCGGCTTTCTCGGCGCTGACAGGGTTCCACGACGAGCGCTTCGCCCGCGGGCCGGTGACGCTGACGGTCGCCGGGGCCGTAGACGCCGAGGCCTTGGCCGAGCGCGTACTGGCCGCGCTGCCCCCCGCGAGGCGCGCCGCCGGCGGCCTGGCCGAGCCCTGGGACCCGGGAAAGCCGCCGTTCGTACGCGGACGGCGCATGGTCAAGGCCGAGGGCAGCCAGGTCTACCTGTTCACAGGCCTCCCGATCGAGCCGACTATCCCGGAAGACGACTTCTGGCGGCTATCGGTCGCCAGCATGGCCTACGGCGAGAGCATGAGCTCGAGGCTGTTCATGCGGCTGCGCGAGGAACGCGGCCTATGCTACGGCATCTCGTCGGCGTTCAGCCTCACGAAGTACGCCGGGCTCTGGGGCGTCTCGTCGTCCACGACGCCGGCCCAGCTCGGGCGCTTCTCCGACGCGTACCTGTCCGAGGCCCGGTCGCTCCATCGCGACGGCCTGTCCGAGACCGAGGTCGACGAGGCGCGCTCCAGGCTGCGCGGCATGCTCGAGCTGGCCTCGGAGGATCCTGAATTCAGGATGAAGCGCATGGCCAGGCAGTCCATGTACGACGGCGGCGCGGAGACGGTCGACGAGACCATGGCCAGGCTCGACGGCGGCGTCGTCGACCCGGGCTCGGTGAACCGCATCGTCAAGGAAAGGCTCGACCCCGATAGCGAGAGCGTGCTCCTGTACGGCAGGATAGGCGCCAGGGCCGCCAAGACCGGCGCCGCCGCCTTCGGCGCCGAGCTCGACGAGGCCCGCGGCGCCGGCGGAGGCGGCCATGGATGAACCGGTAGTGCTCCTCGACCTGATGCCGGGCGCCGAAGCGCCCGAGTACCGGAGCGCCGGGGCCGCCGGAGCCGACCTGCGCGCCAGGCTCGACGCGCCGATCGCGCTGGAGCCCGGGGCCACGGTCGTCGTCCCGACGGGGGTGCGGATACAGCTGCCGACGGGCTACGAGGCTCAGGTGCGATCGCGCTCGGGGCTGGCCGCCAAGAACGGCGTCGCGTGCCTCAATTCTCCCGGAACGATAGACTCCGACTACAGGGGCGAGATAGGCGTTATACTCCACAACCACGGAACCGAGCCGCTGGAGATCGCCGACGGCGACCGCATAGCGCAGCTCGTCGTGGCGCCGGCGTCGCGGGCGCGCTTCGTCGCGGTCGACGCCCTGGGCGACAGCGATCGCGGGGCCGGCGGCTTCGGCTCGACCGGGCGCTAGCGTGAGCAGGACGCCGGCGAGAGCGCCGTCGACCCTCTGGCGCTACGTGGCCCGGGAATTCCTCCTATCGTTCGTCGTCTCGTTCCTGTTCTTCTTCATCATCTTCTTCATCAACCAGCTCCTCCTGATGGCGGAGGATATCCTGTCCAAGAAGGCCCCCGTCGTCGACGTAATCAAGCTCGTGGTCTACGCCACGCCGGCCATCATCGCGATGTCGTTCCCGTTCGGCTCCCTGGTCGGGGCGCTCATGGCCGCCGGACGCCTGTCGAGCGACAACGAGCTCCTGGTCATGCGGGCCTCCGGCGTGTCGCGCCCCGCGATGATGGCCCCGTTCGTCGCGCTCGGCGTCGTCTTCTCGCTCATATCCTTCGTGACGAACGACTACTTCCTGCCTCTCGGCACGATCAACTACGGCAAGCTGTACCGCAAGCTAATCACGACCGCGCCGGCCCTCGAGCTGAAGCCCTATTCGGTAAAGCGATACCGGGATACCGTGATAGTGACCGGCGCTATGTCAGACGGCGTCATCGAGGACGTCGTCATAATCGACGCGACGAAGGACGGCAAGTCGCGCGTGATCAGCGCGGGCGAGGCCTACCTGCTCGACCGTGGCGACGAGGCCGGCGTCATCTCGCTGATGCTCGGCGACGTATTCACCCAGGAGAGCGACCCCGGCCGCCCCGAGCGCTTCGAGTACTCGGAGGCGGAGCGGATGGAGTACAACATACTGCTGACCAGCTTCGCCGACCTGAGCGCGGGCGTCAGCCCGCGGGAGATGAGCAGCGTCGACGTGGCCAGGGCGATAGCCAGGAAGGAGGCCGGGCTCGAGGCCAAGCGCCAGGCAAGGGGCTCCGAGCTCGAGGCCAAGCGCTCGGCCCTGCTGGCCGACTACCTCGAGCGCTCCGCCTCGGGCGCCAGGATCGATCCGGCGCTAGCCAAGCTGAAGCCGGCGAAGGACTCGATGGCCGCCCTGGCCGCGAAGCCGCTCAAGGACAGGTCGCTCGATATCTACAGGCTCGAGTACTATAAGAAATTCTCGATCCCGTCGGGAGCGCTGTGCTTCGTGTTCCTGGCGTTCCCGCTCGGGGCCAAGGCCAAGAAGAGCGGCCGCGCGGTCGGCTTCGGCATAGGGCTCCTCGTCGCGGTCGCCTACTGGGCGCTGCTGATAGGCGGGCAGACCCTGGGCCTCAGGACCGGCTTCGACCCCTTCCTATCGATGTGGGCGCCGAATATGCTCGTGCTGGCCGCGGCCGTCCCCCTCCTGCTCAGGAGGAGGTCGGCATGAGGCGCTTCAGGTCGTCGCCGACCCTAGACGCCCACGTGGCCCTGTCGTTCCTGCCGATATTCGGCATCTCGCTGACTTTCTTCGTGCTGCTCCTCGAGATGGGCGACTTGTTCGTCAATATCGTCCAGTACGTGCAGAACGAGACGCCGTTCGCGCTGATCGCCCGGTCGATGCTCCTGTACCTGCCGCGCTGCGTCAGCTGGGCCCTGCCGATCGCGACGCTGTTCTCGGTCTCGTACACGCTCGGGGGCATGTACGCCAACAACGAGCTGATCGTGGTGTTCGGCTCCGGCGTATCGCTCGCCTCGTTCGTCGCCCCGCTCCTGGCCATATCGCTCGTCCTCTCGGCCGGGTTCCTCGCCTTCGACGACGCCGTGGTCATCCCGTCGCTGGCCGAGAAGAAGGCGCTGACCAAGTCCATGCTCAAGACCGGCGAGCCCGCCGGCGCCGCCGACGTCACTATACTCGGCGAGGGCAGGCGCGTCGTCTGGAACGTCAGGTACTTCGACCGGAAGAATACCATGCTGACCGGCGTGACCCTCGTCGAGCGCGACGACGACGGCCGCATAGCGTCGAGGGTCAACGCCCAATCGGCCGTCTGGACCGGTACGGCGTGGCGCTTCTCCGGCGTCAGGCGCTTCTTCTGGAAGGACGGCGCGATGACCGACGAGTCGCTCGGTACCTGGGAGGACCCGGCTTTCGCCGAGCCGCCCGAATCGTTCCGGGGAGGGGGTAAGCCCATCGAGGAGCTCAGGCTGGCCGACGCCGCCGAGCACATCGCCTTCCTCGAGAGGGCGGGCCTGCCGCGGGCGGCCCAGGAGGCCGAGTACTACCGTCGTTTCGCCTTCGCGCTGACGCCGCTCGTCGTGACCCTCCTATCGGCGGCCCTCGTCGGGCGCTACAAGAAGAACGTGCTGCTGATGAGCCTGCTGATCAGCCTTATAGCCGCCACCCTGTACTACGTCACCCAGATGGTGACGATGCTGCTGGCCAAGAACGAGAGCGTATCGCCGGCCGCGGGCGCGTTCGCGCCGATAATCATCTTCTCGGCGCTGGTGCTCGCCCTGTTCAAGGCGAGGCCGGCCTGAACCGACGGACCGAACGGAGGCCCCTATGTCATCGGCATCGATATTCACGACGATCGCGAAGGACGCGAAGAGCGCCGCCAGGACCGGCGTCGTCGAGCTGCCCCACGGCCGCGTCAGGACGCCCGTGTTCATGCCCGTGGGCACGAACGCGACCGTCAAGGCCGTGTCGAAGGACTCGCTCGCGGAGATAGGCTTCGAGATCATCCTGGCCAATACCTATCACCTGTACCTACGGCCCGGCCACGAGCTCATACGGCGGGCGGGAGGGCTCCACGGCTTCACCGGATGGAAGGGCAACTTCCTGACCGACTCGGGAGGCTTCCAGGTCTTCTCGCTGTCGAAGCTGCGCAAGATAAGCGACGAGGGCGTCAAGTTCCAGTCCCACATCGACGGCTCGAGGCATTTCCTGACGCCTGAGCTGGCGGTCGACATCCAGACCGCGTTCCGCAGCGACGTGTTCATGCAGCTCGACGTATGCACTCCGTGGGGGGCGGACGAGAAGGATTCGCTCGCGGCGCTCCGCAAGACGACCGCCTGGGCCGCCAGGTCGAAGGCAAGGTGGCTCGAGACGCGCGGCGACTTCCAGGGCAAGCTGTTCGGCATCGTACAGGGGAACTTCTACAAGGAGCTGCGCGCCAGGAGCGCCGAGGAGATACTGGCCCTCGACACGCCCGGCGTCGCGATAGGCGGCCTGTCGGTCGGCGAGCCGTTCGATGTCTACGCCGAGCTGCTGGCCTATACCGCGGCGCTCCTGCCCGAGGACAAGCCGCGCTACGTGATGGGCATCGGGACGCCGGAATACATCCTGGAGGCGGTGCAGAACGGCGTCGACATGTTCGACTGCGTCTTCCCGACCCGCACCGCCAGGAACGGCCTCCTGTTCACCGCCTTCGGCCCGATATCGATCAAGCAGGCCCGCTACGCCGAGGATATGGGGCCGGCGGACCCGGACTGCAACTGCAGGGTCTGCAGGGAATACTCGCGCGCCTACCTGCGCCACCTGTACAAGAACGACGAGATACTGTTCTCGATGCTCGCGAGCTACCACAACCTGGCTTTCCTGCATGAATTGGTCCGCCGCGTCCGATACAGTATAGAGGAGGGCAACTTCATCGACTTCAAGAGGGAGTTCCTCTCCAGATACCGTTCGAAGCTGTGAGGCCCGCATGAAACGACTATCGCTCCTGGCCGTAGCGGCCCTGGCCTTCGCCGCGTTCGCGAGCGGGGAAGACGGCCTCTCGGAATCGGAGAAGCGGGCCGCGACGATACGCTACGGCATCGAGTCCCAGGTCGTCGATCTGCTGACGACGCTCCGGGCCGAGAAGGACGACTCGCTCAAGTCCGACATCCTCGACGCGTTCGACGCGTCCACCAGCGCGAAGCTCAAGTCAGCCATCCTCGAGTACCTGGCGGCCCTCGAGCTGGGCGACGCCGAGGAGCGGGCGGCCGGGATAGTCGCGGAGCGGGACTCGAACGCGGAGGCGATGGTAACGGCCTCGCTCTCGTACCTCCGCGCGCTCAAACTGAAGGCGGCGCTCGACGAGGCGGCCGAGATCGTCGCGGACGACGAGGGGCCCTACCTGCAGGCGGCTATCAAGTATATAGGCGCCGCCGGCACGGAGAAGCAGGCCGAGGCCCTGCGCGCCGCGTACGAGGCCGACGGCGCCAGCCAGTCGACGAAGGAGGCCGTCGTGCAGGCGCTCGGCTCGCTGAGGTCGGTCGAGTCGTTCGACCTGCTCTCGTCCGTCGCCTCGTCGGATGAGTCGTCGAAGGCCATCAGGATGTACGCATGCGCCGCCCTGGGCGGGCTCGGCGACGACAGGGCCGTCCCGGTGCTCGTCGTAGCGTCGGTGTCGCCCGACCCCAACGTACGGGCCGCCGCGGTCGAGGCCCTCGGAGAGTACTCCGGCGCCGACGCGCTGTCGGCGGTCAGGCAGGCCCTGCGCGATTCCCACGCGCTGCCGCGCATCGCGGCCGCCAAGGCGTCGGGAGAGTCCCGGGACGCCGAGGCCCTGCCGTACCTAGAGTACAAGGCGTCGTACGATCCGGAGAAAGCCGTGCGCGAGGCGTCGATAGCGGCGCTCGCGAAGATAGGCGGGCCGCGCGCCGACGACTACCTGTCCGCGTTCATCGCCGAGCCTAAGAACGGGGCGCAGTACCGGTCGGCCGCGCTGAAGGCCATCCTGTCCGACGGCGGCGACGGAGCCAGGAAAAAGGCCCTCGAGGCGTTCGCGGCGGCCCAGGCCGAGAAGGACAGGTCCCTGTTCACCGCGTTCGCCAAGGCCGCCATGTCGGTGGACGACGAGGCAGCGGCGCCTTTCGCCGAGCTGATGCTCGGCGACAAGGACTACTCGATGCGGCTCGGGGCGTTGGCGTGGATAGAGCGGAACCGCTACGCCGCGCTCGCCGGCGCGGTCCGATCGGTCTCGGAGACGGACGCCAGCGACGCGGTCAAGAAGAGGGCGGCCAAGGCGCTCGAGCGCCTCGCCCCGTAGCCGATCAGCGCGATCCGCGGCCGCGGTCCCGGCCGCGTCGGCCAGGCCGCCGTCGCCTAGCAGGGCCGACAGCCCGGGCGACTCGATGCAGCGGAGCAGCCTGTTGATGCGCTCGACCGGCGGCACGTAGCGCTCGAACCTGAGCGTCAGTTCCTTGCCGCGCGCGGTTACGATACGTATATCCCTATCGAGGCAGCCTTCGATCGGCGCGTCGTAGTCCGGGAAGAACTCGGGCCTGGCGGGCACGAGGGTCGCGTCGTCGCCGTCGTAGTACAGCCAGGCTATATGCCTGGGTACCGGCAGCAGGAATACCAGGAAGTCGCTCGAGCCGCCGCCTACCGACGCCCGGCCGCCCGAGTGCATCGCGCGGATGTTGCGCTTGCCGATATTCGGGTTCTGGCCGAGCACCCGCAGGGTCAGGCGGGCCGATCCGGCGCGGACTATCTTCGGCTCGTAGCTCATCGGGCCGCGAGGCGCTGTCTCGGCCGAAGTCGGGCGAGCCGCGTCGGAAGCCTTCGGCAGCGCGCGGCGCGACGCGTCTGAACCGCCCCAGGCGCCGAGCAGCGTCGCCTTGTCGCGGATATGCGCCGCTTCCTGAGCGGCCGCGTCGGCGGCGTACGGCGACGCGTGCGCGGCGGCCTTCCCAGTATCGGCGGCGTACGGCGACGCGTGCGCGACAGCCTTTCCTGTGTCGTCGGCGTACGGTGACGCGTGAGCGGCGGCCTTACCGGCGTCGGCGGCGTACGGTGAGACGTGCGCGCCAGCCTTGGCAGCGTCGGCGGCATACGGCGACGCGTGAGCGGCGGCCTTACCGGCGTCCGCGGCGTACGGCGAGACGTGCGCGCCAGCCTTGGCAGCGTCGGCGGCATACGGCGACGCGTGAGCGGCGGCCTTCCCCGCGTCGGCGGCGTACGGCGAGACGTGACCGGATCTGCCCTGCGCCGAGGCGTCGATCAGGGCGTCGACGATCGGTCCCTCGGCTTTCCTGTGGATGCGCCTGGAGTATAGGAACACGATGAGTATGGCCGCGCAGGCGACGGCTAATATCACGAAGAACAGGACGACCATCGCCGTATTCCTGAAGAGCGCGGCGAGCGGCGCCTTTCGCAGCTCTATGGCTACGATCGACTTGGCGGGGCTAACGCGGAGCCCGTCGGCGAACCGCGGCTCGAGGCTGAGCTCGTGGCGCCCCTCGGCCATGGTTTCCGGTAGCAGAGCCTTGAGGACTATCCGAGCCGAGCCTTCGGCCGGTACGGTCGCGAAGGCCTTTTCCCTTAGGATGTCGGTGCCGTCGTCGAGGAGCAATCGGCTCAGCTCTACCCGCAGCTCGCGGGACGAGCCGTTCGCTATCTCCGCGGGTATGGACAGGGCGTAGTCGGTATCGCCGAGCTCGGCGGGGAACGTTATCCTCGGGAGGTCTATCGTCTCCTCGACCGTGGCGGAGGCGTTCGCGGGATCGAAGGAGCTGACGGCGGCGCCGGCGGCGGCCGCGAGGTCGGCGAGATAGTCCCCGGCGCCCGGGGCGTCCGAGCCGGCTTCTCCGTTGTCGGCTCCCGTTCCGGCTCCCGTGCCCTGCGCGGAGGCGTCGGCCGAGCCGCCGTTGCCGAACGGCACGCGCACGATGCGCAGCGTCCAGCCGCGCTCGCGGACCCGGCCGGCCGTACGCTCGAGCTCGGCCTTGACCTCGTCCGGCCCGAGGCCGGCGAACTGGGTGCCGGCGGCCGGGGAGTGCATGCCGTCGGTGATCAGGAGTATATGCTTCGCGCTGCCCTCGGGCAGGTCGGCCACGTACTGGTAGGCGTTCCTGAGGGCTGTCACGAGATCGGTGTTCCGGCCGAGCGGGTAGAGCAGGTACAGCCTGGCGACG
>QKAK01000129.1 GCA_003247225.1 Spirochaetota bacterium | reverse complement strand
GCCGGGGGCGCCTGTCGTAGTCGTAATGCCGGACCGCGGGAGGTCGTCCGCCGCGGGACTGCCGTTCTCCATCGTCGCCGGGGCGATGAGGCGGTCGGTACAGGCTCCGGTCGCGTATAAACGGGTCGGCGAAGACGGCGACACCGACGTCCGCGTCGGCGCCGCAGGACGCGTCGGCGCCGCAGACCTCGCCGGCGATGAGTCGCTCGGATCGATCGTGGTCGCCTCGCGCGGCGGCGCGGCCGTGCCTTGGTCCGTATAGGCCGCGGTGAACGGGTCTCCTTGATCCAGAGACGGGACCGCCGAAGGTCCGCGTCCCTATCGATCAGGACGAGGCGAATGGATCCGGAGCGTGTCGAGCGGGCGACGATGGCCGCGCTCGAGGGGCTCGATACGCCTCCCGGCTATACGCTGACCTTCGATCGGGACGCTATAGAGGCGGCCGAGCGCCTGCGCGGCATCTCGCTGTCGTTCGCGGCGGCGGTGGCGCTGGCGTACATGGCCATGGCGGCGTTGAGCGAGTCGTTCGGGCTGCCCCTCGTCGCGCTGGCCGCGGTTCCACCTTCGCTGGCCTTACCGGCCCTGATGCTGGCGGCGGGCCGCTCTCCGCTCGACGCGCCGATGGCCTGCGCCTTCGTCGCCGTCTCCGGGGTAGCGGTCAACGCCTCGGTACTGATGGCCGACTACATACGGAAGGCGAAAAAGAACGGCCCGGCCGCAAGCGCCATGGATCTTTACCGCGTAGTACGTTCGAGGATAGCCATCGTCTCGGCGACCGCGGCTACGACCGTCGTCGGCGCGATCCCACTCCTCGTTCTCGATCCGGGCGACGAGGGAATGGTCCGGGCGCTGGCTTTCGTGACCGCCTCGGGCGGAGCGGCTTCCTTCGCGGCCGCCGTGACCGTCGTGCCGGCCCTGGCGGCGGCCGCGCCGCGCCTATTCGATCGATTCGGACTATCGGCTATAGCACGCGACGGAGGTGGCTAGTATGCGGCTCAATGTATCGTTCGGCGCTCTATCGACCATGGCGGCCGTCATGGCCATCGCCATCGCTCCGGCCGCTATCGGCGCGGACGGGCCGCCGGCTATCGGCTTCGACTCGGTAGCGTACGAGCACGCGGTCGCGATGGCCGACCTGGAGCGGGAGCCCGGGCGATGGATGCTCGTCGCCAGGACCAGGGCCGACAGGGAACTGGCCCGTTGGGAACTCGTCGCGTCGGAGGCGTATCCCGACGATCGCGAGGAGGCCGGCGCCCGGGGCGAGCTCGCCGCGTGGAGCGACGGATATATCGCCGATCGATTCGCCGAATGGCTCGAGGAGCGATTCTTCGGCGAGGAGGCGGGGCGCCTGCGGGGGCTCGTGTCGGAAGCCGCCTCGATGGCGAATCGCGCCTTCCTCTACGTATGCGACGACGACGGCGCCGTATCGTTCGACGACGCCGGCGACCCCGTCACGCTGGCTCGCGGCGAAGACGAGGCCTTCGCGTCGGATACGGACTCGTGGCTCGAGCTGACAGGCGCCGCCGTCCGCGAGGCGCTATCGCGATTCGACCTGGAGGCCGAGGCCAGCCTCCGAGCGCACCTCCCGGAGCTCGCGGCCTTCATCCGCGCCGACCCGTCGCGGTACGAGTCGATAGCCGCGAAGGCGGCCGCGAGCGCCAGGGGCAGAGTAGCCGTCGAGCTCGACGCCCTGCTGGCCCGCGAGGAGCGGCTGTTCGTCGCGAAGCGGGAGTCAGACTCGTGGAGCCTCAGGAAGCGGAGCGACGGTGAAGCCGCCGACTCGATAGTCGCGGCCTTGATAGCCGATGCCGGAGGGGCCTGCGACGCGGCCTTGGAGTCGCTGCGCGATCGTATAGACGGAGCCGACGGAACGACGGGCGAGCTCGCCCTGTACGGGACGGATTGGTTGGATAGCTTCGAGGAGCAGTTCGACGCCGGACTAGAACGCTGGTCCGACGCCGAGGAGCGCTTCATGGTGCGTAGGCTCGAATGGGAACGGGACGCCGCGACCGCGTTCGCGGATGGCGGGACGGCGTGGTCGGAGGCCTATGATCGTCTCGAGGCCGAACGGTCGGCCTGGGAAATCAAGGCCGACGAGCTGCTCTCGAGCGGCGAACGGGCTTTCGCCGGCGCCAGCGAGCGGCTCGAGTCGTCCATCGCAGAGGCCAGGGCCGAGTTCGAGCGAGACGCCGCCGAGCGGGGGCTCGCGAGCTCGGCGAGGGCGAGCGCCTGGGCCGACGTGTACGTCCAGAGCGGGCAAGCGGCCATGGGCGCCAAGGAGGGCGCCGAGTATTGGCTGTCGGCGATCGGCGCGGGCGAGCTTAGGGTCGGCTCCGCGGAACTGACCGCCTGGCTCGACGGCGCCGAGGCCGGAGCCTCGGGAACCCGATCCGAATCGATAGCCAAGGCGCGCGAATGCGTCGAGCGCTATGACGAGTTCATGGACAGGTGCGCCGAGGCTCGAGCCAGGCTGATCGACGACTTCGGGCTGGCCATAGGCTCGGGCGCCGGCTCGTTGGTCGACGTGCTCGCGGAAGGGACCGATAGCCTGTCGTTCTGCCTCGACGAGTACCAGGTCGAGCTGCTCAGGGCCGAGGCGGTCGAGGGATACTGGAGCTCGAGGACGTCGATCGCGGAGGCCGTCTGTTCGTACGCCGAGGACCTGAGCTCCGGCAGGGCGACCGCCGGAGACACGGCCGCCGGCCTCGCCGCGGCGCGGGCGGCCTACGACGAGGCCGCCTCCGCCTATGATCTAGCCCGGTCCGGGCTGGCCCGGGCGGGCGACGGTATAGGCGAGGCGTCCGAAGCCCTCGGCGCCGCCGGCGACGCGCTCGAGGAAGCCGGGCTGCGGCTCGAGCGCGCCGCGTCGGCGTACTCGGCGCTTATGGTCGAACTGGCTTCAGGCGGGAACGGCGAGTGGCTGAGATCCGAGCTGCTGACCCGGTACCGCGCCCTCGTCGAATCGGCGGGCCTATCCGCCGACGCGTCGTCGGGCGGCGAGGCCGAGCTGCTCGCGGCGTACTACGGCAAGGCGATCGAATGCGGCCTCGGCCAGGCCGTCGAGGCCGCTGGGCAGGCCATGCGTTCGGTCGTCGAGGGCGTCGGGGACGAGCCGAGCCTGGGCGAGCTGGCGATCGCCGCGTCGGCCGTCGTCGAACCGGCGGCCCGGTGCGATTGGGGCGCCGTCGGCGATGGCTCGGCCGAGCTTTTCGCCTCGAGCTACGGGCTGTCCGAGGCGGACCCCGCCTACGCGTCGCTCGTCTCCTTGCATGAGTACACATCGTCCGCGCTGAGCGGCGCGTCGGACGACGACGAGAGGGAAGCGCTGATCGCCTCGGGCCTCGAGCTCGCGGGGCTGCTGGCCGGGCGCGCAGATAGCGTGGCCGAATCGGCTCTCGAGTCCAGGCTGGACGCCGTAGCGCTACTCGGGGCCGTCGACGCCGAGGCCTGGTACGGTTCTAGGACGGGCGCCTCGCTCGGCGGCCTGAGCCTAGGGGACAGGCTCGCCCTCGACGAGGCCGACGCGCTCCGCGACCGGCTGGAGGCCAGGGCTCGGCTAGAACTCGAGGCCGTCCTGACGCTCGAAGGCTCGATCCGGCCCGATGAGGCGAGCGACGGGGCGAAGACGCTGTGCCGAGCGTATCGGAACTTGGGCGGCATCGTACTGCCAGCCGGGTTGCGCGAGGCGCTCGAGTCGATCATTGAACTTATAGACGATAATCGCTCAGGGACGATCGAGTCCTTCTCGTCGGCGCTCGAGTCGCTCGCGGCGGGCGATCCGTCCATAGGCGAATTCGCTAGGGGCCGGGGTTTCTTCGCGATCGCCGGCTGCGATCCGTCGTCGATGCTGACGATAGAAGAGTCGGCGGCGCTCGAGCGAGCCAGGGGCATGCTGGCGGCCTTCGAGCGGTACGGACAGTATTCAATCGCGCTGGAGCGTGACAGGTTCGACGCGGCCGCGACCGCGTTGGCGGAGGGCCTGCTCCCGTTAGGGCTGACTCTAGGCGACGGGTGCTCCGTGCCTTCGTCGCGCGAGATCGCCGCCGCGGCGACGACTGACGGCGTCGATACGGCCGGCGCGATGGCGGCGCTATCCGTCGCCGTCGAGAAGGCCGCTGGGCTGGCCCCGGCCTGGATGGCCGACCAGCTGCTACGTTGGGACGAGGCGATGCTCGACTACGTGGCGGCGAAGAGCGTCGTCGCAGGCGTCGCCCCGGACCGCAGCGCCGTGGAGTACGATGACGACGCCGCCGAAGCCCTCGCGTCGGCTCGGCGCCTGGGAGCGTCGACGCGAGCGTTGTTCGACGACGGCGACGGAGGCTTGGCCGCGCTCTACGAGCTAGCCGACGACCCAGCGTTCGCGGCTTCCGAGGCCTCGGCGATTCGTCGCGAGGCCATTGC
The DNA here is from genome assembly GCA_003247225.1 of Spirochaetota bacterium. Classification (GTDB taxonomy): domain Bacteria; phylum Spirochaetota; class Spirochaetia; order Treponematales; family UBA12059; genus SZUA-370. Next base: position 4,310 of record QKAK01000129.1, on the reverse strand, counting down.
CAAGATGGCGATCGCCGTCGCCGAAGCCGATCCCGCGTCGCTCGTCGCCGCTCGTTTCGGCTGCCTCGAGCCGGATGATAAAGCCGCGGTCATCGAGAAGGCCTCGCGGATACGGCTCGAGAGCGCCTGGTCGTCATGGGACTACGAAGCGACGGCGGAGGCCGCCGAACTCGCCTACGGCCCGACGGCGCGTACCGCCTACGCGATGGAGTCAGTCGTATTCGGCATGATCGAGCGTGAATACGGTACCCTGTCTCGGGACGGCCTCCTGACGTTGACGTCGCCAGGGCCGGAAGGAGAAGCGAGCTGGCTCGAGTCGTATTACGGAAGCGAGGGCCAGGACGCCGGGGCCGCGATGGAATCGCTTATCGCCGCGGCCGCCGGAGACGCCGAAGGCGTCTGGAGCCTCGAAGCCGCGCGACGGCGGGTGGCGGCCTTGGTCGCCGATTCGCTCGACGCGTTGACATCCTATGTAGGCGAGGCGCGAGGCCTTCTGGGAGAAGCGTCCGCTCCTATGGAGCGCTATCTGGCGGCTAGTATCGCGGCGACCGCGCCCGATGACGGATACGTCCCATGGATTTCGTCAATCCTCGGACTAACCGAGGCCGACGGACTGGCTGGACTGCTCGGAGGCTCGGGGGACGAGGCCATGGCCGCGGCCTTCATCGGCCTCGGCGATGGAGCGCTCGCCCTCGGCGCCGCCTCGTATTACCTGACCGCGCTGGCCGCGGCGGGGCGGACGGCAGAGTTCTATTCGCTCGCGGCAATCGCGGGCGCGGAGGCGGCCGGGCGCGGGCTGGCGATCATCGCGCGCGCCGATGCGTGCTCGGCCTACGCGGGCGATTTCTCGGGCGACGCCGTAGCCTGGGCCTTGGACGCGAGCGGGCGGGACGTCGGCGAAGCCCTCGCGATGGTCGCGGCTATCGAGGGCGCGGTCTCTCCTAGCTCGCTAGAGGCCCCGTTCGGCCGTTGGCTGCTCGAACTCGTGGACCGGAGGATTGACGCAGGCCTGGCCGAGGCCGGGCGCCTGAAAAGGCTGGCTGCGTACTCGGAGTCGTACGGTCGCCTCGTCGAAGAGGCTAGGGTGGCGGATGCTGCCGGGACGATCCATTGGAGGGAACTAGCTGGTAGTGAAGCCTTGCGGGAGGCTATAGAGGTCGGAGCGTCTGGCCTTCCAGCGCCTCTCACGCCCGGCGATCCCGAGGACGCGCCATCCGGTACGCCGTACGCCGCCGACTCATGGGACGCCGGAGCGCTCGCCGATATGGCCGAATCGGCGTATAGGCGGACGAGGGCCTTGAATGAGGGTCTAGGCTCGTGGAACCGCTACTCGGTAAGCGTAGGCGAAGCGGAAGATGACCGGTTCGATAGCCTCGCCGCGTTCGCGGGTAGGTACATCGACGATCCATACGCGCTCTATGACGCCTCCGGCGAGCCTAGCGCCTCCAGCTCGGCGGCCCTGGCGAGCCAGGCGGCCTTGGACGCGTATCTAGCGGTCGATTCGTCACGATCCCTGGCCGTCGCCAGGTTCGGTGAGCTGGGGCCGATGGTCGGCGCCATCGGCGATACCGACGCCCTCGTTGAAATGGCCAGAGGCCTCGAGGCCGAGATCGAATCGGCCCGCGCGGGACAGCGATCCGCGTTGGAAGCCTACGAAAGCGCCGGCGCGGCGCTCTCGGCGGCGGGAAGCGCATACGACGAGGCGTACGGGATAGCGTCTCGGCTGTACGCCGTCCTCGAGGAGGCGGACCGCGCGTACGCGATCGAGGACGCGATCTGGAGATGGGCCAGCTCGGCATACCTGTACGCCGCCGACGAGGCGTGCTCGGGCTCGCTGTACGGAGATCCGGCCGGCGAGCTGTCGTACTGCGCGGAGTCCCTGGCCCGGGCGTCGACCGCCATGGCCGCGCTGCGCGGGCTCTATGACGAAGGTCAGGACGCGCGCGAGTACGCGTCGCCCGAATACCGCGCCGCGTACGACGAGTATCGAGAGAGCTATAGGCGCTTGCTGCTCGTAAGGAAGGCCGAGGAGGCCCTGTCCGAAGGCCTGGGCCTCGAGCTGGCCGCCAACGAGAAGGCCGCCGAGGCGTACAGGGCCGCGAGGGACTCGCTGTCGTCCGGGCGAGCGGTCGACGACGGCTTCGGCGCGTACCTGCGCGTCGGGGAGGACGGCTGTATCCGCCTAGCCTACGACGCGTCCTTCTCGTTCTCCGGCGCGATGGGCGCCGACGGGCTTTCGTCGTTCTTCTCGTCACGGTCGATCTGCGATCCGGGCTCGAGGATGCCCGTCACGGCCTTCGAGGCGAACCTGGATAGCCTGGCCGCCTGGATGTCCGGCGTATCGTTCGATCGGAACAGGGCCGAGCGATGGGGGCTCGCCCGCGATTACGTAGTCAGGCGCCTGGCCTCGGGCGACGCGGGCTTCGCGTCGCTCGTATCCTATTCGGAGTCTGCCATCGACGACGCGACGCTCGGGGGCCAGCGCTTCGTACCCGGAGGCTCGACGCTGTCGGAGCTGCTCGCCGGATACCGGGACGGTCGGCTCGCGGCGGATCAGGCTGCCGCCTACGCGAGCCTGGCGGGCGAAGAGAAGGCCATGTTCGATACCTACCTGGCGTTGCAGCTGACCGGGGCGATGAAGGCGCCCAAGGCTACCAACGACGGCTCGTCGACCTACGACGCGTTCTCGAGCTGGTCGGATAGGGCCCAATACGAGGAGCTCGAGGCCGAGGCCGAACGTCAGGTCGCCGCGTGCCGTACCGGCATCGAGGCGAGCGCCGCGTCGTACGCCGGCTTCCTCGCCGCCGCCGCGGTGGCGAGCGCCTTCTTGATCACCGCCTTCCTCGTACCCGGGCTGCTGGCCGCCGCCGCTATCGCGTTCGCCTCGATCACGGCCTTCGGCTTGACGATGTCAGGAGTCGGCGAGATCCGGGCGGTCTACTCGTCGGCCATGTCGGACCTGTACGCGCAGACCGACGCCGGCGTCCTTCGCATGACCGACGGCATGGCCGCGTGCGTCGGAACGCGGGCGGCGTACGTATCCTCGTGCGGTCGCCTGACCGCGCTCGAGGGCCGCCAGTCCGCCGATGCCGCTTTCGACGAGTCTAGCCTGCGGGCCTCGTTGGAGAAATCGGGCGGCTTGACGCCGGACGAGATCGACGAGCTGGCCTCCCTGTATGCGGCATACGCGGACGAAGGCGGGGCGCGCCGCGAAGGTTCCATGGGCGCGCTGTCGGCGCTGTCATCATGGAGCCGGGCGCTGCGCGACGGCTCGATCGCCGAACTGGAAGCCGCCTACGCCGAGGACGCGGCGGATCAAGCGGATGCGGCCGCCGCGTACGACGATGCGTACGCCGCCTTCCTCGAAGGCCGGGCCTCGGCGGACGAGCTGGCCGCTGCGGCCGGCGCCGCGTACGGGCCGGGCTCGGCGTCCGCGAAGACTCACCTATCCAATCTCGAGGCGGTCTTGCGCGAAGGCCCCCTGAACGGCGAATCGGCCGCCGGGACCGAATCGCTAAGCGCGTCTCGGCGATACTCCATATTGAGCGCCCGCGCCTCGTCCCTCCGCTACGACGCGGAGCTGTCGGCCAGGGAGGCCGAGTGGGCCTGCGACCGTCAGGAACTGTACGATCGGTGGCTAGCGTGGCGGCGTGCCGGGGAGCTGCTGACGGCGCGCGGCCGGTCGGGCTTCGTCGAGGCGTTCGAACGGCTCGAGTCGGAAGCGGGCTCATGGGCCGAGCGTTTCGCGGAGTCGTATACGATCAAGGCGGCCGCGTGGGATCGCGCCTACGCCGATTCGCTCGAGGCCAAGCGCGACTGGGCCGCGAGGGCGACGATGGCCGCCGACGACGCGGCGTCCGAGGCCGTAGTCGCGATGCTCGGGGCAGACGCAGCGGCGGGTAGCCGCAAGCTCGCGGCCTTCGCCGTCTCCGGCCTCGATTTCGAGGACGGCGCCCGCGAAGCGTACGACCGGATCGTCGGCGACGGCGGCATCGGGCGGCTGGCCGAGTCCCTCGAGGCGTGGTCCCTGTCTGCCGACGGGGTCGACGCGATAGCGCGAACGGGACTAGCCGGCGGCCGCGCGTGGGAATCGGGCCGCATACTGGCGACGGCGGCCGAATTCGCGCTGTCCGCGAACGAGAGCCTGGCCGGGATACAGGCGGCGCTGATGGCGGCGGAGCTCGGCCGCTCCATCGAGGAGGCGAAGCGGTCGCTCGACGACAGGATACTATCCGCTAATCGCGGCTTCGACGACGACATGAACGGCCTATACGTCGCCGACGGCGCCTGGAAACGCGACGGCTCGAGCT
>QKAK01000064.1 GCA_003247225.1 Spirochaetota bacterium | reverse complement strand
CTCTAGGCTATTCGGCCCACTCGACGCGAAACGCGATAGGCTCCGCCAGCACCATCGCATCCAACGCCGGCACCGATACCGACACGGAGCGCCCCCCCGGCAAGGCTTTCGCCGCGCCCGACAGCCCGAGTACGGGCCCTGGCAACGATACGCGTAGCTCCAGGGATCGCCCGTCGATGGCCGCGGCCGCGGTCTCGCCGAGGAGGCCGGCCAGCATCGATCGATACTCCGCGACGCTGACTGGGTTGTCGTAGAGGGCGGGCGGCTGCAACGACTCGAGCAGGTCGGCGTCGACGCCCGGGAACAGACTTACGAGGGCCGGCGCGGTATCGCGGCCCAGCCTGAATTCGAGCGACGCGCGGCCGGGAGAGCGCCTATAGTCGATGGCGGCTCCGAGCCCCTCCGAGCCGGCTATCAGCCCGGCCAGGTCGCCGGTCCTGTATGAACCGCGGTACGAGCCGGTCGTCGGGGTACGCGACGAATCGACCGTCGCGCCGCGGGCCGCGACGGCCCGCGAGACGGCGGAGGCGTCGAAGAGCGGCGCGCTCGCGGCGGCCCCCGCCGATGCCGAGAAGCGTCGTATCCTGGACTCTACAGCCGGCGGCACCTCGACACCGAGGCCGATGGCCGCCGAGCCTCCAGCGCCTATGGCCAGATCCACCGTGGCGCCGCACGATACCGCCGTGAGGGCGACCAGGGCGAAGGCGGCCTGAACGAGAATACCGGTCGAGGTCTTGATACGGCGCATCGTGGCTCCTAGGGCCGTGGGTTAGGCCGGCGCAGTATACGCGCCGGCGACGATATAATACAAGCGCGCGAGGCGGCGGTTACATCGCCTCGACGTTATCGTAAAAAACGTCGCGTTCCGCGCAACCGACGATCGCTCCGTGTGTCTATGTCTCCGGTATACTATGCTCTTTCAAGGCTTTTGGAGGAAAACGATATGATCGAACGTACCCCGCTGAAGATTCTCGACCAGTATAGGGGCAAGGCTTTCACGGGCCAGTGGCCCACGCTACCCGAGCTCTTCAGGATGACGGCGTCCCGTTATCCCGACAGCCCCTGCTTCACCGTCTACGATCCGGGTCGGATCTCGCTGAGCTACGCCGAGGCCCTGGCCGCCATTGAGCGGGTAGCCTCCTATCTGGTAGCGCAGGGCGTCAGGAAGGGCGATAAGATAGCGCTTACCGGCAAGAACTCGCCCGAGTGGGCCGTCTGCTACCTGGCCATACTCTTCGCCGGCGCGGTCGTCGTGCCCATCGACTACCAGATCAAGAACGAGGAGATCGTATCGATCATCAAGGCGTCCGACGCCATCGCCCTGTTCGTCGACGAGGAGAAGTACGACGCCCTCGACCCCGCCAAGCTCGGGCTCAAGGCCCGCTGGTCGCTTTCCAAGAAGAAGCCGGGCTATTGCTACGAGATGGCGGGCGCGGAGAAAGCCGCGGATCAGGCGGTCGAGTCGGACCTCGCGGCGATCCTGTTCACCAGCGGCACCACCGGCACCCCGAAGGGCGTCATGCTCACCCACGCCAACCTAGTCTCCGACTGCTTCCTGGCCCAGGGCAACCTGAGCATCTACCACGAGGACGTCTTCTACGCGCTGCTGCCCATCCATCACTCGTATACGATGCTCGCCGTCTTCATCGAGTCGATATCGGTAGGCGCGGAGGTCGTCTTCGGCCAGCGAATGGTCACCTCGGCCATCCTCAAGGAGCTCAAGGCCGCCAAGGTCACCATGTTCCTCGGCGTGCCGCTCCTGTTCAACAAGGTGCTCGCCGGAATCATGAAGGGCATCAAGGAGAAGGGGCCGCTCGTCTACGGCCTGATACGCTTCCTGATGGCTATCTCCGGTTTCGTCAAGAAGGTGTTCAAGGTGAACCCGGGCAAGAAGATGTTCGGCGCCATCCTCGACAAGGCCAGCCTGCGGACCATACGCAACTGCATCTCCGGCGGCGGCCCGCTGGCACCGAGCGTGTTCAGGATGTACAACCAGCTCGGCATCGACTTCGTCCAGGGCTACGGCCTGACCGAGACCAGCCCTATAATCGCGCTCAACCCGCCCGACGCGTATAAGGAAGAGAGCGTCGGCAAGGTCCTGCCGGGCATGGAGATGAGGATAATCGACAAGGACGACGAGGGCCGCGGCCAGATCGTCGTCAAGGGACCGATGGTCATGCAGGGCTACTACAAGAACGACGAGGCGACGCGCGACTCGTTCCGCGACGGGTGGCTCCTGACCGGCGACGTCGGCTACCTCGACGACGAAAACTACCTGTACCTGACCGGCCGCGCCAAGAACCTCATCGTCACCGAGGGAGGCAAGAACGTCTACCCGGAGGAGATCGAGAACAACTTCCAGCTCTATACCGAGGTGGAACAGGTGCTCGTCCGAGGCTACCTGCTGGATAAGAAGGAGAAGTCCGAGGGCATCGAGGTCTGTATCTACCCGAGCAAGGACTGGTTCGAGCAGGACGGGGCCAAGAACGGCAAGGCCTACGACGACGCCGCCGTCGAGGCCCATATCCGCAAGGTGGTGGACGAGGTGAACGCCGGCATGCTGCCCTACCAGCGCATCGGCAAGGTAACCATGCTCGCCGAGCCGCTCGAGATGACGACGACCAAGAAGGTCAAGCGCTTCGTCGCCGCCAACTAGGCGCCGTCGCCGCTTGGCGGCTCGACTACGGACGAGCGAAGCGCGAGGCCGCCGGGCGGCCTCGCGCTTTTTATATATCCACGATGCCGTCTCGTACCTTACACTAGGCGCTGCCGACTCAATGCTCGAGAACGCGGCGCCGAACCGCGACCATGTGGGTACATACGATGAGACACTACGCGACGACACTATGCATACTATTCCTCGCCGCCGCCGCGGCCGGAGGGCAGCCTTCAGGCGGCTCGCCGGAAGGCGGCGCGGCCGGAGAGCCCGGGCCGAGGACGAGGACGGCCCGCGTCGAGAGCCGCAGCTCCGTCGTCACGGTGGCCGGCAGGCTCAGGCCCGCGCGGACGGCGACGCACAGCGCCCCTGCCGCCGGCTTTATCGCCGAGCTGTTCGTCAGGCCCGGAGAGCGCGTCCGGGCGGGCCAGGCCCTGCTGTCCATAGGCAGGGACATCCCGGGCGAATCCTATCGGCCCCTGGTCGTATCGTCGCGCATCGACGGCGTCGTGTCGACGCTCGCGCTCAAGGAAGGCGAGGAGGTCCGATCCGGGGCCTCGCTCGCGACGGTGCTCGACGACTCGTCGTTCACGCTCGAGGCGGCCGTCAGCGACAAGGACGCGGGCGGCCTCGTCCTCGAGCCTCGCGCGGCCGTCGCGGCGAGGACGGCTGGCGGCGCGACGCTGCGGGGCGCCTTGGTCGGACTGTCCCCGGAACCGGATTACGCCACCGGGCTATACACGCTGACGCTGTCCTTCCCGGCCCAGCCGGGGGCGGTAGCCGGCGCGATGGCGTTCGCCGACCTGCGTTCGTACCCCGTGAGCGGCGTCTTCATCGACAGGGACCTCGTCGTCCGGCGCTTCTCGAGGAGCGTCGTCTGGGTCCTGCGCGACGACGGCACGATAGGCGCGGTCGAGGTGACGCTGGGCCGGGCCTACGGAGACGAGGCGCTCGTGCTATCCGGGCTCGAGCCCGGCGCGCGCTACCTCGCGCAGCTGACGGGCGCGGAACGGGAAGGCATGAGGGCGGCGGACCTGCCCGCTCAGGCCGGGAGATCCCGCTAGATGCTCAGGCTCGTCTTCGGCCGTATCAAGGGCTTCCTCCTGCTCCTCGCGCTGCTGTGCTCGGCCGGCGTCGTCATGTTCGACGCGCTGCCGGTACTGATGTACCCGCAGACGCGCCGGCCGATGGTCACGGTGCGCTTCAGCCATCCCGGCGTCTCGGCGATAGACTTCCGCGACCAGTACGCCGAGGATACGATCGAACCGGCCCTGACGGCCCTGGACAACGTCGACCTCGTCGAGACGACGTACTCGAGCGACTCGAGCTCGATCACGATCACCTTCGACTGGGAGATCGACGGCGACGAGGCCAGGGACCAGGTCGTATCCGCGATGAACGGCGTCAGGAGCTACCTACCCGAGGACCTGCGCGACGCCTACTCGATACGCTTCCGCGAGGGCGAGAACGCCGGCTTCATCGTAATGGGCGTCGTGTCCGAGGGGACGCCGCCGGAGGAGCTGATGCCGATGCTCGAGGCCGGCGTCGAGAGCCGCCTGGCGACGATAGACGGCGTCGACGAGTACGGCATCTACGGCCTCGAGGAGCTGAGCGTCGAGGTTACCCTCGACCACGAGGCGATGCTGGCCGCCGGCGTTTCGATGCTCGACGTGGACGCGGCCTTCAGGGCGGGACTGTCCCCGTCGCCGCTCGGCACGCTGCGGGAAGGCGACGAGCGATACAGCCTGCGCCTGAGGAGGCCCGCCGCCGGCCTCGAGTCGCTCGGGCGGCTCGAGATAGCCCGCGACGGCCTGGCAGTCACCCGGCTGGAGGACATCGCGGAGATCGACGCGCGCTACGACCTTCCGTCGAGGGTCTTCCTGCTCGGCGACAAGCCGGCCATCCAGATCACGCTGACGCCCGAGGACGGCGGCAACCTGAACCGCATGACCGAGGACCTGGTAGCCGTCATGGAAGAGGCCAAGGCCTCCGGGCGCCTGCCCGCCGACGTCGGCTTCGAGCTGTACCTCGACCCCGCCAAGTACATCAACCGCTCCATCGAGAACGTGGTCCGGTCGGCGCTGCTCGGCGGCGTCCTGGCCGTGCTGGTCGTCTTCTTGATCCTGGGCGAGCTGCGCAATACGCTGATCATCGCGCTGACCCTGCCGGTCACCATCGTGCTCTCGTTCATCCTGATGTCCCTGTTCGGCGTGACGATCAACCTGATATCCCTCGGCGGCCTGGCCCTGGCGGTCGGCATGATCGTGGACCCGACCATCGTGGTGATGGAGAACATACACCGCTGGCGCGCGGAGGCGAGGCGCGCCGGCGACGCGAGCGGGTCGGCCGCCGGCAAGGACCTGGTCGCCGACGCGACCAGGCAGGTGCGCGCGCCGGTCGTCGCGTCGGCCCTGACCTCGGTAATGGTCTTCCTGCCGCTCACCTTTACCGCGCCGCTCGCGGCGGCTATCCTCGGCGACCAGGCCAAGACCGTGGTGTTCTCGCTGCTCGTATCGCTGCTCGTGTCGCTAAGCTTCGTACCAGTAGCCGCCTACCTGCTCTTCGGAACAGGCAAGCGCGCCGCCGTCGCCGAGCCGCGGGGCTACGCTAGGCTGGCCGAGGCCGCCATGGACCGCGTCGTAGCGGCTTATCGGCGCGCCCTACGAGCGGTGATACGCACCAAGCCGAGGGCGGCCGCCTTCCTTGCCCTGGCCTTCGCGGCGCTCGCGGTATCGGTCGGCGTCCTCCTGCCGCGCGTGCCTAAGGAGATACTCCCGACGCCGAGCTCCGACCGCGTGGTGGTCTTCTTCAGGCACGGCGACTACTCGACGGCCCCCGAGGTGATAGAGCGGTTGATGCCTGAGCTGCGCGAGCGCGTAGCCCGCGCGATGGGCCCGATAGCGTACCGGGACTTCGCCAGCGTCTCCGGCCGAATGAACCAGATATTCGTCGACCTGGAGAACCCCGAATTCACCGACGAGGCTATCGCCGCCCTCGAGGCCGAGTTCGTCTCCGAGGGCCAGTGGTACTTCAGCGTAGCCTCGTGGGACCCGGCCGCCCTGCCACTGCCGCAGACGAACGACCTGAGGATCGGCGTCCACGGGCCGGACCCGACGGTCAAGGTCGCCCTCCTCGACGAGATGCAGCGGACGCTCAACGACGCCAGGCTGTACGGCCGGACCTACGCGAGGCCGTCCCCGGCGCTTACGCGGGAATTCGCGTTCAGGACGAGGGACGGCGCGTTCGACGGGTTCCCCGGCCTGAGCGAGTCCTCGATGGCGTCGCTCGTCAGGAAGTCGCTGGCCGGCAGCTCGAGCATATCGCTGAGCGACGGCTCGAGCGAGGTGACGGTCTCGGCGGCCTACCCCGACGGGCTCCTCGACTCGCGCGACGAGATCGCTCGCTTCCTCGTGCCGTGGAAGGGCTCGGGCGTGCCGTTGAAGCACTTCTTCGACTTCGAGGAGTCGGAGACCGTGTCGCAGGTCTACTCGGAGAACGGCGAGGCCGCGTACCGGCTCTACGCCAACGTCTCCGGCGAGGCGAGCGACGCCGAGCGGCTCGAGAAGGAAACGCTGGCCCGCGAGCTGTTCGCCTCGGCCGTCGAGCCGCCCCCGGGCTACGGCTACGCGTTCGAGAACCCGCGGGAGGAGCTCGACGAGGCCATCTCGTCGCTGTTAACGGCCCTGGCCATATCCATCGGCCTCGTCTACCTGCTCCTGGCCTTCCAGTACGACTCGTTCGGCGTGCCTCTGGCCATCCTGATAGCCGTGCCGTTCGGCTTCATCGGCGTGGCGCTGTCCCTGTTCGCGTTCCGCTCGACGCTCAACCTCAACTCGCTGCTCGGCACCATCCTGCTCTGCGGCATCGTCGTCAACAACTCGATCATCATGATCGACTTCTACCTCCGGACGCGCGGGAACCACCCGGACAACGCGAGCGCGATAGAGGCGACGGCGGCCCTGAGGCTCAAGCCGATACTCATAACGACGCTGACGACCGTATTCGGGATGCTGCCGATAGCCCTCGGCATGGGCTCGGGCTCGAACATACTGCAACCGCTCGGCATAGCGGTCTCGGGCGGCCTGACGCTATCGACTATCCTGACCCTGTTCGCCGTGCCGGCGCTGCTCAGGTTCTGGAAGTTCCCCGGCTAGGCCCGGCGGCTACTTCTTGCCGTAGACCGCCTGGGGCTGGGTCTTGCCGCGGAACAGCACCTCGCCCATCGGCTGGAAGCGCGACTGCGGCTCGAGGGACAGCTGCTTGTAGACCGGCTGGCTGACGAGCAGGTCCTGCTTGAACTCGCGGCACAGCGAGTCCAGCCTGGCGGCGATGTTGACGGCCTCGCCGACCACGCCGACCCGCTGCACGCCGCTGGCCGACGACAGCTCGCCGACGGCCACCTTGCCCGCGTGAACGCCTATGCCGATGTGCTTGACCAGGGGCAGGCGGTGGGCGGCCAGGTCCTCCTGCAGGTGGGAGAACTCGTACAGGAAGTCGAACGCGCAGCTGACCGCCTGGTCGGCGGCGTCCTTCTCGCCCATCAGGCCGAACACGACGATGGCCGTGTCGCCGACGAACTGCTCGACGACGCCGCCGTGCTTACGCGCGACGATGTCCCAGAGCGCGTAGTAGCGGTTCAGCAGGCCTATCGTCGCCCTAGCGCCTTCCTTCTCGGCTATCGGCGTGAAATTCCAGAGGTCGGCGTACAGGATGACCACCTCGCGGTTCTCGCCGTCTGCCACCTGGTCGAACATCGACGGCTCGACCGACGGGGGCTCGACGATCGAGTACACCTGGTCGAGCCTGGCCTTCATCGACACCTGCTTGATCTTGTCGGCCACCTGGAAGGATCCGAACATCACCGCGCCGAACATGAAGAACACGTGCTGCAGGGTCTTGGCGAACTCGGCGAAGGCAGGCCCGAAATTCGATAGCTTGAGGCTCGCCACGAGCGCGGCGTATCCGAGGTCGCCGGCCTCGTAGGCCTTGGTGCTGGTCAGTCGGAGATCGAGGTAGAAATAGAAGAATATGAACGACAGGATGGTACCGAGCGACAGGAATATCTCGGCGATCCGCTTAGGCCACTTGCGCCTGAACAGGATGGCCAGCGCCTGGATGCCGCCGAGATAGAGCGAGGTGGCCCACAGGAAGAAGCTGGCCATGTCGATGCCCTGGGCCGACTTGGACAGCGTCAGGATGGCCGTATAGCCGAGCGGCGTCATCAGCGAGAAGAAGAACCTGGCCGGCGGCCTGTGACCGTAGCGCGCCAGGAGCGCTATCTGCAGGAGCAGGAACACGATCAGCGATATGAGCGCCGAGGTGCTCGGCCTGATGATGGCCGGCGATGTGAACAGGATGATGATGAAGAACAATACGAACTGGCTCGAGTAGAGGAAGAACTCTTCTAGGTAGCGCTTCGGGAGAAATCTCATGTAGTCTCTCATCATACCCGATAGGCGCGTGCCTGTCACTCCTCGTTTAGTGTTACGAACCTTATGTAGTCTCCCGCTTCACGCCGATCAGCCGAAGGCGTACTTAGGGAGATACCCGATCGTCGGATGACCGGCGATAGGGTCGTAGACGCGTTTCATCCACACCCAGAGATCGATGGCGGCCAAGCTCAGGCGGGAGAGAAACGCTCTCCTGGTGAACATCATCGTACGCCCCTGCTCGAGCACGCCTCGACCGATACCGGCCATCTCTGCATGCGTCTCGTTCCTATCTACTTTCCATTTAACGAGATAGCGCTTCTTATAGTTGTGCCACACGAGATACGAAGCGAGCCTCGTCATGCTGTTCGCCGCGTTGCGACTATAGCAGGTACTCTCGCGCCGATGATTCGCTTGATCCTTA
>QKAK01000060.1 GCA_003247225.1 Spirochaetota bacterium | reverse complement strand
CTCGACGGCGCGACCTTCGTCGTGTTCTCCGACGACCTGGACAAGGCCCTCGCGAGCCTCGTGCTGGCCAACGGCGCGGCGAGCGCCGGCAAGAGGCCGACGATGTTCTTCACCTTCTGGGGCCTGTCGGTGATCAAGCGGCAGCGCAAGCCGCGCGTCCGCAAGGACTTCATGGGCCGGATGTTCTCGATGATGCTGCCCGGCCACATGGGCGAGCTGTCGCTGTCCAAGATGAACTTCGGCGGCCTCGGCGCGCTGATGATGAAGGGCCGCATGAAGGCCAAGAAGGTCGACCAGCTCGAGACGATGATGCAGCAGGCGATCAAGGCGGGCGTCCGCCTCGTCGCGTGCCAGATGTCGATGGACATCATGGGCGTGGCCCGCGAGGAGCTGATCGACGGCGTCGAGATCGGCGGCGTGGCCACCTACATGGAGGCCGCCAACGGCTCCAACGTGAACCTGTTCATCTAAGCCGGCGCGAGCGATGTACAGGGCCCGGCCCCGTCGGAAGGCGGGCCGGGCCCGCTCGCGGGCCGCGCACGGCGTCTTCCCCGGCGCTCGGGCGCGGGACGGCCGACATTGGACAGAACGGCCGACCGTCCCTATACTGGTCCCTTCCGGAGCGGCCTCGCCGCCGTGATCCCGCGCCCCCGATAGGGAGGATACGTGCATAGCTCGAGCCGCTTCTTCGTACGGATCGTCGTCTCGGTCGTCGTCGTCTCGTTCGCGACCCTGGCGGCGGGCGAGGCGTTCAACCACGCCTTCAACGTCACGCTCGACGAGGCGCTCGGGGCCCGCGTCGCCTACGCGCTCGCGAAGCCGGTACTGGCCGCGATGGCGGTCGCGCTGAACCTCGTCATGGCGGGCGCCCTGCGCCTGGTCCTCGGCCCGATGCTCGCGTGCCTGCGCCGCGAGGAGCAGGTCGACGACGAGCTGTACGCCCGGGCGCGCCGGGCCGCCCTCGGCGTGCCGAGGACCGTTATCGTCGTCACCGTGTCGTTCTGGGCGGCGGGGACGGTGGCGTTCTACGGCGCGAACGGCTGGGAAGGCCCCGGCGGCACGCCGTTCGCGTGGTCCCTGGCCTTCAAGCTGACCGAGGCGCTCGCGGCCGCGACGCTCAACGTGCTCGTCATCAACGGCTACCTCGACGAGCCCAAGATGGCGCTCAGGATGGAGCGCGTGCGGCAGGGCGAGCGCGACCGCTTCGCCGCGTCGAAGGACTACCTGATCGTCGCCTCGGTGACGGCCGCGGCCGTCGTCCACCTGGCGTACGTGGCGCGCTACTTCCGGCTGCGCGACCCGGCCTACGCCGGCCCGTCGAGCCCCGTCCTCTCGTCCGCGGCGGTCGGCGCCGCGCTCCTCGCCCTCGGGCTCGCTATGACGCGCCTGTCGCGGGGCGAGGACCGGGCCCAGGCCGAGCTGCTCGACCGCCGCATCCGCGAGCTGGCCTCGAACGGCGAGGCGGACCTGCGCTCCCGCGCCACGGTGCTCAACTTCGACTTCGTCGGCGGCCTAGCCGACGCCTTCAACGGCTATACCGAGTCGCTCCGGGCGATGGTCGCCGCCATCGGCTCGTCGATGGCCACGCTCGACGCCGCCTACGGCTCCCTGTCGTCGCGCACCGACGGCATGCGCGCCTCGGTGGACGAGATGGGCAGATCGATAGCCGGGATAGGGGCGGCCGTCGAGGAGGAGGCCCGCTCGGTATCGTCGTCCTCCGCCGCGATCGAGCAGATAGACCGGAACGTCGAGGCCCTGCGCCGGGCCATCGACGAGCAGGCCGCCATGGTGACGCAGTCGAGCGCAGGCATCGAGCAGATGATATCGAGCATCGGCGCGGTCGCGGCCGGCGAGGAACGGGTCGGCGCCCAGTACGAGGGCCTGCTCGCGGCGGCCGCCTCGGGCAAGGGCCGGATCGCCGAGTCGGCCCGGCTCATCGCCGAGGTCGAGCGGATGTCCGGGCTGCTCCTCGACGCGAACGTCGCGATGGCCGGCATCGCGGCCAAGACCAACCTGCTGGCGATGAACGCCGCCATCGAGGCCGCCCACGCCGGCGACGCCGGAGCGGGCTTCGCCGTCGTCGCCGACGAGATACGCTCGCTCGCCGAGCAGTCGGCGCGGAAGTCGCGAGACGTCGGCTCGAGCCTGTCCGCGGTCAAGCTGTCGATAGACGCGGCCGTCGCCTCCTCCGAGGCGGCCTCGGCCGGCTTCGACGAGGTGGCCGAGCGCATCGAGGCGGTCAGCCGCTACCAGGAGGAGATCGGCGGCGCGCTGCGCGAGCAGGACGTCGGCTCGAAGCAGATCCTCGAGGCCCTCGCCGCGATGAGCGGCGTGAGCGACGCCGTCCGAGCCGGCGCCCGGGAGATGGCCGCCGGCTCCGCCTCCCTCGTCGAGGGCGTGCGCCGCCTCGGCGAGCTGTCCGACCGGGTGCGCGCCGAGCTGGAGCGCCTCAGGGCGGACGCCGCGCGCATCGGCTCGGCGTCCGGGGCCGTGGCCGATACGGTCGGGGTCAACGCCGAGGCCATCGCCGCGGTCACCGGCAGGATAGGGCGCTTTAAGGTCTAGCCGGGCTAGCCCCGCACGTAGTGCGGCATGCCCTCGGGCAGGACGAGGGACAGCTCGACGAGGCCGGCGACTTCGCCGCTCCCGTCCCGCCAGGCGCTCTGGAAGATCAGCTTCTTCTGGCCGGCCTTGTCTATCGTATAGACGTTCCGGCCGCCCTCCGCCAGCAGGCGGTCGATGATCGCCTTGGAGCGCTCGTTGTGGCAGGCCTTCAGGCTCGAGCCGATCAGGGCGAGGCCGCCGTCCTTCTCGAACGTCGCCGCCGACCTGTCGTTCATGTAGACTATCCTGTGATCGCGGTCCGATACCGTCACCGCGCCGGGGAACCCGGTCACCCAATCGGGCATGTCGCTCATACTCGCTCCTCGATCGCCGCAGTCTCCGGCGCCGATCAACTTTACCAAAGCGCGGCCCTGGGCTACAATGGCCCTTCGATCGCCATCATGAGAACCGAGGGGGCCCGGGCGCATTGGTACGGAGAATCAAGGGACAAACGATCAAGCTGGACGGATTTAATAACCTGACCAAGTCGTTGAGCTTCAATATCTACGACATCTGCTACGCGCGGTCGACCGAATCGCAGATCGAGTACCTCGAGTACATCGACGAGGAGTACAACTCCGCCAGGCTCGGGACCATCGTCGAGGAAGTGACGCGCATCATCAACGCCAGGCTCGTGCAGGTCTCGACGCAGGACTACGAGCCGCGGGGGGCCAGCGTCGTCGCCCTCCTCAACGAGGAACAGTATCCCGCGGCCGCGGCCCAGGCGCCCGGCGTCGTCGGCCACCTGGACAAGAGCCACATCGCGATCCATACCTATCCAGAGTACAACCAGCTGTCGGGCATCGCCACCTTCAGGGTCGACGTCGACATAGCCACCTGCGGGATGATCAGCCCGCTGTCCGCCCTCCATTACCTGATCGAGAGCTTCGAGTCGGACGTCGTCATCATCGACTACCGCGTCCGCGGCTTCACGCGGGATAGCCGCGGCGTCAAGCTGTTCATCGACCACGATATCTCGTCGATCCAGGACTATATCGCCGAGGACGCGCTCGACGACTATACGGCCTACGACGTCAACATCGTCTCCGACAATAACTTCCATACGAAGATGCGCAGGAAGGGCCTGAAGCTCAAGGACTACCTGTTCGGCGACGAGGTGACGAGCCTGCCTCCCAAGGAGAAGCAGCGCATCAGGCAGCTCCTCGACCTCGAGGTGCAGGAGATCTTCGAGTGCAAGAACCTGGGCCGCCGCATGGGGCGCCCATGACGACGAAGGGCCGCGAAGACGGGAAGGGGGCGCCGATCGGCGGGCCGCGCGAGGTGCGCGAGCGCCTCAACGCCCACGCCGGCATGTTCTACGACGTCGGGCGCGTCGTAGTCGAGGCGCGCACCCCGTACCAGGACGCCGAGCTCGTCGAGACGGAGGCCCTCGGCCGCGTGCTGCTCCTCGACGGCGTCACCCAGGTGTCGGAGCGCTGGGAGGAGCGCTACCACGAGAGCCTCGTCCATCCCGCGATGCTGGCGCACCCCGACCCGCGCTCCGTGCTCGTCCTCGGCGGCGGCGACGGCGGCGCCCTGCGCGAGGTCCTGCGCCATGAAACGGTGGAGACGGTCGACTTCGTCGAGCTCGACCCGGACGTGGTAGCGTTCAGCCGGGAGCACCTCGCTCACGTGCACCGCGGCGCCTTCGACGACGTCAGGGTCAGGCTGCTCTTCGGCGACGGCCGCGCCTTCGTCGAGGCCGCGTCCCCCGCCTACGACGTCGTCGTCATGGACATGACCGACCCGGCCGGCCCGGCCCGCTTCCTTTACACGAGGGAATTCTTCGCCGCCGTCGGGCGCGCCCTGCGAGACGAGCGCGGCGTCTTCGCGATGCACGGCGAGTCGCCGGCCGCCAGGCCCGCGGCGTACGCGTGCATAGGCGCGACGCTGCGTTCCGTATTCCCGGTGGTCTCCGCCGCGACCGCGTTCGTGCCGATGTACGGCACGCTCTGGTCGTTCCGCTACGCCTCGGCGACCGCCGACCCGTCGGCGCTCGGCGCCGGCGAGCTGGAGCGCCGCGTAGCCGAGCGCATGGACGGCCGCCCGTCGTTCGCGGCGCCGGCGATGTGGCCGGCCCTGTTCGCCCCCGACCCGATGCTCGCCGCGGCCGAGGCCGACCCCTTGGGCCGAGTCGTCGTCGACGCGGGGCCTGACTTCCCCGACGCGTTCGGGGTATAGTCGCTACGTAGCGGCGAGGAGGCGGCGATGGCGCGGGGCGACGAGGCGTGGACGGAGACGGGGCGGGAGCGGCTGGCCGACTTCGGCATCTTCAGGGCCGACCGCGCCTGGCGGCGCGGGCCGCACGGCAAGGAAGGCTCCTTCGTCGTGCTCGACGCGCCCGACTGGGCCGTCGTCGTGCCCGCCGTCGAGCGCGACGGCCGCCGATGGGTGCTGACCGTCCGCCAGTACCGCCACGGCTCGCGCGCCGTCTCGGACGAGTTCCCCGGCGGCGTCGTCGAGCCGGGCGAGGCCCCCGAGGCGGCCGCCGCGCGCGAGCTGCTCGAGGAGACCGGCTACCGCGCGGCCCGGCTCGTGCCGATCGGCTCGTGCTCGCCCAATCCGGCCTTCATGGCCAATACCTTCCACGTCTTCGTAGCCGAGGGCCTCGAGCGCGTGGCCGACCAGTATCTCGACGAGCACGAGCTCGTCGACGTCGAGGCCGTGCCCGAGGACGAGCTATTGGCCCGCGTCGGCCGCGCCCCGTGGGACCACGCCCTGATGATAGCCGCGGCCTTCTTCTACGAGCGCTATCTACGGCCGCCGCTCTAGGCTGGGCACTTTCCCCGAGCTCGGCGATCGCGCCCGCGGTTTAGGCGGCCACCGAGCGATTCGAGAGATATAACGCCCGATCCTGTACTTTCGGTTTGTCGCGTCAAACGTACAATAATATTGAACGTTTGAAAAAGTTGACAGAATATATACTGACATATACTATGTATTACCTAGCTACTAGCCGGTAAGTCGCGAAGGAGGCAGCAATGCACGCTCCGCCCTTGACGATCGACGATCGGCCCGCCCACCCATGGGCGGCCGCCCGCGTCCTGGCGACCCTGGCCGCGCTCGCGGGCCTCGGCTGCGCCTGCCTCGTCGGTTCGTGCCGGCCGGACCCGCTCGCCGCGGCGACGGCGCTGCACGAGGAGAAGCTCGAGGCGATACGGAACGGCGACCTCGACGCCTTCATGGCGACCGTATCGGGCGCCGACCCGTACTACCGCAACGAGTCGGAGGCCTGGTTCTGGTACACGGTCAACAACCCGTTCGAGGACCTGAGCCTTGCTGTCGAGCGGGCGGAGTACCGCGACGACGGATCGATAGCGGCGGCGATCAGGCAGGCTCATCGCTACGAGGGACGGTCGTTCGATTTCTCGTATACGCTGCGACTGACGCGCGAGGGCGGACGATGGGTAGACGCCGACCTCGACTGGGAGACCGACCGCGTCGACGGCTTCGTCGTCCATTATATGCCCGGGGAGCGCAACCTGGCGGCGTTCGAGCGCTTCCTCCTGTCCGCCGCCGAGGGCGTCACCGCCGCGTTCGGCGAGGGCCCCGCCCCCGGCTTCCCGGTGAAGCTGTACACGGATCGGGAGCTATTGCGCCAGCGGACCTATCCGATCCTGTCGCGCCAGTTCACCGCCTGGGGCAGCCCCGACGAGTCGCTCAAGATCTACTCCGGTTTCCCCCGCGTAGAGCTCTACGAGGGCACCGTCCGGCACGAACTCGTCCACCACGTCACCTCGCGGATGAGCGGCTACAATATCCCCGGCTGGTACGCCGAGGGGCTGGCCGTGCATTACGGGAACTCCGTGACCCTCGGCGGCGATTACGTGAGCCTCGGGAGGATCTCGGCCGACGACGCGAGGCTGACGATAGGCGAGCTCGAGGCCGCCGACCAGGTACGGATGACCGACGATCGCGAGGTGTACGCCTATTACGGGGCGTCCGGCCTTATCGTCCGCTATATCGAGGAGGCCTACGGACCCGACTCGCACCTGCGGCTGCTCAAGCGGCTCGGGGAGCTACCGTGGTTCGACCGCGCCAGGCATCCCGATCCGGAGTCGGTCACCCAGCCGCTCCTCCGCGACGCCTTCGTCGCGGAGCTCGGCGTCGACGCCGACGGGCTGAGCCGCGGCTACCTGGACTGGCTCGATGCGACCTTCTGACCGGAGGCTCGCCTCGATAGGACGGCTGCTAGACGCATACGACGGCGACCCGACGCCGGGCGGCTACGCGCTCGCGGTGGTCGAGAGCGGCGCGACCGTCCTCGAGCGCCGCGGCGGCACGGCGAACCACGGCCTCGGCATCCCCTGCGCGCCCGATACCGTCTTCGACTTCGCCTCCGTCGCGAAGCAGTTCACCGGGTTCTGCGCGCTCGAGCTGGTCCGAGGCGGCGGCCTGGACCCGGACGCGAGCGTCGTCGACTATATCCCCGAGCTCCCCGAGTACTGCCGCGGCGTCCGCGTCCGCCGGCTCATCGGCCACAGCTCGGGCCTGCGCGACTGGTACCCTCTGGTCGCGCTCGCCGGGCGGACGGAGGACGACCGCATATCGAGGGACTACCTCCTGCGGCTCGCGCTCGCGCAGCGCGAGCCGAACTTCGAGCCGGGGAGCCGCTACGCGTACAGCAACTCCGGCTATCTCCTGCTCGCCGAGATCGTGCGGCGGCTCGCCGGCGCCCCGTTCGGAGCCGTCGTCGCCGACCGGGTCTTCGGGCCGCTCGGGATGCGCTCGAGCCGCGTCGTCGAGGAGCCCGGCGAATGGGCCGACCGCCTCGCCGTGCCGTACCGGGCCGGGGCCGACGGACGCTACCTGCCTGGCTCCGACCTCCTGGCGGCGCCCGGGTGCAGCTCGCTCCTGTCGACGGCCGGCGACATGGCCGCCTGGCTCAGCGAGCTGGACCGGAGGCGCGTCGACGGCGACCCGTTGCTCAAGGCGATGCTCGAGCCGAGCCGCCTGGCCGACGGCCGCGAGGTCGGCTACAACTACGGCCTGATCTCGGGGCGATGGCGCGGCCATCGCCTCGTCGGGCACGGCGGGAGCTGGAACGCCTTCTCGAGCGAGCTCATGTACTATCCCGGGGCGAGGATCGGCACGGTGTTCGTGACGAACCGGAACCCGAGCCGAATGGACGTCACCGAGCGGCTAAGGCGCATCCTGCTCGAGGGGGACTACGACGCGGGCCTCGTTCCGGCGAGCGGCGACGGCTCAGACCGCGGGGAGATCCGCCATGGGCCGGACGGCGATGCGGCCGCTCTCGACGGACCCGGCCCCGACGCGGAGCCGACCCGAGGGCTCGAAGGCACGTACCTCAGCCCGGAGCTCGGCGTCGCCGTCGCCATAGCGCGCGACGGGCGCGCCCTGGCGCTCGAGCATCCGGCGTACGGGCGCCTGCGGCTGGCCCGCCGCGACCGGACAGCCTGGACCGGCGGGCGGTACTGGTGCGATTCCATCGCGTTCGAGCGCGACGGGCGCGGGCGCGGCGCCGTGATGCGAGTCGATTCCGACGCGTCTAACCTGGCGAGCGGCGTCGCGTTCTACCGCGCCTAGGATCGAGGGTCGCCGCGGGCGGCGGCGTCGGGCCCCGCCGCTCGCCTGGGGCATTCCGCGTCCCGCGCCGAGCCCCGCGGGCTACGGGCAAGGCCTTCCCCTCGTCTACACGATATCCCCTCCGAGCGTTCATACTACGTTCATACGACGAGCCTAGAGTCCTCCGTAGCTGATTCACACGGAGGCGTACAATGAAAACGCAGAAACTGAAGCCCGCCAGGATCGTACGGTGGGCCGTCCTCGCGGCGAGCGTCGCGTTCTTCCTCTTCTTCTCATCGTTCGTATCGGAGCACGCGATCTGCCCGATCGGCGGCTTCGAGATGTACTTCACCGGCCTCTTTAGCACCGGCTTCACCGTCGCCGGTCTGTTCTCCGGCATGGTCGTCACCTTCCTGGTCATGTC
>QKAK01000036.1 GCA_003247225.1 Spirochaetota bacterium | reverse complement strand
GGGGAGTGCATGCCGTCGGTGATCAGGAGTATATGCTTCGCGCTGCCCTCGGGCAGGTCGGCCACGTACTGGTAGGCGTTCCTGAGGGCTGTCACGAGATCGGTGTTCCGGCCGAGCGGGTAGAGCAGGTACAGCCTGGCGACGGCGCTCCTGATGTCCTTCTCGGTCCTCAGGACCTGGGCTATCTCGACCTGGGTGGTGTCGGAGAACGATATCAGGTGGAACGCGTCGCCGAAGCGCATGTATTCCTTGACCGTCTGCGACAGCACGAAGTCGACGACCTGGTTATAGTACTGGAACATGCTCTGCGATGAATCGAGCAGGACGACCAGGTCGACGCGGTCCTGGGCCTCGGCGGTAGCCGCGGTCAGCCCGATGGCCAGGACGACCGCTATCCCGATACGTTTTAGCATGACCGATCCCTTCGCTTAGCGGCCCCCCGGGCTTAGCGGGCGGGCCGCCGTATTATAGGTCGATCGCGGTGATCGCCTTTACCGTGTACGAGAATTTCCTCTCGTGGATGACGAACGACAGCTTATCGCCTAGCTTGTGGTTCAGGAGGCGCTTGCCGAGCGGCGACAGGTACGATATGACGTGGTTGCTCGGGTCGGACTCCCAGGGGCCGAGTATCCTGTAGATCTCGTCGGAGCCGTCGATCTCGTTGTGGAGCAGCACCTCGGTGGCGAAGGATATCTTGCCGGTCGTGACGCTGGTCGGGTCGAAGATCTGGGCGCGCTCGATCTCGTTCTTGAGCTTGCCGACCTTGGCGTTGAGCTCGTCCTGCTTCTCCTTGGCGGCCTTGTACTCGGCGTTCTCGCGGAGGTCGCCGAGCGACAGCGCGAAGGCGATCTCCTTCTGGTTGGCCGGTACGTCGACCTCCATGATATGGGACAGGAGCTTGTTCTTCTCCTCGTACTTCGAGGCGGTGACCATCAGGCCCCTCGAGACGACGGTCTTCTCCGCCTCGTCGTTGAACTTGAAGTCGGGGTGGCTCTCGGCGATCTGCTTGCGCAGCGACAGCTTGACGGCAGGGTCGAGGTCCTTGACGTCGCTGATCAGGGCGAAGATGCGCTCGATGTCGTCCTTGTCGGCGGTCTTGAAGTAGCTGGTCAGGCGGCCGTCCTTGAACAGTATCGTGTCGACCTGCTTGTTGATGCGGCGGTTGTCCGTCGTGTCGCGGTGGTTCTCGATCTCCTTGAAGCTGATGTCCAGGATATGGATCAGCGTGATCAGCATCTTGTCGTACGACAGCCCGAGTTCCTTGATCCAGTCCTCGTCCCAGAGGTTCTTGGCGACCCAGATGAAGGCCTCGCGATGGTCGCGGTAGTTCTCGATGATGGACACGACCATGCCCTGGAGCCTGGCGACCTCGCCGGCCGCCAGCATGACGTCTATCATCTGGCGCGACAGCGCGTAGGGGAACAGCCTGACGTATATGTCCGCCCAGTCGGGCATGAAATTCTTGATATGCTGGAGGAACGAAGCCTTGAGGGCCGTGTCCTTCAGGTTGGCGTAGATGTAGACGATATCCTCGCAGTCGGCCATCAGCTCGGTGAAGCCGAGCGTCACGACGTTCTTGAGGATGGGGTGCCCGGCGGCCAGTTCCTTGAGGAACAGGTACGAGGCGACCACCTGCTCGGTGACCTGGGAGTAGGAGCGGACGTAGCCGGTGAAGAACTGCAGCATCTCGGTGAACAGCTCGGAGTCGGCGTCGCACTTGTCGAGGAAGTCCCTGAGGTCCTGTATCCTGGCGAAGAAGTTCTTCTCGGCCTTGAACTGGTTGTAGATCTTCTCCTCGAACGACAGCGGCCGGTCGCGGACGATGTAGATGTTGACCGATTCCGGCGCGTTGCCGAACATCGCGTCGGTCTTCAGGATGTCGCGGGCCTTGGAGCTCCAGCTGGTCCACTCGCTGGCGCTGAGCACCGACGGCACCAGCTCGGCCTTGAGCTTCTTGATGTCGGCGTAGTTGTCGAAGCTCTTGATGATGGTCTTGAGGGCCCAGGGGATGTCCTTCTTGACAGCGTCGTGGAGCTTGTCCTTGGACCAGATGGCCTTGAGCACCCAGATATGGTCCTTGCTGAGCGTGATCAGGCTGTCGACGGCCATCTTGAGGCCCATGCGGTGGTCGCGCTTCTTGGCGAAGTCGATCGTGATCTCGTCGCCCTTGATGCTGCGTATGCGCCCGATGTTCCAGGTCCGGTGATAGACGTAGTTGCCTACGTCGAACGAGATGTGCTTCTCGAAGTCGGCGATCGCCTCGTGGATGCTGCGGTACGACTGGGCGAGGTTCGACAGCCTGATGTACTCGTCGACGTGGGAATGGCCGGAGTACTTGGCCTTATAGCACTCGACGATCTCCTTGCGTACGCCGGGGTTCTTGTCGTCGTAGTCGATGATGGTCTTCAGGATCGGGATGGCCGTATCCCAGTCGGCCGCGGCCTTGTAGTGCTTGTAGAGGTCGGTCAGGAGCCCGGCGGCCTTCTCCTCGCTGATCTGCTTGGCTATCTTGCGCTGGACGTGGTTGAAGAAGTCTATGTCGGCCGGAGCGAGCTCGATCAGCTTGTTCCAGATCTCCTTGACGTTGGAGTACAGGCCCTTGTTGATGTAGCGGTGGAGGGCCTTGCGGTAGTAGTCGACGGCGCCCTCGGCGTCGCCGTCCTTCTCCTTCTTCTCGGCGATCAGCTTGACGATATCGGCTTCTTCGTAGTCGACGCGGACGAGGCGTTCCCAGACGGCGTACATCTCCTCGACCTTGTCGTCGTTCTCGTAGCACTCGGCGAGGCGGACGAGGGCGTTGCGGTTCTCGCCGTACTCGAGGATGCGCTGGCATACGAATTCGACGATGTTCCAGCGGCGGTTATCGGCGAAGATGTTGATCAGCGAGATCATGTTGGAGTCGTCGATCTGTTGGCGCGACAGCGAGATGATGCCGGAGAGGTAGAGCGCGGCGATGCTGTTCTTGCTGTGGCCGAGGTGATCCGAACAGACCGTCCTGACCTCGTCGAGGGCCTTTTCCTTGGCCGCATCGTTGAAGAGGGCGTCGAGTTCCTTGATCTGGTTGACGGTATATCCGCTCAGGGTGGCCCGCGTCCACTTTTCCTCGGTGAGCATGTCTTGAAGCTTTTTGGCTATCGGCGAATCGGCCATCTCGGTCTCCTATCCTGGAATCAGGCTATGTATTGCTTGTAAACGAAGGGATCCAACAGCTTTATCTTAAGGAGGAGTTCGTCTATCTTGGACTTGTCCTCTTTTCGGTTCATGTAGTGGTCTATCAGCCAGAAATAACGGTTGATGAGCCTCGGCACCAGGATGGCGCGCCTGGAGCCGTCGGACTGAAGCTCCGTCTCCAGCTCGTAGACGGACTGCTTGAGCTTGCCCGCCTCTACGGGCTTGAGCTCCCGCTTGACCGAGAACACGCCGAGCAGCTCGCCGATGACCGGTATCCACTCGGCCGCCTCGATGCCTTCCTTGCCGAGCTCGGATACCTTGGCGGCCAGGCGGGCGAACGCGCTCGACTCGAGCAGCTCGACGTCCACGCGCTGAGGGTTGATGTAGAAGGCCTCCCTGAACAGGGCCTTAGACGCGCGCTGCTCGTCGATCAGGGCGTACGCGTCGGCGAGCTCGGCGAGGATGGCCGCGTCGTCGCGCTTGAGCTTGGCGGCGGCCTCGAGGTGGCCTACGGCGGCCTCGTAGTCGCCGTGGCCCTTGCTCGCCTTGCCGAGCCTGAGCATCACCTCGGGGTCGGCGTTCTCGCCGTCGGCGGCCAGGCCGCCGAATTTCTCGAGAGCCACGCCGAAGGCGAACTGCTTGAAGGCGGAGACGGGCCTGTCGCGGGCGGGGCCGAGCTTGGCCAGGAAGAGCCTGAAGGCCCTCCAGCGGGCGATGACGTACTCGCCGGCCTCGAACGCGTCCGGGATGCCGGCTACCCTGTCCATCGAGTCGGACCACCAGCCGGCGCACTTCATCGCGTAGAGGAGCTCGTCGTCCTCGAAATCCTCCTCGAGCGCCGACTGGAACGAGGCCTGGGCCGCCTCCAACCTAAGGGCCGATAGAGAATCGTATGCCTCTGTCAGTAGCGTTTCCACGCCGGTGGATCGTGTCATGGGCCTCGGGTATCCGCTGAATTGTTTTTTATTGTACATGAAATTATCCCGATAAGTCAATGAATCTCTTGTCCGCGGGGGATACCCGGTCCGCGAACGCGCTCCGGCTTGAGCCTGGGCCGGCGTCGTGGTAGAATCCGGGCATGAAAAGCACGATAGTCGCTCCGTCGCTGCTAGCGGCCGATTTCTCGGCCGCCGGGGAGGCCCTACGCCTCGTCGAGTCGTCCGGAGCCCCATGGCTCCACCTGGACGTGATGGACGGCCGCTTCGTGCCGAACCTGACCTTCGGGCCCAAGATGGTCGCCGACCTGCGCAGGCGATCGTCGCTGTTCTTCGACGCGCACCTGATGGTCGAGTCGCCCGAGTCCATGGTCGACGGCTTCATCGAGGCCGGCGCCGACGCCATCACCTTCCACGTCGAGGCCTGCGTCCACGCGCACAGGCTGGTAGAGCGGATACGGTCGGCGGGCCGCAAGGCCGGCGTGTCGATCGTGCCGTCCACCCCGGTCTCCGCCATCGTCGAGCTGATGCGCTGCGTCGACCTGGTGCTCGTCATGACGGTCAATCCCGGGTTCGGCGGACAGAGGCTGATACCCGATTGCGTGCGCAAGGTGTCGGAGATATACGAATTCAGGGAGCGCGAGGGCCTCGGCTTCGATATAGCCGTCGACGGCGGCGTGAACGGGGATACCGCGCCGCGGGTCAGGGCCGCCGGGGCGGACGCGCTCGTGATGGGCAGCGCGTTCTTCGAATCGGCCGATCCCGCGGCCCTCGTCCGCGACGTACTGGCCCTTCCGGGGCCCCGGGCCTAGCCGCTATCCCGCTCCGGACGCGGCGAGGCGACGCGGAGCGCGTTTCAGTGGAGCGCCTTTGCGGCCGACAATATAACGAAGGAAGGATCGAACGCATGAAACTTACACGAGTCGCGACGTTCGCCGCCATTGTCGCCATCGGGGTCTCGTCGGCCTTCTCCCAGTCGGGCGCCGCTCCGGCGACGACGCCGGCCGACGAGCTGCGCCAGGGCATAGAGCTGTTCGCCAACGCGCGCTACGCCGAGGCCCTGCCGGTCTTCGATTCCCTGTTCCTGGACCCGGCCTCGGGCGGCCTCAGGGCCGACGGCGCCTACTGGTCGGCGATGACCCTGCTGGCCTCGGGAGACCCGGCGGCCGCCGAGCGGGCGATCGAGACCTTCCTGGCCGCCTTCCCCGGGCACGAGAAGACGCCCGAGATGGTGTACCAGAAGGCGAGGGCCGCCTTCCTGCGCAAGGACTACGAGCGGGCCATTACCTCGTTCCAGTCCTATATCGGCGCCTTCCCCGACGGCGACCAGGTTCCCGCGTCGGTGTTCTGGTCGGCCGAGTGCCTCTACGCGCTCGGCCGCCTATCGGACGCCGAGAAGCTGTACCGGTCGATCGGCGAGCGGTACCCCGACAGCGTCAAGGCCGAGGCGGCCAAGTACCGGCTCAGCCTGATCCAGTTCAAGTACCGCGAGG
Organism: Spirochaetota bacterium; assembly: GCA_003247225.1. Taxonomy (GTDB): domain Bacteria; phylum Spirochaetota; class Spirochaetia; order Treponematales; family UBA12059; genus SZUA-370. The sequence goes on along the minus strand of QKAK01000036.1, from coordinate 2,986 downwards.
ACGAGCTCCTGACCCTGCTCAAGTGGAGCCACGAGGAGTCGCTGCGGATCATCGAGGAATTCCAGCGCCGCGAGAAGGCCTACGAGCAGGCCCTCGCCGTGTACCAGAAACGCTACGGCGAGGCCCAGCGGGGCGTCGCCCAGACGCAGGCCTCGCTCGAGGACCAGGTCGCCAGCCTCAAGCTGGCGATGGACGACCTGGCCAAGCGCCTGCAGGAGAAGGACGCCCGCGTCGTCGAGCTCGAGGGCGAGCTGGCCGGCCTGAGCGCCGGGGCGGAGCTCGCCGCCGCGGCGCCCGCCGACGGCGCCGACGCGGCCGTCGCCGCGACCGGCGAGGCCGAGCTGCTCGCGATGAAGGCCCGGGCCCTGGGCCTGATGCAGTTCTACCTGGAGCGGCTAGCCGAGCGCTCCGCCGGAGGTTCGCGATGAGGAAGCTGACGATACTCGCCCTGGCGTCCGTGGCGCTCGCCGCGTCCGCGTTCGGGCTCGAGGCCAAGGACGGTCGCGTCAAGCTGGTCGTCGACGACCGGACCGGCCGCTTCTCGCTCTATTATCTCGTCGACGTCACGCGCAACCGCTACGAGCCGCTGCTGTACGACCAGGAGACCCGTACCACGTACGCCACGCTCATGGTCGACGACAGGGCTTACCGCCTCGGCGACGCCCCGGAGTTCAGGATCGCCGTGTCGCGCGACGCCGCGGGCAAGGTCCGCGTCGAGTACCGCTCCAGCTTCTGCGTCGTCAGGCAGGTATTCTCGTTCGTATCGTCGCCCGGCGCCCCGATGGCCGACGGCGTGACGATCGAGTATTCGATAGAGAACGTATCCAAGGCCGAGTCGTCGATAGGCCTGCGGGTCCTCCTCGACACCTACGTAGGGGAGAAGTCGGCGGCGCATTTCGTCGCGCAGAGCGCCGGGCCGCTCGCCTCCGAGCGGGCGCTGTCCGGCGACTACGCCGATATCTGGATGCGCGGCCTCGGCTCGGCCGACGGCTCGGCCGCTAACCTGCAGGTGCTGCTGAGCGCTCCGGCCACCAGGCCCGATACCCTCTTAGCCGCCAACTGGAAGCGCCTGAACGACTCGTCCTGGTCCTTCGAGGCGAACCCGTCGAGGAATTTCACGCTGCTGCCGTACTCGATCAACGACAGCGCGCTGGCCCTGTACTACGACCCGGCGCCGGTGCGGCCGGGCTCGACGCGCTCGGTGGTCGTCGGGCTATCCCAGGCCGTCGACGGCTACGACGCCTACGTCGCGGCTAAGGGCGATAAGCCGCCGGTCGTCGCGATCGCCGCTCCTTCCGCGACCGCCCCGCTCGACGAGATGGCCGACCTGATAGCCGTGCGCGCGGTGCTCGAGGCGATAGACGCCCTGCTCGCGGCGGGCCAGGCGCCCGGCACGGACGAGCTGGAGGCCTTGGAAACCACGCTCAGGCGGCTCGAGGCCCGGAAGGGTCAGTACTGATACCCTATGGCCAAGAATCCGCTCGAAGAGGCCGAGGCGCTGTTCAGGCGCCGCCGCTGGGCCGACCTTATAAGCCTCCTCGAGCCGCTGACCGCGGTCTATCGCGAGTCGGCGCGCTTCTCCGTGCTGCTCGGCTGCGCCTATCTCCATAGGGAGGATACCGGCGGCGCCTATTCGTGCTTCAGGCGGGCCCAGTCGCTCGACTATCGTGACGTCGACGCCGCGCTCGGCCTCGCCGCGGTCCATATACGCAGGGGCGAGAGCGACAAGGCGGTCCAGCAGTACATAGACGTGATCGAGCGGCATCCCCGCGACCGTCGGGCCAAGCGAGGCCTCGGCCTGCTCCGGAAGACGGCTAGCGGCGGCGACGAGGCGGTACCGGCTAGGCGGCTGCGCTCGTTGTACCCGCGGCCTCGGCGGCGCTGGGGCGTCGTCGCGGCGGTCGCGGCGGCCGCCGCCGCCATGACCCTGGCCGCGCTGGCCTGGCCGTCGATCGCCGGGGCGATCCGCGACGCCAAGCCCCAGCGAGACGGGGTAGCCGCCTTCAGCCTGAGCGCCGAGGAGGCCGCCGCGCCGGTCGGCTCCGACGGCGAATTCGATATCGTGATGACGGAGCGAGAGGCGCTCGAAGCCTTCGAAAAGGCCAAGCGGCTGTTCTCGGACTATCGCGACGAGGCGGCCCTCGTCGAGCTGAACCGCCTGCTCGTATCGAACGCGACCAGGCAGGTCAAGGCCAAGGCGACCGCCCTCGCGCAGTACGTGCGGGAACCGAGCTTCCTGTCCATGCCCGACCGCTATTCGTACGCGGAGGTCGCGGCCTTCCCGCGGCTGTACGACGGCGTCGGCGTAGTCTGGAAAGGCCTGCCCGCCAACATAGCGTCGTCCGGATCGTCGACCTCGTTCGACCTGCTCGTCGGATACCACGACCGCAAGCGGCTCGAGGGCATCGTCCCGGTCAAGATGGCGTTCGAGTCGAGGCTCCTGCCCGACAGGCCCATAGAGGTGCTCGCCCGCGTGCGTACCCAGGGCAAGGCGTTCTATCTCGAATGCCTCGCGATACACGAGCAATAAGGAATAGAGCCGGATGAGAGCCGTAGTGCAGAGAGTCAGGAACGCGTCGATATCGGTAGGCGGCGCGACGGTAGGCGCCATAGGCGCCGGCCTCCTCGTCTACCTGGGGGTGGGCAAGGACGACGACGAGGCGGACGCGAGGTGGCTGGCGGATAAGATCTGCGGCCTGCGCATCTTCGAGGACGCCGACGAGAAGATGAACCTGTCCGTCGTGGACACCGGCGGCGGCGTGCTGTCGGTATCGCAGTTCACCCTGCTCGCGGACACGAGGAAGGGCAAGCGCCCGTCATACAACGACGCCGCCGAGCCGGCAGTCGCCGAGGCCCTCTACGAGCGCTTCAAGGAATTCGTGGCGGCGATCGTGCCCGTCACCGCGTCCGGCGTCTTCGGCGCGTCGATGGAGGTGGCGTACACCAACATGGGCCCGGTGACCATACTGCTGGATACGAAGAAGCC
>QKAK01000154.1 GCA_003247225.1 Spirochaetota bacterium | reverse complement strand
CGGCGCGGTGGAGGCGCCGGTGATCGCCTGCCCGCCGCCGTCGGACGCCTTCGGCGGCGCCGACCTCTACTCGTCGGTACGGATGCCGAGCGGCGTGGCGCCGGCCCTGGTGCTGGACCCGGCGAACGCGGCGCTGGCGGCCGCCAAGATCCTGGGCCTGTCGGACCCGGCCGTCGCTGCCCGGGTCAGGGCCTTCCGCGAGGCCAACGCCGCCGCGATCGCGGCCGACGACGAAGCGGCCATCGCGTCGTCGCGCGCCCCGAAGGGACGGTTCGCTTGAGCCACGACGATACGGCCCACGAGGAGTGCGGGGTCGTTGCGGCGGGACCAGCGACGCGGCGCGCGCCGCCTTCTACGCGCTGTTCTCGCTCCAGCACCGCGGGCAGGAATCCGCCGGGCTAGCGTCGGCGGACGGCCGCGGCGTGCGCGTCCATAAGGGCCTCGGCCTCGTCTCGCGCGCCTTCTCCGAGGCCGACGTCGAGGCGCTGACAGGCGGACTGGCGATCGGCCACGCCCGCTACTCGACGACCGGCGAGCCGAGCCTGCGCAACGCCCAGCCGTTCTACGTGGAGACGATGCACGGCCCGCTCGCCCTCGCGCACAACGGCAACCTGGTCAACGCCGCCGAGCTGCGGCGCGCGATGCTCGAGCGCGGCGTCGGGCTCGCCTCGTCGTCCGACACCGAGGTGATGGTGATGATGCTCGCCGCGGCCCGCGGCGACTCCTGGCCGGAGCGCATCGCGTCGTGCATGCGCTCGTGGAGGGGCGCGTTCTCGTTCGTCGTCCTGACCCGCGACGCGGCCTACGCGGCCCGCGACCCCTGGGGCTTCAGGCCGCTGTGCGCCGCCCGCCTGCCGGGCGGCGGCTCGGCCGCCGCCAGCGAGAGCTGCGCCCTCCTGACCCTCGGCTGCGCCGCCGTCTACGACGTGGGCCCAGGCCGCGTCGTCGAGCTGAGCCCCGACGGGCCGGTCGACCGCGGCGGCGTCGACGCCGAGCCGAGCGCCTCGTGCGTGTTCGAGTACGTCTACTTCTCGAGGCCGGACAGCGTCTGGAACGGCGTGCCGGTCCACGAGGCCCGTAAGCGCTTCGGCGCCGCGCTGGCCCTCGAGTCGCCGGCCGACGCCGACCTCGTGATAGCCGTGCCCGACTCGTCGATCTCGGCCGCGATCGGCTACGCCCAGGCCTCGGGCCTGCCCTACGACGAGGGCTTCGCCAAGAGCCGCTACATCGGCCGGACCTTCATCCAGCCGACCCAGGCCCTGCGCGACCAGGGCGTGGCGCTCAAGTTCAACGCGATGCCGGCGGCGGTCCGCGGCAGGCGCGTCGTCGTGGTGGACGACAGCATCGTGCGCGGTACGACGACGGGCCCGCTCGTCCGCCTGCTGCGGGAAGCGGGCGCCGCCGAGGTGCACGTCCGCATCGCCTGCCCGCCGATACGCTACCCGTGCTACATGGGCGTCGACATGGGACCCGCGGACGGACTCGTCGCGCGCAGGCTGTCGGTGGAGGAGATACGCGAGGCGGTCGGCGCGGACAGCCTCGCGTACCTATCGCTGGACGGGATGACGAGGGCGCTCGCGGAGGCGGGGGGCGGCGCCGGATTCGGTTTCTGCTCGGCCTGCTTCTCGGGCGACTACCCGATAGACGTCGGCGGCGCCGCCGGCAAGAACGGATTCGAGGTGATATGAAGATACTCCTAATAGGCTCTGGCGGCCGCGAGCACGCGATCGCCGAGGCGCTGAGCCGCTCGCCGTCGTGCGGCGAGCTCGTCATCGCTCCCGGCAACCCGGGCACCGCGGCGCTCGGGCGGAACGTCCCGGTATCGCTCGCCGACGTAGCGGCGATCGCCGCCCTCGCCGAGGCCGAGGCGGCCGACCTGGTCGTCGTCGGGCCGGAGGCCCCGCTGGCGCTCGGGCTGGCGGACGAGCTCGCGGCGCGCGGCATAGCCTGCTTCGGCCCGAGCCGGGCGGCGGCGGCGCTCGAGTCGTCCAAGGCCTTCGCCAAGGCGACGATGGCAAGCCTCGGCGTGCCGACGGCCGACTACGGGGTCTTCGCGGACTTCGACGAGGCGGCCGCCTTCGTCAGGTCCGCGCCGTGGCCGGTCGTGCTCAAGGCGTCGGGCCTGGCCTCCGGCAAGGGCGTGGTCCTGCCCGGCTCGGCGGACGAGGCGGTCGGCGCCCTGTACGCGATGATGCGCGGCGACCGCCTCGGCGACGCGGCCCGCGAGGTCGTGATAGAGGAGCGCCTCGAGGGCGAGGAGCTCAGCCTGATGGCCTTCTGCGACGGGTCGCGCCTGGCTCTGATGCCCGGCGCGCGCGACCACAAGCGGCTCCTCGACGGCGACCTGGGGCCGAATACCGGCGGCATGGGCGCGTTCGCGCCCGCCTGTACGCCAGAGCTGGCCGCCGAGTACGCCCGGCTGGCTATGGAGCCCGTGGTCGAGTCGATGCGCGCCCGGGGGACGCCGTTCGTCGGCGTCCTGTACGCGGGGCTTATCGTCGCCCCCTCGGGGCCTAGGGTCCTCGAATACAATTGCCGCTTCGGCGACCCGGAGGCCCAGGCCGTGCTG
>QKAK01000019.1 GCA_003247225.1 Spirochaetota bacterium | reverse complement strand
ACAGGCCGCGGCCGCTCGCTCGGCTGGATAACGATCGGCAGCCCGCTGTGCACGGCCACGCTGATCGCCGGCCTGACCGCGCTGGTCGGTTCGAGCATCGGCTTCAAGGGAACCTACTCTATCGTCGGCGGCGTCGTCATCCTGCTGGCTATCCTAATTGGCCTGACCGTCAAGAACACCCCCGAGGAGTGCGGCCTGTTCCCCGACGGCGCGGCGACCGCTCCGGACCTCGAAGTGGTCAAGACCATGACCCTTAAGGAAGTCCTGTCCAACAAGAACTCGTGGATACTGATAATCTCGTACGGCCTCCTGCAGTTCTGCATCATGGGCGTCATGGCCTTCTACGTGCCGCGCCTCCAGATGGTAGGCTCCGATCCCAAGCTGTTCTTCTTCTGGCTGTCCGTGGCCGCCCTGATGGGAATCCCGATCAGCTACGTCCTCGGCTGGATCGACGACAAGTTCGGCACCATCAAGGCCTCCATCGTCCTCTGCGCCACCTACGTGCTGGCCGTCGGCGGGCTCCTGATCATGAAGCCGAACAACGTGCCGATGCTGGTCTTCACCGCTATCGGTATTGCGGGCATCACCGGCGGCATGCCGACGCTGCACCCGTCAATCACCGCCTACGTCTACGGCCGTAAGAACTACCAGGCGGCTAACCGCTGGATCATGACCATCCAGGCCGTCATCATGGCCTTCGCGATCACCTTCATGGCTACCATCCTGGATAAGACCCACAGCCTCGACTTGGCGTACCAGATCATGCTCGGTATGGTAGCGCTCTCGGCGGTCCTCATCGTCATCATGGGCAAGACCCCCGACCACGACCGCGCTCAGGCCAAGAAGGCCTAGCCCGGCGCGCTCAACGCAGCCCGTCCCGTCCGCCCCCGTAGCGGGCGCCGGGGCGGGCCCCGCGCGGCGTATCCCTATACCGTTTGGATTGGATCAAGCACGATGGATTCTAGCGTTTTTACAGTGTGTATCGACGGAGCCGAGGTGCGGGCGAGCGAGGGGCAGACCGTCCTGCAGGCGGCCCAGGCGGCGGGGATCTATATCCCGACGCTCTGCTCTCACCCGGACCTCGTCCCGCAGGGCGGCTGCAAGCTGTGCGTCGTCGAGATAGATGGTTTCGAGAAGCCGGTCACCTCGTGCGCGACCCTCGCCGCGCCGGGCATGGCGGTCCGTACCAGGACCGAGCGCGTGGCCAAGGTCCGCGGCCTGGCGATGGAACTGATACTGGCCAGCCACCCGGCCGACTGCACCTCGTGCCCGTCGTACCTGCATTGCGAGCTCCAGGCGATGATCCAGTACATCGGCGTTACCCATTCGAGGCTCCGCACCGTCAAGAAGGCCCACGGCGTACCCGACCCCCGCAACCGGCTGATCGTCCGCGACATGGAGCGCTGCATCCAGTGCGGGCGCTGCGTGCGCGCCTGCCGGGACCTGCGCGGGGTCGGCGCGCTCGCGTACCTCAAGGACGACGACGGCGAGAGCTACGTATCGACGGTCGACGGCGAGAGCTTCGGCGACGCCGGGTGCCGCCACTGCGGCGCCTGCGTCGAGGTCTGCCCGACCGGGGCGCTGCGCGACGTCGACGGCCTCTTCGCCAAGGAGGGGCCGCGGGAGCTGGCCCTCGTGCCGTGCCGCAACGAGTGCCCCGCCCGCGTCGACATACCGTCCTACCTACGGTTCATAGCCGTCGGCGAGTACGGCAAGGCCGTCGCCGTGATCCGGGAGAAGGCCCCGTTCCCCCTATCCCTCGGCTACGTCTGCGCGAGGCCGTGCGAGAGCGCGTGCAAGCGCGATAAGCTGAACGAGGCGATAGCGATCAGGGCGCTCAAGCGCCACGCGGCGGAGAACGGCTCGGCCGCCGAGTGGAGATCCGCGGCGATAGCGCGCGCGCCGGCGACCGGGCGACGCGTGGCCGTCGTCGGCGGCGGCCCGGCGGGACTGACGGCCGCCTACTACCTGGCGCGCAAGGGCCACGAGGCGACCGTCTTCGAGCGGCTGCCGGCCGCCGGCGGCATGATGGCCGCCGGCATACCTTCCTACCGGCTACCGCGCGAGGCGCTCGCCTCGGAGCTGGAGGTCATCGAGGCCGCCGGCGTCGATATCCGCCTCGGCTCGCCGATCGGGTCCGCCGCCGAGCTGCTCGCGTCCGGCTACGACGCCGTCGTGGTAGCCACCGGCGCCCACGACGGGCGCAGGCTCCCGATCCCGGGGGCCGACCTGCCGGGCGTCGTCACGGCCGTCGACTTCCTGCGCTCGGCCTACCTCGACGGCGGCGCCGGGGCGCCCGCGCGCGTCGCGGTGCTCGGCGGCGGCAACGTCGCGTTCGACTGCGCCCGTACCGCCGTCAGGCTCGGCGCCTCCGAGGTGACCGTGCTGTGCCTCGAGGCGGAAGGCCGGATGCTCGCCGATGCCGACGAGGTGGAGGAAGGCCGCGGAGAGGGCGTGGCGATCAAGAACGGCGTCAGTTTCGTCGGCGTGCTCGAGCTCGGCGGCAAGGCTTCCGGGGTCCGGTACGAGTCGATACGCGGCTTCTCCTTCGAGTCGGGCCGGCTGGCCGTCGACGCGCTACCCGGTACCGAGGCGTCGCTCGAGGCCGACCTGATCGTGTTCGCGGCCGGCCAGGCGCCGTCGCTCGGCCCCGGATTCGGCGTCGGGCTGAGCCCGGCCGGCTACGTCCTGGCCGACGAGGCTACGGGCGCTACCGGCGTCCGGGGCGTGTACGCCGCCGGCGACGCCGTCTACGGCACCAAGTCGGTCATCAAGGCCATACAGAGCGGCAGGGTAGCGGCGGCCTCGGCCGACCGTTACCTCGGGGGCGACGGGATCGTCGACGAGACCCTGGCCGTGAGGCCGCGCCTATCGGGCCGGCTCGAGGCCGTCGAGGGCTTCGAGTCGCTCGGGCGGTTGCGGCCGCCGCTCTCGCCCCCGGCGGACAGGCGATCAGGCTTCGCGGCCGTGGAGGGCTCCCTGGACCGCGAGGCTGCCGGGCGCGAGGCGGGGCGATGCCTGCAGTGCGACCTGCGCGCGTCGATGGGCGCGGTGGCCACCTGGAGCGACCTCGCCGCGGTCAAGTCGGCCGAGGGCGCGGAGGTCGCACGATGAGCGGTTCCTATATCTGCGGGGCGAATGGATTACCGAGCGCCGACGCGTCGGCCCTGATCGCCGACAAGGGGGCGGCCTGCGTCGTGCGCGCGGCGCTCGAGATCATGGCCGATGCCAGGCGGCTATCGTGCGGTCAGTGCGTCTTCTGCCGCGAGGGCACGATACAGCTCCACGAGCTGCTCAAGGACGGAACGAGCGGCTCGGCCACGGGCGAAGACCTGGAGCTGCTCGCCGAGATAGCCGTCATGGTACGGGATTACTCGGGCTGCGAGATGAGCTCGAAGGCGGCGGGCGCCTTGGTCGACCTGATGGGCGCCTATCCCGACGAGTTCGACCAGCATTTCAGGCGGGGGCGCTGCCCGGCGCTGGCCTGCCCGGCGTATTACACGGTGCACGTCCTCCCGGACCTCTGCACCGGTTGCGGAGCCTGCGTCCAGGCCTGCCCCGAGGCGGCCATCGCGGGCGGCGATGGCATGATACGCGTGATAGACGGGGAGCGATGCTCCAGGTGCGGCCGTTGCTTGGAGGCCTGCGACGGCATAGCCAAGGCGATAGTCAAGGCCGGGCCCGTGAAGCCCAGGACGCCCGACGCTCCGATACCGGTCGGCTCGTGGGCCGACGACGGCGGAGGCCGGCGCCGCAGGCGCAGGGGCCAGGAAAATCCAGAAGGAGGCGTTGAATAATGAGCAAGATGGAAGCCGATGTAGTGGTGATAGCGGCCGGAGCCTCCGGCATCACGGCGGCGGTGGCCGCGGCCGAGAAGGACGCCAGCGTCGTCGTCTTCGAGAAGGGCGGCACGACCGGCGGCGCCGCCAGCATGGGCATGGGGTTCTTCGCCGTCGAGTCCAGGTACCAGAGGGCCCAGATGGTCGACCTGACCCTCGACGAGGCCGTCAGGGTCTTCATGGAGTATACCCATTGGTCGGTGGACGCCAAGCTCGTTCGCAAGTACTTCGGCCAGTCGGCGAGCACCATCGAGTGGATAGAGTCGATGGGCATCGAGTTCCTCGGCGCGTACAAGTACTTCCCTAAGTCGTACCCGACCTGGCACGTCGTCAAGACGCCCGGCAGCGCCAAGCCGTCGGAGCGCGCGGCGTCGCTGATGTTCAAGGCGCTGACCGACCGCGCGGTCGAGCTCGGCGTGCAGCTCAAGTTCCAGACCGCCGTGACCAAGATCGTCACCGACCCCGCCTCCGGCAGGGTTACCGGCGTGATCGCCCGGGACGCCCAGGGCAACGCGATCGAGTGCGACTGCGACGCGGTCATCGTCTGCACCGGAGGCTTCGGCGACAACCCCAAGATGATCAAGGAGTACACCGGCTTCGAGTGGGGAAAGGACCTGTTCTCGTTCCGCATCCCCGGCAACGTCGGCGACGGCCTGTCGATGATGTGGGACGTCGGCGGCGGGAAGACCCCGGTGAACATGGAGATGACCTACAACTCCCCGGGCCTGACCGACATCTTCAAGACCCTGTCGGAGACGATGAGGCAGCCTAACCTGATGGTGAACCTGGAGGGCCAACGCTTCATGAACGAGGAGGTGATGCAGAACACCACCTTCACCGGCAACGCGATCGCCCGCCAGACCGAGCGCAAGGGCTTCACGATCATCACCGACGAGATACTGGCCGATTACGCCAAGAAGGGCCTCGACTATATCACCTACCACCACAACATCAAGACGGTGGAGAAGTGGGACGCCGAGTTCAAGCAGTACATGAGCGGCGAGAAGGCCGCCGCGTCCGGGCTATCCGACCTGCACGCCGAGGACGAGGTCCAGGAGAAGGTGCTGTTCGAGGCGGACTCGCTGGCCGAGCTGTGCCAGAAGACCGGCATTAACCTGAAGCGCCTGGAGGCGACCATAGCCGAGTACAACGCGATGGCCGCCACCCGCGACGACCGGTTCAACAAGCACCCGAAGTACATGCGCGCCGTCAAGGGCAAGAAGTACTACGCCGCGATGCACCGGCCCTGCGGCTACGGCACGCTCGGCGGCATCAAGGTCGACGACGAGCTGAGGGTCGTCACGCCGGAGGGTAAGCCGATACCGGGCCTCTACTCGGCCGGCACCGACGCCTGCAACATCTTCGGCGACAGCTACTGCTTCATCATGCCGGGCAACACCATGGGCTGGGCGATCAACTCCGGCCGCATGGCCGGCTACAACGCCGTCGCCTATATCGATTCCGACGATTTCGTAGAATAAGGCGCCCGGAGGGGGCCGTTTTCCGTTCCTGCGCTCCGGGCGGCATGCCTCGCCGTCCGGAGCGCGTCTCCATGGAGGATCTCATGCATCAAGAATACCCGAATCTCCTGTCGCCGATGACCGTCGGCGGCGTCACGTTCAGGAACCGCGTGTTCACCGCGCCCATAGGCCTGCACAGCATCCAGGGCAGCGAGCCGTACCCGAGCGAGGCCGCGATCACGCACTTCGCCAACAAGGCGCGCGGCGGCGCGGCCTGCGTCACCTGCTCCGGCGTGAGCGTCTTCCCGCTCGAGGGCGACCTGTCCGGCCACGCCACCTGGGACGTCTACCACGCGCCGAACCTGCACTACGCCGCGCAGCTCGCCGACCGCATACATTTCTACGGCGCCAAGGCGTCGATGGAGCTCGGCGTCGCCGGCGTCGTCGGCGGCGAGTACGGCGCGTCCGAGGGCATCACGCTGATGGCCGGCAACCCCGCCAAGGAGATGCCCGAGTCGGAGATGCGGCGCATCGCCGACGGCTACGCCGACTCGGCCGAGGCCCTGTCGCGGGCCGGCTTCGACATGGTCCTCCTGCACTTCGGCCACGGCCTGCTCGTCGGCCAGTTCCTGTCGCCGCTGACCAACTTCCGCGAGGACGAGTACGGCGGCAGCCTCGAGAACCGGGCCCGCTTCCCGATGATGATCATCGACCGCATCCGGGAGCGGGTCGGCCGCAGGCTGCTTATCGAGGTCCGCATCTCCGGCAGCGAGACCGCCCCCGGCGGCATCGAGGTCGACGAGGCGATAGCCTTCACGCGGATGATCGAGGACAGGATAGACCTGATCCACGTCTCCGCGGGCATGCACAGCCCGCGATACTTCACCGTGACGCATCCCTGCAACTTCCTGCCGCCGATGCCGAACGTCCGCTTCGCCGAGGCGGTCAGGAAGGCCGGAGTCAAGGTGCCGGTCGTCGCGATAGGCGGCATCCAGGACCCCGCCGGCGCCGAGTCGGTGATAGCCGACGGCCGCGCCGACTTCGTCTCGATAGCCAGGGGCTTCATCGCCGAGCCCGACCTGGTCGAGAAGGCCGTCGACGGCAGGGCCGCCGACGTGCGCCCCTGCGTCAAGTGCATGCGCTGCCACGACAGCGCCGTGTTCGAGAACCGCTTCCTGTGCTCGGTCAACCCGGAGATAGGGCTCGAGCACGAGCTGTGCCGCATCGTCGCCGCCCCGGCGGGCAAGCGGCGCGTCGTCGTCGTCGGCGGCGGGCCGGCCGGCATGCAGGCCGCGCTGACCGCCCGCGGCCGCGGCCACGAGGTGACGCTCGTCGAGCGCTCAGGCAGGCTCGGCGGTACGCTCGCCTTCGCCGAGAAGGTGGACTTCAAGAGCGAGCTGCGCGCGTTCAAGGACTACCTGGCCGCGCAGGTGGTCGCGGCCGGCGTCGACGTGCGTCTCGGCGTCGAGGCGACGCCCGCCTACCTGGAGTCGCTGGCTCCCGACTGCGTCATAGCCGCGGTCGGGGCAGAGCCGCTCGTGCCGAGGATAGCCGGCCTCGACGGCCCGAACGTCGTCATGGCGCTCGCCGCGTACGGCGCCGAGGCGGGCCTGGCCGACGAGGTCGCGGTGATAGGCGGCGGCCAGGTCGGCTGCGAGACGGCCCTGCACCTGGCCAAGCTCGGAAAGAAGGTGACGATACTCGAGATGCAGGGCGAGCTGGCGCCAGACGCGTCGCCGACGCACCGGGGCGAGCTCCTGATGCAGCTCGAGGAGCACGGCTCCATTGCCATAACGACCTCGGCGCGCTGCGAGCGCGTGGAGTCGGGCGGCGTGGCCTACGTCGACGGGAAAGGCGGCAAGGGCTTCGTGAAGGCCGCGTCGGTCATCGTCGCCGCCGGTATGAGGCCGAGGAGCGCCGAGGCCGCGTCCTTCAGGCTGGCCGCCAGGCGCTTCGCCGCCGTCGGCGACTGCGTGCGCCCGGCGACCGTGGAGTACGCGACCCGGAGCGGCTACGCGGCGGCCGCCAACCTGTAGCCGTCAACCGTATCGGCGCGTATCGTAAATCGCCCGTAATGCAAGTTTGACTTATAGCCCGGCACGGTCATCGCGATCGTAGCCGGGCATTCTTTTTATTTATAATAAGTACATATTGGATATGTAAATAACCGCATGAATATTGATCCGCTCATCTTCGGCACTTTGGCACGATCATTGCAATTGTATTGTTGACTCATCTCGCCCCGCCGGCGCCCCTGGGCGTCGGTCATCGGCGACATACGACATTCGCGAGGTACGTACAATGGAAAAGGTAATCATATCGGCGGCGCTGACCGGCGCGGTAACGCCGAAGTCGGCGAACCCGAGCATCCCGCTGACGCCGGATGAGATCGCCGACGACGCCGTCCGCTGCTGGAAGGCCGGCGCGTCGGTCGTGCACCTGCATATGCGGGACGCCGACGGCGTCGGCACCATGGACAAGGATCGCTTCCTGTCGGCGGTGAGCATGATACGCGAGCGCTGCGACGTCGTGATCAATTGCACGACCTCGGGCGACAACCGGGCCTCCGACGAGCAGCGCATGGCCCACCTGGAGCCGGTCAAGCCTGAGATCGCGTCGTTCGATTCCGGCTCGTTCAACTGGATGCCCTCGGGCGTGTTCATGAACAGTCCGCAGTTCCTCGAGAAGCTGGCCGGCAGGATGCGGGGCCTCGGGGTGAAGCCCGAGATCGAGGTGTTCGACTCGGGCATGATAGGCGTGGCCGGCTACTACATTAAGAAGGGCCTCATCACGGGCAACCCGCATTACCAGCTCTGCCTCGGCGTGCTCGGCGGCGCCGACGCGACCGTGGAGAACCTCCTCTACCTGCGGAGGATGCTGCCCGAGAACGCCACCTGGTCGGCCTTCGGCATCGGCAAGGGCCACCTGCCCATACTGTACGCGACGATAGCCCTGGGCGGCCACGTGCGCGTCGGCCTCGAGGACAACGTCTACTACGACAAGGGCGTCCCGGCTACGAACGAGTCGCTGGTCGCCCGCGCAGCTCGGGTCATCCGCGAGGCCAATAAGGAGCCGGCCACGCCCGCGGAGGCGCGGGCTATGCTCGGCCTGGTCGAGGCCTAGGCTTTGGGCCCGCGAACGAGGGAGGCCGTCATCGTATCGGCGCTGCGCACGCCTGTCGGCAGGGCGCGCGGCGCGCTGGCGTCGGTACCGGCGCACGAGCTGTGCGCGCTGGCGGTACGGGCAGCGGTAGCCCGGGCCGGCGTCGACCCGGCCGGGATCGACGACGTTATCATCGGCAACCTGATGGCCAACGAGCTGGCCAACGCCGGCAGGGTGATAGCCCTGGCGGCCGGCCTGCCGTTCTCGGTGCCCGGGACGACGATAGACCGGCAGTGCGCCTCGTCGCTCAACGCGTACGTCAACGCGTCGGTGCTGATCGAGGCGGGGCACGCCGACGTCATCGTCGCCGGCGGCGTCGAGAGCGACTCGAGGCGCAGCTACGTGATGGAGAAGCCGAGCGTCGCCTACCAGGTCGTGCCGCCGCAGTGGGCGACGATACTGTCGGCGCCGACGCCCGAACTGAACGTGTCGATGGTCGAGACCGCCGAGAACGTAGCGGCCAGGTACGGCATCACGCGGTCCGAGTGCGACGCGTTCGCGGCCGCCAGCCATCGCAAGGCCGCGGCGGCCTGGGACGCGGGCCGCTTCGACTCGCAGCTCGTGCCGGTGCCGGTCGACCTGGGCAAGGGCCGGACCGCGCTCGTCGAGCGCGACGAGATACTCAGGCCGGATACGACGGTCGAGTCGCTGGCGGCGCTCAGGCCGGTCATGCGCCCCGACGGCGTGGTGACGGCCGGCAACAGCTCGCCCCTGTCCGACGGCGCCGGCGCGATGGTCGTGATGGAGCGCGGGAGGGCCGAGGCGCTGGGGCTCGAGCCCCTCGGGCGCCTGCGGGCCTTCGCCTGCGCCGGCGTCGACCCGCGCTACATGGGCCTCGGCCCGATAGCCGCCACCCGCAGGCTGTTCGAGCGCTCGGGCCTGACCATGGCCGACATCGACCTCGTCGAGCTGAACGAGGCCTTCGCCGCCCAGTCGCTGGCCTGCGTCCGCGACCTGGGCATACCGGAGGACCGGCTCAACGTCAACGGGGGGGCCATAGCGCTCGGCCACCCGCTCGCGGGCACGGGCGCGATACTCGTGGCCAAGATGGTACACGAACTGCGGGCCCGCGACCTGTCGACGGGCCTCGTCACCTTCTGCATCGGCGGCGGCCAGGGCATGTCCGCCGTCATCGAGCGAGTCTAGGAGGAACGCCGCATGGATAAGGTAATAGCGAAGGAAGCGGTCGGCGCCCTGTTCAAGGACGGCCAGACCGTGATGATAGGCGGGTTCGCGAACCACGGCAACCCGAAGCGGCTGATCGACGTCCTGGTCGAAAGCGGCGCGCGGGGCCTGACCGTGATATCGAACGACTCGGGGGACCCGGACTATACCACCGGCCGGCTCGTGCGCAGCGGCCAGGCGACGAGGTGGATCTGCTCGCACGTCGGCATGAACCCCGAGATGGGCAAGGCCGTGGCCGAGGGCCGCATAGACCTGGAGCTGAACCCGCAGGGCACGCTGGCCGAGCGCATCCGCTCGGGCGGCGCCGGCGTCGGCGGGGTGCTCCTGCGCACCGGGCTCGGCACGGTCATCGAGGAGGGCAAGCGCAAGATCGAGGTGGACGGCGTCGAGTACCTGCTCGAGACGCCGTTGCGCGCCGATATTGCCCTCGTCCACGCGCGGAAGGCCGACGGCTGCGGCAACCTCGTTTATCGGGGCACCTCGCGCAACTTCAACCCGCTCGTCGCGATGGCGGGCCGGATCGTCGTCGTGGAGGCCGAGGAGATCGTGCCGATAGGCTCGCTCGACCCTGACGAGATCCACACGCCCGGCATCTTCGTGCATATGATCCTGGCCAACGACTAGGGGGGAACCGTGAGCGATACCAAGGAAACGATCGCGAGGATAGTCGCGAGATTCTTCAAGCCGGGCGACGTGGTCAACCTAGGGATAGGCCTGCCGACGCTCGTCGCGAACTATATAGAGGACGGCGTACGCCTCCATACCGAGAACGGCCTCATAGGCTACGGCCAGACACCGCCGGCCGGCCAGGAGGACGACGACTTCACCGGCGCCGGCGCGCAGTACATCTCGGTGCTGCCGGGCGCCGCTTCCTTCGACTCGGGCACCAGCTTCGCGATCGTGCGCGGCGGCCACCTGGCCGCCACGGTGCTCGGCGCCCTCGAGGTGGACGAGCTGGGCAACCTGGCCAACTGGAGCCTGCCCGGCAAGCTCGTCGGCATGGGCGGCGCCATGGACCTCGTCACCGGCGCCAAGCGGGTCGTCGTCGTCACCGAGCATTGCAACAAGAAGGGCGAGCCGAAGATACTCGAGCGCTGCACGCTGCCGCTGACCGGGGCCCGCGTGGTCACCAACATCGTCACCGAGCTGTGCGTGCTCGACGTGACCGCGGACGGCCTCGTCGTCCACGCGATGGCCAAGGGGCTGTCCAGGGAGGAGCTCCAGGCCAAGACGGCCGCGAGGCTGATCTTCCCCGGCTCGATCGAAGAGATAGCCGAGACGGCGTAGGGAGCGTATGGAATTCGAACGTAAACGTTGGCTGCAGCTCGCGGCCGGCCTCGTGATCAGCCTCTGCGCGGGCATAGGCTATACCTGGAGCGTGTTCCAGTCGTCGCTGATCGACCTGTTCGGCTGGGACATCAAGATCACCTCGCTGATCTTCACGCTGCAGGTGGCCGTGTCGACGACGACGCCGCTCCTGGTCGGGCGGCTGCAGGCCAGGATAGGCGCGCGGCGCTACCTGGCGCTCGGCGGCCTGGTCTACGGCCTCTGCCTCCTCGTCTCCGGCTTCGCCGCGAACCTCTGGGCCTTCGTCGCCGCGTTCGGCGTCGGCGTAGGGCTGGGCACCGGCATGATCTACCCCTGCCTGATGGGCTACGGCGTCAGGATCTTCCCTGACAAGTCCGGCCTCGCGGCGGGTCTGCTCGCCGGGGCCTACGGCGCCGGGGCCGTGCTCTGGGCGCCGACCGCTGCGGCCCTCGGCCAGGCGGTCGGCGTGATGAACGTGTACAAGATACTAGGCGCCGCCTTCGCGGCCGCTATCGTGGCGCTGTCCCTCTTCTTCTCCGAACCGCCCGACGGGTTCTCTCCCAAGGCGTCCGCCGCGCGATCGGCGTCGATCCGAGGCGAGCGTGAGGCGCCGCGCGGCCCGTCGCCCGACCTGGACTGGCGCCAGATGATCAGGACCGGCAGGTTCTACCTGCTCCTCGCGCTGTTCTCGCTCGGCACGGCCTCCGGCCTGATGATCATGGGGCACGCGTCGTCCATACTGCAGGGCTCGCTCGGCGTGACGGCCATAAGGGCGGCATCGATGGTCGGGCTCGTGTCGGTGTTCAACGCGCTCGGCAGGGTGGCCTGGGGCGCCGCCTCCGACAGGCTCGGCCGCTTCCCGGTGGTCGTCGCGCTGTTCTCCATCGTCGGCCTGGCGATGCTGGCCCTGTGGGCCGGCGGCGGCGCCCTGTTCGTCGCGGCCCTGTTCGCCGTCGGCTTCTGCTACGGCGGCTTCGCCTCGCTGATAGCCCCGGTCACCGGGGACGCCTTCGGCGCGAAGCACGTCGCGGTCAACTACGGCTACCTGTACCTAGCCTACGGAGTCGGCGGCGTGTTCGGCCCCCAGGTCGCGGCGACGATCAAGGCGGCCACCGGCGGCTACGAGGCGGCCTTCCTGATCGTGTCGCTGTTCAGCGTCGTCGGCGTGATACTATCCATCGTCGCGCTCGGCCCGAGAGGGAGCGCGTCGCGGGCCGAGGCGTCGGCCGCGTCCGGAACCGATTAAGGCATACAAGAACTGGAGGAATACGGAATGGGAAGACTGGATAACAAGGTCGCCATCGTCACCGGCGGCAATTCGGGCATCGGGCTAGCCACGGCGGCCCTGTTCTGCGCCGAGGGCGCCAAGGTGCTCATCGCCGCCAGGCGCGAGGCCGAGAACGACGAGGCCGTCGCGTCTATACGGGCGGCCGGCGGCGATATCGCCGCGGTCAAGGCGGACCTGTCGAAGGCGGCCGACTGCAGGCGCGTCGTCGACGAGGCGATAGCCAGGCACGGCAGGATAGACGTCCTCGTGAACAACGCCGGCATCGCCGACAAGCACATGCCGATAGACCTGTGCGACGAGGACTGGTACGACGAGGTCGTGAGGATCGACCAGTACTCGGTCTACTACATGTGCAAGTACGCCCTCGTCCACATGGAGAAGGCCGGCTCCGGCTCCATCGTCAACATCTCGTCGATAGGCAGCCAGGGCGTCGCCGGCGTCTCCTACAGCGCCGCCAAGGCCGCGGTCAACTCGATGACCAAGAACATAGCGCTGCGCTACTCGCCGACCGCGATACGCTGCAACGCCGTCGCCCCCGGCCCGACGCCGACGCCGCTCAACGCGCCCGAGGCCTTCGCGCACTTCAACCACGAGTTCGCCGACGCCTGCGCCAAGCACATCGACATAAGCCTGCCGAGCGCCGACGTGAACGACCAGGCCGAGGCCATCCTGTTCTTCGCCTGCGACGCGTCCAAGGCGATCACCGGCCAGATCCTGTACGTCGACCACGGCACGACGCTGTACTGACCGGTGATACCCGATTCGCGTTGCGCGCACCGGTATTATAATGTAAGCTTCGTATACGAAGCAAATTTTACTTAGGAGGTATGACATGATCCGTCCAAATTACGAGTCCGACGCCGGCAAGCGTAAGTTCACCCCGCACGAAGAGCTCGGAACCATCCCCCACATGCCCTTCGAGGAATACTCCGAGAAGCTCAAGCACTGCATGACCATGAAGCGCGAGAACGGCATCCTCGAGGTCCGCCTCCACACTGACGGCGACAGCATGCAGTGGGGCGCACCCGCCCACCAGGGCCTGCATTACTTCTTCGACTGGGCCGGCCGCGACCCCGACAACGAGGTGATCATCCTCGGCGGTACCGGTAAGGATTTCATCAAGTCGATGGGCCTGTCCAAGGCCGGCAAGGGGCCGGAGGCCAAGGAATTCGACTCTAGCGAGTCCACGGCCTGGAAGATGTACGAGTATCAGTACTACGACGGCACGAACGACATCGAAGGACAGGTTTTCGACGTCGAGGTCCCGACCATCGGAGTCTGGAACGGCGCGGCCTTCCATACCGACCTCGTACTATTCTCCGACATCACGCTCTGCACCGAGGACGCCTGGACCACCGAGATGCACTTTCGCGTCAATATGGTGCCCGGCGACGGTATCCAGCTGGCCTGGCGCGAGCTGATGGGCCGCAAGCGCTACGCCTACGCCGAGCTGACCGGAGAGATCATCACCGCGCGCAAGGCCCTCGAGCTCGGCATGGTCAACGAGATATGCAAGGACACCGAGGCGGCCTACGAGCGCGCCCACGAGATAGCCGAGCTGATCATGCGCACCGGCACCCGCGTGACGCGCCGCATCACCACGCAGCAATTGCGAAAGCCCTGGAAGGAGGACATCGCGAACGAGCTCAGGAACGCGTTCTCCACTGAGATGTTCGTCACGGCGACCGAGCACTCGCCGCATGACAACTGCTACTGGGACTGGGCCCACGAGGAGGCCGAGCTGGTCAGGAAGGCCGAGAAGCTCGGCAAGGTGGTCCGCCCCCGCGTGAACGGCGGACAGATGGAAGACGAGATCAAGTAGAACGGCTCAAGGCGACCTGGGGCGGGCGCTCCGCGCCCGCCCGACGACGAGGCCCTGCGCGGAGCCGCGCCCGGAGGGCGCGGGCGCCGGCCCCCGCGGCCGGCGCGCCGGCTCGCGGCCTATCGTCGACCTTCATCATAAAACGGCTAAGCGGCTCATGAGAATCGGCTACGGCTCCCCCGGGAACGGCGAGCGGGCGGCGGGGGATTCTCCATACACGATCGCTACGGGAGGAATACCATGGGAGTAGGGACATACGAGGCGTACCTCGAGCGCATGGCGAGGATGAAGCCCAACGTCTATATCAACGGCGAGAAGCGTAAGCGCGAGGGCGACTGGATACAGGGCGGCTTCAACGCGGTCAAGGTCTGCCTCGAGGTCGCCAACGACCCCGAGTACGCCGACGTCTGCCAGGTCAAGAGCCATATCACCGGTAATACCATCAACCGCGCCACGCATATCCACCAGTCGGTCGACGACCTGCTCAAGAAGCAGCTGATGACCAAGCTGATCTGCCACCACGTGGGCGGCTGCATGCAGCGCTGCATGGGCACCGACGCGCTCAACGCGATCTCGGTGGTGTCGTACGACTGCGACCAGGCCTGCGGCACCGAGTATTACAAGCGCTTCCTCAAGTACCTCGAGTACTGCCAGGAGCGCGACCTGATCTGCAACTGCGCGCAGACCGACGTGAAGGGCTCGCGCAACCCGAAGTACAAGCGCGCGCACATGCAGCCCGACCCCGACCAGTTCGTGCACGTGGTCGCCGTCGACGTCGACGGCGTCGGCGTCGACGGCAAGCCGTGTAAGGGCATCATCGTCCGAGGCGCCAAGATCTGTAACAGCTGCGCCCCCTACGTCGACGAGATCATCGTGAACCCGACCAAGTTCATGGGCCCGGGCGACGAGGACTACGCCGTATCGTTCGCGCTGCCGGCCGACTGGGACGGCGTCAAGCTGATGGCCCTGCCCGGCCTGCACCACAAGCGCAGGCGGCTGGACGCCCCGTTCGCCCGCAACGGCGACGTGGAGTCGCTGACCATCTTCGACGACACCTTCGTGCCGAACGACCGCGTGTTCCTGAACGGCCGCGACGGCCCCGACGTGCTCCAGTACGCCGGCTACCTGGCGCTGATGTTCGCGCACTTCCACCGCCACTCGTATACCGGCTGCAAGGCCGCCGTATCGGAGATCATCGCGAGCCAGGCGGCCCTCGTCGCCGACGTCAACGACATCGCCAAGGAGCCGCACGTCCGCGAGAAGATCTGCCACATCATCTGCACCGCCGAGCTCGTGTACTCGGCCGGGCAGCTGTCGGCGTACCGCGCCGAGCGCTTCCCGAACGGCTCCTACGTGCCGGACGAGATCCTGACCAACGCCGGACGGATGCTCGCCGGCGAGCGGATGTACGAGGAGTACCAGGCGCTCGCCGACCTGACCGGCGGCGTCTGCGCGTCGCTGCCGACCGAGGAGAGCTTCTTCGACCCGGAGACGGCCGAGCTGTGCAACAAGTACATCATGCGCAACCCCGCCTACACGGCCGAGGAGACGCACCGCGTGATGCGCATGATGGAGGACAAGCTCTGCGACAGCTTCGAGGCGGCGCAGGCCGTCGCCGGAGTGCACGGCGGCGGCTCTCCCTTGATGGAGACCATCACGATGATGAGCCGCTACGACCTCGAGAGGCTCAAGGACCTGGCCAAGTACCTGGCCGGCTTCGAGGGCGTCAAGTGCCCGCGCTACGAGCGGGCGCCGGCGACGCCGCGGGCCATGCTGGCGCGCTTCAAGAAGATGGAGAAGCCGGCCGAGGGCAAGTAGGCGGCCGGTCGGCCGGCCGCCCCGCGCCCCGGGCGGGCCGGGCGGATCGCGCACGATACCACAGGAGACACGCGTGTTCGAGAAGAAGCATGAGATGATACGCAAGCTGGCCAGGGAGTTCGCCGAGCGCGAGCTCGCGCCGATAGCGGTCGAGGTCGACCGGACCGGCCTGTACCCGAAAGCGGTCTGGGAGAAGGTCGCCCGCTACGGCCTGTCCGGCATCACCATCCCCAGGGAGTACGGCGGCGCTGGCGGCGACTACAAGTCGCTCGCGATCGTCATGGAGGAATTCTGCGCCAAGGACGTCTCGTCGGCGTCGCTGCTGATGGGCAACTCGCTGTCCGGGGCGCCGTACCTGTACTTCGGCACCGAGGAGCAGAAGCGCAAGTACCTCGTCCCGCTCGCCGAGGGGCGGACGATAGCGTCGTTCGGGCTGACCGAGCCGGGCGCCGGCTCCGATTCGGGAGCCACCTCGACCGTGGCCCGCGAGGACGGCGACGCCTACGTGCTCAACGGCCGCAAGACCTTCATCACGATGGGGCCGTTGTGCGACTACGCGGTCATATTCGCCAAGACCGATACGGGCTGCAAGCGCAAGACCGACGGCATCACCGCCTTCATCGTCGAGAGCGGCTGGAAGGGCTTCTCCAGCGGCAAGCCCGAGGAGAAGCTGGGCATCCACGGCTCGATCACGAGCGACATCATCCTCGAGGACCTGCGCGTGCCCAAGGAGAACGTGCTCGGCGAGGTCGGCAAGGGCTTCCACCTGGCGATGAGCATCCTGGACGCCGGCCGCGTGACGGTGGCCGCCCAGTCGCTCGGCGCGGCTAAGGGCGCCCTCGACGAGGCCGTCAAGTACGCCAAGGAGCGCGTGCAGTTCGGGCAGCCGATAGCCAGGTTCCAGAACACGCAGTTCGCCATAGCCGACATGGCCACGAAGGTCGAGGCGGCCAGGCAACTCGTCTACTCGGTCGCCGACAAGCTGGACCGCAAGGAAAAGGTGACGACCGAGGCCGCGATGGCCAAGCTGTTCGCCTCGGAGACGGCGGTCGAGGTGGCTAACAAGTCGCTGCAGATCCACGGCGGCTACGGCTACATGCGCGAGTACGCGATAGAGCGCATCTACCGCGACGCGAGGATACTGCCCATCTACGAGGGCACCTCGGAGATCCAGCGGCTCGTCATCGGCGCCAACATTCTCAAGAGATAGGGAGCGGCGGAAGCATGAACATAGTGGTGTGCGCCAAGCAGGTGCCCAATTCTACGCAGGTCAAGACGAACCCGCAGACCGGCACGATCATACGCGAGGGCGTCGAGAGCGTCCTCAACCCCGACGACGCCAACGCACTCGAGGCGGCGCTGGCGCTCAAGGAGGCCAGCCCGGGCTCGACGGTTACCGTCGTAACGATGGGGCCGCCCCAGGCCGACGATATGCTCAGGGAGTGCCTGGCGATGGGCGCTGACGACGCGGTGCTGCTCTGCGACCGGCGCTTCGCCGGCTCCGATACCTGGGCCACCTCGAACGCCCTCGCGGCCGGCATACGCAAGCTCGGCCAGGTCGACGTGGTGCTGGCCGGCCGCCAGGCCACCGACGGCGATACCGCGCAGGTGGGGCCGCAGCTGGCGGAGCGCCTGGACGTGCCGCAGGTGACCTACGTGATGGCCTGCGAGCCGAAGGACGGCAAGCTGCTGGTCAAGCGCCAGCTCGAGGACGGCTACGAGCTGATCGAGATCGGCACGCCCTGCCTGCTCACAGCGGTCAAGGAGCTGAACGAGCCCCGCTATATGAGCGTCAGGGGCGTCTACGACGCCTACGATAAGGATATACGGGTCTGGGGCCTCGACGATATAGGCCTGGCGCAGGACAGGGTCGGCCTGGACGCCTCGCCGACCCACGTGTTCCGCTCCTTCACGCCGGATCCCAAGGGCAAGGGCGTGATCCTCGAGGGCTCGCCCAGGGACGTCGCCGGCGCGCTGGCCGCCGACCTGCGGCGCAGGCACCTGATCTAACGGAGGCAAGGGATGGCAATCCTCGTTATGCGTGATAGATGCAAGGGCTGCGGCCTCTGCGTCGACGCGTGCCCCTTCGGCGCGATAGCCGTCGAGGGCGGGCTCGCGTCCATTCTCGGGAACTGCACCGGCTGCGGGCAGTGCGTCGAGGCGTGCGGATTCGACGCCATCGTCAGGGCCGAGGGTACGGGCTCGACCGACCTGGGCTCCTACGCGGACGTCTGGGTCTACGCCGAGCAGCGGCGCGGGGTCCTGGCCCCGGTCGTCGTCGAGCTGCTCGGCGAGGGCCGTAAGCTGGCCGGCGCCCTCGGCTCGCGGCTTTGCGCCGCGCTAGCCGGCAGCAGCATGGACGCGCTCGCCGGCGAGCTGGTCGCCTACGGCGCCGACCTGGTATACGTCGCCGACGACCCGCTCCTGGCCGACTACACGACCGACGCGTACGCCAAGGTCGTCTGCGACGCTATAGCGGCGCATAGGCCCGAGGTCGTGCTCTACGGCGCTACCCACGTAGGGCGGGACCTGGCGCCTCGCGTGGCCGCTAGGGTGGGCACCGGCCTGACCGCCGACTGCACCGGCCTCGAAATAGACCCCGAGACCCGGCGGCTCAAGCAGACGCGGCCGGCCTTCGGCGGCAACCTGATGGCCACTATCGTCTGCCCGGACCGCCGGCCGCAGATGTCGACCGTCAGGCCGGGCGTGATGGACAAGGCCGTACGCGACGGCGGGCGGAAGGGCGAGGTAAGGCGGCTCGAGACGTCGCTGGCCGCGTCGGACATACGCACGCGGGTCGTCGAGGTGGTCAAGAGCGTCAAGGAGACGGTATCGCTGACAGCCGCGGAGATCATCGTCTCCGGCGGCGCCGGGCTCGGAGGGCCGGACGGCTTCGAGCTGATTAAGCGCTTCGCGGACGCGGTCGGCGGGGTGGTGGGCGCCTCGAGGGCGGCGGTCGATAACGGCTGGATAGGGCACGAGCACCAGGTGGGCCAGACCGGTACGACGGTCAAGCCGCGCATCTACTTCGCGTGCGGCATCTCCGGGGCCATCCAGCACCTCGCCGGTATGCAGGGCTCCGACGTCATCGTCGCGGTCAACAAAAACTGCGTGGCGCCGATCTTCGACGTGGCCGACTACGGCATCGTCGGGGACCTGTACGAGGTCATACCGGCGCTGATAGAGGAATTCGGCAAGGCCGCTTCCTGATTCCCTCCGGCTCGGATCCCAGGCCCGTCCGCCGATCGCGCGCGGACGGGCTTTTCGCGTCATATCCGCGGCCCGCGGGCTCGGCCGGCCGCGACGGCGCGGCCGGGAGAAGGTTGACAAGCGCGGGCCGGGCGCTTAGGTTTAAGCGGTAGTACTATACGGAGGGATTCGATGGCTCCTCGGTGTAACCGCCACCTCGTTCGTATCTCGCCGTCGAAGATCGCCGTTATTGCCGTAAGCATTGAAAAAGGTTGATTTTATGGAAACGCCGACTGAATCGGATGGAGCCGTATCGACTAAGGCCCGCGGCGTCGCGGCCCGTCAGCGGGCCCGCTACCTAGCCCTCGTAGGCCTTTCGAGCGCCCTGCTCGTCGCGCGGGTCGCGTTGACCTCGCGGGCCTACGACGCCGTCGCCTTAGCCAGGGCCGCCGTGCCCGGACTGGTCCTCGCCGTCGTCGGGCTGCTGGCCGTCGACGCGCTATTCAATAAGGGTCACCCGCTCGTATCCCGCTTGTCGACCAAGAGCCGTCGGCTCGCCGCCGCCGCCTACCTGGTCACCTACGCCGTCTGCTTCCTGGACGTAGCCGCCGGCGTCGATCCGTACCTGTTCCTGCCGGGCATGGTCGTCTACTGCTTCTTCGTCTGGGACAGGCCCGGCTTCCTCGCGGTCTCGGCCGGGCTGTGCGCCTTCGCCGTGACCCGCGCGATGGACGCCTTCGGGCGGTCCGCCGTCGCCGACGACTACGCGATGCTGGTAATCGGCGTGATCGTCGCCCTGTACGCCGCCGATACCGTCAAGAAGAGCGTGCTGCCGAGCGAGGAGCGGCTGCGCGCTCTCAGGCTCGAGAACGAGGAGCTATGGAACCTGTCGTTCAGGGATACGCTGACCGGCCTCTATAATCGCCGATACATCCAGCAGATAGCGATACACCTGCTCTCGCGCGCCGTGCGCTACAAGGAACAGCTGCACGTGCTGATGATCGACATCGACCATTTCAAGCGGGTCAACGACAAGCTCGGGCACGCCGTCGGCGACGAGGTGCTCAAGGGCGTGGCCCAGACCATCCAGGCCACGATACGCACGAGCGATACGGTAGCCCGCTACGGCGGCGAGGAATTCATCGTGTACATGGTCAGGTCGGACCCGGAGACCACGCAGTTCATCGCCAACAGGATCCGCGACGGCGTGGCCGCGGTCCAGTTCCCCGGCGTGTCCTGGCAGATCACCATCAGCATAGGCGTGGCCGGCCTCCAGGAGAACGATACGGTAGACTCCCTGGTCGAGCGTTCGGACCAGTTCCTCTACGTGTCGAAGCACCGCGGGCGCAACCGCGTATCCGGCTTCTAGCCCGACGGCGCCTAGCGGCGCAGCAGGAACGACGAGTAGCGCGAGCCGGTCCCCCGCGACAGGTACCTGCCCTCGAGCTCGAGCGGCGGCAGAGCGTGGCTGAACAGGAAGCCCTGGGCGAAGTCGCAGTCCATCGACTTGAGCAGGTAGTACTGCTCCGCGGCCTCGACGCCCTCGGCGACCACCGACAGGTTCATCCGATGGGCCAGCGCGATGATGCCGCTGACTATCTCCCTGGCCGCGTTCGACGTCTCGATGTCCTTGATGAAGTCGCGGTCGATCTTGACCATGTCGATCGGCAGGTTCTTCAGGTACGACAGCGACGAGTAGCCGGTGCCGAAGTCGTCGACCGACAGCGACACGCCGAGCGACTTGAGCCTGGCGATGCCGAGCGCCGCGTCGTCGAGCCGCTCGAGCAGCACGCTCTCGGTGATCTCGACTATCAGCCGCTCGGGCGACAGCCCGGTCGTCTCGAGCACCTCTGCTATCATGCTCGGGAACTCGGGGCGCTCGAGCTGGACCGGCGATACGTTGACGGCGACCTTGAGCGAGGCGCTGTCGCTCCTGGTCCAGGCGCCGCCCTGCCTGCAGGCCGCGCGCATTACCAGCTCGCCGAGCCTGATGATCAGGCCGGTCTCCTCGGCTAGCGGTATGAAGCTCTCCGGCGCGACGTCGCCGCGTATCGGGTCGTCCCAGCGGACGAGGGCCTCGACGCTCTCGATCTCGCCGGAGGAGACCCTGACGACCGGCTGGTAGTGCACGAACAGGAGCCCCGCGTCTATGGCGGCGCGCAGGTCGGTCTCGAGGGCGGTGCGGCCGCGCCGGTCCCGGTACAGATCCTCGTTGAACTGGGTGATGCCGTTGCGGCCGGCGTCCTTGCAGGCCTGGAGGGCCACGTCCGCTGCGGCGAGCAGCTCGGTGGCGTTCGCGCCGTCGCGGGGCCATACGGCCACGCCGAGGCTGGCGCGCAGGCCGAACGACTTGCCGTCCAGCGAGATCGGCTCGCCGAAGGCCGCCTGGACCCTGGCCGCGGCCTCGTGCGACTCGTCGGACGACCGTACCGGCATCAGGACGCCGAATTCGTCGCCGGCCGTGCGGGCGCATATATCGCCGGCGCGGACCGTGGCGGCGACGCGCTTGCCGGCCGCGCGAAGCAGCAGGTCGCCGCAGTCGTGGCCGAAGTCGGTGTTGTAGCGCTTGAAGTCGTCGAGGTCGGCGATCACGACGACGAGGCAGGAGGACTCGGCGTCGCTGCGCTTGATGACCGAGTCTATCGCGGCCGCGAACAGGGTGCGGTTAGGCAGGCCGGTCAGCTCGTCGTGGTTGCGCGTCCAGGCCAGGCGCTCGAGCGCCTCCCGCTCGTCGGTCACGTCCCGTACGACGCCGACGTAGCAGGGTCCGTCTATGGGGGCGCAGGCGGCGGACGCCTCCGGGGCGAGGCTCAGCCGTATCTCCTCGACGCTCGGCCGGCTGGACTCGCGGCTGCGCGTCAGCTCGCCGCTCCAGTAGCCGACCGACTCGAGGGCGGCCCTCGCGTTCGCTAGCGGCCTATCGTTCATCGGCTCGGGGTAGAGCTGGTTCAGGGTCGGCGGCTCGTCGACGAAGGAGTCGAGGCTCGTGGACATCACGAACGCGTGGTTCGCGTACCGTATCCTGAGGCCCCTGTCGGCGAAGAATACGCCGTCCTTCATGATCGATAGCAGGGCCCGCGACAGGGCGAGCCTGTCGCCCTGCGACGCCTCGCCCCACTGACCGCTCTTCTCGTCCACCGTCTTGTCGCTACGCATACGCGTTGAATACCGTCCAGTTCGCCACGACCGAGTTCACGCAAGTATCCGACACGGCAGGCAAGATTTCGCTATACTCTAGCATAGATGACCCCTGTCGTGAAAGGAGCGGCGTTGATTCGTTACTTAGTATCGGCATTAATCCTCGTTTCCTCGCTCGTAATCGTCGCTCCGGCCGCGGCTTTCCCCGCGGGCGCCCCGGGCGCCTGGTGGGCCGCGGCGGCCGAGGCGAGCCGGCTGGCGTCGGGCTACGAGGCCGCCAGGACGCGTATATCGATAGAGGCGCTCGACGCCTCGGGCGCCGTGGTCTCGTACGAGCGCGGCGAGACGCGGCTCGAGCGGGCGGGCGGGCGCGACGCGGTGGTCGTCGTCTCCGCGGAGAAGGACGGCGAGGACGCGAGCGACGACTGGCGGAAGCGCTACGCGAAGGCGGCGGAGGGCTCCGCGCGCGGCGGCGATCGCCGCGACACGGGCGGCCCGCCTCCGGGATTCGACGCCGCGCCGTTCAACCCGGCCTACGCCGGCGCCCTGCGCGTCGGGGAGGCGGCGGCGCGTGGCTCAGCCGTCGAGGTGGCGTTCTCGATCGACACCGAGGCCGGCCGCGTCGAAGGCGTCGTCTCGTTCGCCGCTACCGGAGCGGCGCTGTCTTCGACCCAGTCCTGGCTCGAGCCGCCGCCCCTGGTGTCGTACATGCGCTCGTCGACGCGCTACGCCTACCACCGGGGCGCCCTCGTCGTCGAGTCGATGGAGATAGAGGGGGAGATGGCTATCCTATTCGTCAAGAGGCGTTTCAGGATGCGCTTCGAATTCTCCGAGTGGATCCCGGCCGGGGGCTAGAGCCGGCCGAGGGGTACGGGCTCCCTGCGCACGACGCAGGCGTACACGAACAGCTCGAGCAGCGCGCGCTCGTTGGACTGGCCCATCGCCCGCAGCCTGGCGTCGACGTCGACCCCGAAGGCTATCAGCCGGTCGCAGCGGCCGCGCGGCCAGCGCTTGCGCGCCGCGTCGTAGCTGGCCAGCGCCGAGCGGCGGGTGATGCGCAGCGCGCGGGCCGCCTGCTCGAAGCCCTGGCCGTCGGCCAGCGCCGCGTGGAGCGACGACAGGCGCCTGAACGACCAGAGCAGCCCCGCGAGCAGCCCGACGCCGGATCCG
Organism: Spirochaetota bacterium; assembly: GCA_003247225.1. Classification (GTDB taxonomy): domain Bacteria; phylum Spirochaetota; class Spirochaetia; order Treponematales; family UBA12059; genus SZUA-370. The sequence continues at coordinate 6,966 of QKAK01000019.1, read as the reverse complement.
TCGCGGGCGGCCTGGATAGCCGCCAGGGTCTCGAGCGCCTGCTCGAAGTCGCCGGTGGCCATCCTGTCGAACAGGCTGAACGCGTCCTCCGCCCGGTTATGGGCTATGTAGCGCTCGACATCGTCCTCCCCGACGCTCGAGCCGCGCGGGAAGAACAGAGCCAGCCGCGAGCATTCGACCTTGAGGGCCTCGGTGTTGTTCTCGACCAGCTCGAGGATGGCCTCGACGGCGTCGTCGTCGACGGACAGGCCCTGGCCCGAGAAGTATTCCCTGACCCAGCGGCCGGTCTCCTGCGCGGACAGCTCCCAGAACACCTTCTTGGCGTCCTTCGGTATGGCGGCCTCGATGGCCTTGTCCACCCCGAAGCCGTCGGCGACGAGCACGAGCACGGTCGAGTCGGCCGGGCGCTTGGCGTACTCGACGATGGCCTGGACGTCGGCCTTGGCCTTGACCTGGTCGGCGCCGAGGTACTGCACGAATTTGCCGGGCGAGAACAGCGAGCCGTTCATCAGGAGGTCGAGCAGCGCCGGTACGGGCGTCTCGTGGGCGTAGAGCCTATGGTCCTCGGGCTCGCCGTTCCATTCGGAGGCGCAGCGCGAGCGCAGCTGCTTGATGAAGTCGTTGCGGCGGCCCAGCTCGGGGCCGCCGATCGCGAATACGGGTTCCACCGGCTTTTAGTAGTTCCTGACTATGCCGCGGAGCTTGCCGAGTATTCGGACGTCCTGGGTGAAGATGGGCGCGTAGCTGTCGTTCTCGGGTTCCAGCCTGACCCTGGTCTTTTCCTTATAGAAGCGCTTGAGCGTGACCGAGTCCTCGATGGCCGCGACGACTATCTCGCCGTCGCTGGCTACCTGGCGCTGCTCGATCACGGCCAGGTCCCCGTCGAGGATGCCGGCCTTGATCATGCTGTCGCCCTTGACCTTGAGCGCGAAGCAGCGCGACGAGCCGACCATCGATACGGGCACGTGGATGCTCGAGTCGAAATTCTCCTCGGCGAAGATCGGCTTGCCCGCGGCCACGGAACCGAGCAGCGGCACCTCGACGGCGGCGTTATGCTCCTGCCTGGTCGGCTTGCCGATGATCTCGATCTTCCTGGACCTGCCGCCGCCCGCCCTGATGCGGCCCTTGCGCTCGAGCGCCTTCAGGTGGTCGTACGCGCCGCGGACCGACATCGAGAAATGGGCCGCTATCTCGCGTATGGTCGGGGGGTAGGGGTTTTCCCAGATGAAGGACTCGATGTAGTCGAGCACTTCCTTTTGGCGATCCGTCAAGTCATTCATTCGCCGGCCTCGATACCGAATTTCTTGATCTTGGCGTGCAGGTTACTCGGGTATACACCGATCGCTTCGGCTGTCTTCGCGATATTATAGCCATGTTTTCTCAAGTTGTGGAGTAGATATCCGCGTTCGAAGGCCTCCCGGGCCTCCGAAAGCCGTAAATTCGATAGCTCGTCGAGCCGGTCGGGCGCGGCCTCCGGGCTGGAGCCGTCGCCCTTGAGCATGAAATGCCTCACGGTCTCGCCCGAGATGACGTCCTCGTCGCTCATCACCGCTATGCGCTCGATGAAATTCTTGAGCTCGCGGACGTTGCCCGGCCAGTCGTGGGCCTTGAGCGTCGCCATGGCCTCGTCGGACATGCGCCTGGCCCGTCCGCCGGAGAATCGCCCGAGGAAGAAGGCCGTCAGCTCGGGTATATCGTCGGGCCGCTCCCTCAGGGCCGGCATCCGCAGCGGGATGACGTTGAGCCGGAAGTACAGGTCCTCCCTGAAGCGGCCGGCCGCTATCTCCTGCCTCAGGTCCTTGTTCGTGGCGGCGATAACCCGTACGTCCACCTCTATGGTGCTCTCGCCGCCGAGGCGCTCGAAGCGCATCTCCTGGACGGCCCTGAGCATCTTGGCCTGGGCCGGGAGGGACATGTCGGCTATCTCGTCGAGGAACAGCGTGCCGGTATGGGCCGTCTCGAATTTGCCCTTTCGCCTGGCCACCGCGTCGGTGAAGGAGCCCTTCTCGTGGCCGAACAGCTCGCTCTCGATCAGGGTATCGGGCATCGCGGCGCAGTTCACCGCTACGAAGGGCCCCGAGGCCCGCTCCGACAGATCGTGGATGCGCCTGGCGGCGAGTTCCTTGCCGGTGCCGTTCTCGCCGGTGATCAGTACCCGGGCGTCCGAGCGGGCGCTCTGGTAGATCAGGTCGCGGACGTAGCCCATCGGCTCGGAGGCGCCGATGATGTCGTCGGAATCGACGGCCGAGCGCTTGAGCCTGGCGTTCTCGACGCGCAGGTCGGACAGGGCCCTGGCGTTCCTGACCGCGGTGATCAGCCGCTCGATCGATAGGGGCTTCTCGATGAAGTCGAAGGCGCCGAGCTTGACGGCGCTGACGGCCATGTCGATCGAGGCGTGGCCGGATACGACGATGGTCTCCACGGCCGGATGGTCCGCCTTGATCGCCTTGAGCACGTCGATGCCGCCCATCCTCGGCAGCCATACGTCCAGGACGACGACGTCGACGCTCTCCCGCTTGAGCGTCTCGAGCCCGGCCGGGCCGTCCTCGGCGGTCAGGGCTTCGTACCCCTCGTCCTCGAGGATGTCCTTTACGGTGGCCCGTATGCCGGGCTCGTCGTCGATTACGAGGATGGCGCCCATGGATCTTCTTCCTTTATCCGATTATTGACTCTCCGCCGGCAGGTCGATGTAGAAAACCGTACCCGCGCCTTCCGCGGAGTCGAAGCGGATCTTGCCGCCGTGGGCGGATACGATGTGCTCGACGATGGCGAGGCCCAATCCGGTCCCGCCCGGCTTCGTGGTGAAGTACGGCGAAAATATCTTGTCGCGGACGTCGGCCGGAATCCCGTGCCCGTCGTCCCTGACCTGCAACCTACAGTACCGGGATTCGGCCGTTTTGACAAGATCGGCCCTGATCCAGACGTGGCCCGTGCCGTCGGTGGCCGCGGCCGCGTTCGACAGCAGGTTGCCGAGCGCCTGCTTCAGGTAGCCCCGATCCGCCTTCAGCGTGATGGCCGGGTCGATCGCGCCGCAGTCTATGCTCAGCTCGGGCCACGAGGCCGAGTACAGGTGCACCGCCTCGTCGACCATCGGCTTGAGCTCCATCCAGGCCTTCTGCGGCTCGGGCAGCCTCGCGAAATCGCGGAATTCGGTCAGCAGCGCCTCCATATTCGCCGTTTCCTGGATGATGGCGACCATCGACTTCTCGAGCACCGCGTCTATCGACGACGGGTCCGCCTTCCAGCGCTTGAGCACGCGCTCGGCGGACAGCCGTATCGGCGTCAGCGGGTTGCGCAGCTCGTGCGCCAGCTTGCGGGCGATGTCGCGCCAGGCGCCTATCTTCTCGTTGCGCAGCTCGTCCCCGCGGCTCCGCTCGATGCGCTCGAGCAGCGCGTTGAGGCTCTCGACCAGGTCGCCGGCCTCGTCGCCGGGCTTGGCCAGGTACGGGGCGCGCCTGGCGCCGGAGCCTATCCTGGCTATCGCGTCGGACAGCGCCGCGACGGGCCTGAGCAGCCGGTCGGATACGCTCAGCGCGAACAGCGCGGCTATGGCCAAGAGCGGCGCCACCAGGCTGAACGAGAAGAAGGCCACGTAGAGGCTCGACGAGCCGCGGAGGCGGCCGGCGACCTCGAGGTCGGCCAGGGTCGACGAAAGGGCCGACGCGGCGCGCTCGGCCTCGCCGTCGAACCTGAGCGAGACTATGGCCGAGACCCGTGACCGCCGGTCGGGAGAGCGGCCCGCGTCCGCCGCGAAGTAGCGCGCGTAGCTCGCCCCGCCGGCCGAGAGCCTGGGCAGGAGCGCGCTCTTGTCCATAGGAAGGAAGACGGGCGAGGCGCGCACGGCCGGGTCGCCGGCGAAGGAGGCGGACGCGCCGTCGTAGAACAGCTCGACGGCGCAGACGGACGGATCCCGGGCCGATAGCCTCGACAGGACGCGCTCGGCGTCGGGGCCGCGCGCGTCGACTATCGGCGCCACGTCGTTCTCGGCGGCGTACTTCAGGGCGGCTTCCTCGTCGGCGAGGTAGGTCAGCGCCACGTCGAGCCCGTCGTCGAGGGCTGAGCGGACGGAGGCCGAGGCGGGCGAGTCTATGGCCTCGACCGCTATCATGCCGATGAACAGCGACGGAGGCACGGCGGCCATCGCGGCCACGGCGACGAACGAGGCCAGCACCCTGCCCTTGAGCCGGTAGCCCCAGGCCTTTCGCCTGTACTCGCGCGCGAAGCGCGTCGCGGCCGCGACGAGCACGATGCCGATCACCGTCGGGGCCAGCGTCAGGAGGGCGGCGGCCGCCCCGGATTGGACGACGGGGAAGCTCGCGTCGCCGAGCGTGGCGGTCCGCAGGTAGGCGAGCGCTCCGGCCAGCGCTATGGCGTAGATCAGGCCGATGACGACCAGGTCGGTCGCCCGGCGCGACGAGAAGGCCTTGCCCGTCATCACTCCTCTTCGAAGCGGTTCTTGAACAGCCTATCGATGGCCTCGGCGGCGTCCGCCTCGTCCTCGCCGTCGGCGATTATGAGAATTTCCGTATCGAAGCCGGCTCCGAGCGTGATGATGCCCATGATGCTCTTCGCGTTTATCCTGTCGTCGCCCTTCTGGAGCGATATCTTCGACTTGAACTTGCTGGCCGTCTGTACGATCAACGCCGCGGGTCGGGCGTGGATTCCCGCCCTGTTCTTGATGACGGTCATTCTCTCGATCATGGAGGCCTCTCCGATCCTGATTAGGTTAGATTGAATCGTCCCGCCCGAAGTATACGGCCCGGGCGTTCTCGCTCTCAAGCCAGCGGAGTATGTTCTGGTTGAACTCCTTGGCCGAATGGTAGCCCATCTTCTTGAGACGCTCGTTCATCGCGGCCGTCTCGACGATGATCGGGATGTTCCTGCCGGGCTTGACCGGGATGTCGAGCTGCGGCACGTGCACGCCCAGGATGTCCATCGTCTTCTCCTCGGTGCCTATACGGTCGTAGACCTTGGAAGAATCCCACTCCTCGAGCGCGCAGACGAGCTGGATCTGCTTCTTGTCCCTGATCGCGCCGACGCCGAAGAGGTGGGTCACGTTGATGATGCCCAGGCCGCGGATCTCCATATGGTGGCCGATGACCTTGTTGGCCCCCGAGCCCATCAGGATGTTGCCCGAGATGCAGCGTATCTCGACGACGTCGTCGGCGACCAGGCGGTGCCCGCGCTCGATCAGCTCGAGCGCGGTCTCGCTCTTGCCGACGCCCGACTCGCCGGTCAGCAGGATGCCGATGCCGTACACCTCGACGAGCACGCCGTGCACGCTCGTCCTCGGGGCGAACACGTTGGTCAGCACGCGCATCAGCCTGGACGACAGCTCCGTCGAGGGCAGGTCCGACAGCAGGATGGGACAGTTCGCCGCCTCGGCCGCGTTGGCGAACATCGGGGCCGGCGCCTCGCCGTTGGCGAAGATGAAGCAGGGTATCGGGAACGAGAAGATCCTGGAGACGCCTTCCTCGCGGCCCTCGGCGGCGAGCAGGTGCAGGTACGCCGCCTCGCCGTGGCCGATCAGCTGGACGCGCTGGTACGCGAAGCTCTCGAAGAAGCCCGACAGGGCCAGCCCCGGGCGGTTAATGTCCGGGGCGCTGATGACCCTGCCCAGCCCCTTGCGGCCCCCGATACAGCGCAGCTCGAGCGCGTCGTGCTCCTTGAGGTCGAGGTCGAGCAGGTCGAGTACCGTAAAGCGTTTCTCATCCATCGCCCGGAGCATACTCCGTTTCCCGGGCTTGCGCAACGATATTAACCGGCGCCGGGCGGCGGGGGCCTAGAGTACCTTACTCAGCGTAGCCACGAGGTCGTCCTTCTTGAACGGCTTCACGAGGTAGGCCTTGGCGCCGAGCGATAGCGCCTTCTCCTGAAGCTCCTTCTCGTCCTGGGTCGTCAGCATCACCACCGGGACCTTGGCTATCGACGATATCTTCGACTTGGCCTCGAGGTACTCCAATCCGTTCATCTCGGGCATGTTGATGTCCAGCAGGACCAGGTCTACGCCGCCGAGCATCGTCTTCTCGAGGCCTACCCTGCCGTTCTCGGCCTCCTGCGTCGAGTAGCCGGCGCCCCCGAGCGCGAGCGATACGATTTTCCGCATGGTCGACGAGTCGTCGACGATCAGCGCGTTCATACTACGACCTCCTGTATGGCTTCTTTCTCGCCCCGGGTATGGGATCCGAGCAGGAACTTCGAGCGCAACGCCTCGACGCGGGCCGCGTCCGGAACCTGATCATGGCCGCCACTGCGCGTCCCGAGCCTGCCCCGCAGGTCCTCCTGCACTTCCGCCAGTATGGCTTGGGCGCCCTCGACCATCTGGCGGGTTATATCCTGGAACTGCAGCGACTCCAGTATGCGATCGAGATCCTCGTTCGTCGATTCGACCACCCGCTCTATGCCGGCGGTCAGGTCGACGCACGCGTGGCTGACGCGCATCAGCGAGCGTACGGCATTCTCCTCGGCCTCGATGCCCCGTTCCACCTCCTCGGAGACCTTGTCCGATTCGTCCACCGTATTGCGGACGAGCGACTCGTTGAATTTCTTGAAGCGGCTAAGCAGCTCCGACACGCGCTTCGAGAATTCGGCGGTCTGGTCGTTGAGCTTTCGCAGCTCCCCGACGATGACCTTGAATCCGTTGCCGCGCGAGCCGATGCGCGCCGCCTCGATCGACATATTGAAGGCTATCAGCCGGGAGCGCTCCGTGATCTCGCCTATCTCGTCGAGCAGGCCTATCGCCGACGATAGCTCGTCCCCGAGCGACCGGAGCCCGGCGGCCGCGGACTTGTCGTGCAGTCGCATGGCCTCCAGCGCCTTCCTGACCTCTCCGATGGTGGCTTGCGCGTTGCCCGCTAGTTTCGAGACCGTATCGCCGGTTAGGTCCTCGCCCTGCGTCGTCGCGGCGTCGCGCGCCGCCCGCTCCGCCTCGGCGCGTATAGCGGCGAGCCGCTCCATCAGCGAGAA
>QKAK01000017.1 GCA_003247225.1 Spirochaetota bacterium | reverse complement strand
CCTCCGTGTCTCTGTGGCTAGATTCATCGCTACCGCTCGCTTTTTAGGCGCTCGGTTAGTATGGTATGCTGTAGCGTCTTCAAGGAGGTATCTCATGTCTTTCATCCAGAACGAGGATCCGGAACTCTATTCCGCCATACAGGGAGAGCAGGATAGGCAGCGAAAGAATCTCGAGCTCATAGCCAGCGAGAACTACGCGTCCAAGGCCGTCATGGAGGCGACCGGATCCGTCCTGACCAACAAGTACGCGGAGGGCTATCCGGGTAAGCGATACTACGGCGGCTGCGAGTACGTCGACGTCGCCGAGAACCTGGCTCGCGACCGCGCCAAGGCCCTGTTCGGCGCCGACCACGCCAACGTGCAGCCCCATTCGGGCTCGCAGGCCAATATGGGCGTCTATTTCGCCGCGCTCAAGCCCGGCGACACCATCCTCGGCATGGACCTGGCCCACGGCGGGCACCTTACCCACGGCGCGCCCGTCTCGTTCTCCGGCAAGATGTACAACGTCGTCCGCTACGGCGTCGACAGGGATACCGAGACGATAGACTTCGACCAGGTCGAGCGCCTGGCCAAGGAGAACAGGCCGAAGCTGATCGTCGCGGGCGCCAGCGCCTATCCGCGCGTCATCGATTTCGACCGCTTCAGGAAGATAGCCGACGAGGTCGGCGCCCTGTTCATGGTCGACATGGCCCATATCGCCGGCCTGGTCGCCGCACGACGACGACCCACAAGACCCTGCGCGGCCCGCGCGGCGGCGCCATCTTCGTCGGTACGGACAAGGAGAACACGATAGGCGCGACCACCCCCAAGGGCGACCGCGTTAAGCTGTGGTCCGAGCTGATCGACGGTACCATCTTCCCGGGGATCCAGGGCGGGCCGCTCTGCCACGTGACCGCCGCGAAGGCGGTGGCGTTCAAGGAGGCGCTGTCCGACGACTACAAGGCCTATATCCGGCAGGTCGTCGCCAACGCCAAGGTCCTGTCCGGCGCCCTGGCCGACGGCGGCGCCCGCATCGTATCGGGCGGCACCGACAACCACCTGATGCTCGTCGACCTGTCGCCCCTCGGCATCACCGGCAAGGAAGCTGAGAAGTGGCTCGACGAGGCCGGCATCACCGTCAATAAGAACGGCATCCCGTTCGACCAGAAGAGCCCCTTCATCACCTCGGGCATACGCGTCGGCACCCCGGCGGTCACGACCCGAGGCATGAAGGAGCCGGAGATGCGCCAGATAGCCTCACTGATCATGGAGGTGCTGCGCACGAAGGGCGAGGCGGCCGCCAAGGTCAAGGCGGAGGTGCAGAAATTGACCGGACGCTTCGGCCTTCCGGCCGATCTGTGATAGACTAGGCCGTAACGACCCCGGAGGGCGATCGCCGGACTATCGGCGATTGACAACCCCCCGGGGCGTACCTATACTCGAGAGAGCTTCGCGACGGGAGAAACGGTAACGGCATGGATAATCCGCTCCAGCTGTCCTTCGTCAATTTCAAAAAAGACTCGTATATCATCGTCGAGGGCAAGCAGAACGCCGATCGCTTCTTCATAATCAAGTCCGGCAAGGTGCGCATCTCCAAGGAAGTGGAGGTCGTGGAGGAAGAGGGCGGCAATATCTACTCGCCCGGCGACTTCTTCGGCGTCATCTCCACCATGTCCAGCCATAGCCATATCGAGACGGCCCAGGCCATCACCGACGTGACGCTGATCAGCGTCCAGCGCGACCAGTACGGGCTCCTGATCGAGAAGAACACGCCGGTCGCCATGAAGATCATCATGGGCTTCTCGAAGCGCATGCGCTACCTCGACGAGGCGCTGACCCGCATAACCCTCAAGAAGACCGCCGAGATCGACCCGTCCCACCTGTACAAGGTCGCTGAGTGCTACGCCAGGCAGAGCCAGTTCAACCAGGCCTACTACGCGTACTACCAGTACCTCAAGTTCTGCCCGAACGGGCAGCACGCCTCGTCGGCCAAGGAGCGGATGGCCAAGATAAAGCCGTACTCCAAGGCCGTCTACCTCGACGGCTCGGTCGAGGAATTCAACCGCTACTACCCGAAGGACACGATGGTGTTCTCGGAGGGCATGCCCGGCACCGAGCTCTATATCATCCAGAAGGGCTCGGTCAAGATCACCAAGATCGTCGACAATACCGAGGTGCTGCTCGCGGTGCTCAAGGCCGGCGACATCTTCGGCGAGATGGCCCTGCTCGAGAACAAGCCGCGCTCGGCCAGCGCGATAGCCTACGAGGACGCCTACCTGCTCGCCGTCAACAAGCAGAACTTCGAGCGCATGGTCCAGGCCCAGCCGCAGATCGTGACCAGGCTCACGCAGCTGCTCGCCGAGCGCATCTGGTTCATCTACAAGCAGCTGGCCAACACGCTGATCTCCGACCCGCTCGGCCGCATGTACGACGCCCTCCATATCCAGCTCGAGAAGAACCGCGTGCCGATCAAGAACGGCGCGACCCACGCCTTCGAATTCGGCCCCAAGGAGCTGGTCAACATGGTCGGCCTGCCGATAGCGGAGGGCAACGCGGTCGTGCAACAGCTCCTGTCGAATAAGCTGTTCAGGCTGATCGATAACAAGATCGTCGTGCAGGACATGAGCGAGATCGTCAAGCAGGCCGAGTACTACCGCAAGATGCAGAAGATAGAGAAAGCCCGCAAAGAGGCCCAGGCGGCTCGTTGAGCGCCGATCGTCCCCCCGTATCCATCGCCTCGTCGCTCGAGTCGGTCGGCCTGTCCGCGTACGCCGTCGCCGGTCCCGACGCGCTCGCCGAGCTCGCCCGCCGCGCCGACCCGGCCGCGGTCGGGCGCTACGGCCTCCTCGAGTCGTCGGGCGCGGTCGTAGCGGCGCTGCCGTACGACCCTCGGCCGTCGCCGCTCCCCGGCGACGACCTACCCGGCGACGATCCCGGAGGACCGCCGCCGTACCTGCGGATAGGCGCCTTCGCCGCGCGGAACCGCTACGCCGCGCTGACCAGGCTGCTCCTCGCCGCCGGCAGGGCCCTGGCCGGCGCGAGCGGCCTTCCGGCCAGGTCGTTCAGGGCCGTCGTCAACTCGCGGCTGCCGGAGAAACGGCTCGCCGCGCTCGCCGGCCTCGGCTTCATCGGACGCTCGAGCCTGCTCGTCACCGAGGCCTACGGGCCCGCCTGCGTCATCGGCGCGCTCCTCCTTCCAGAGGGCCTGCGGTTGGGTGAAGAGTCGTTGGTGGGGAAAGGCGCGCCGGGCGCGCTCCTCCTTCCAGAGGGCCTGCGGTTGGGTGAAGAGTCGTTGGTGGGGAAAGGCGCGCCGGGCGCGCTCCTCCTTCCAGGGGGCCTGCGGTTGGGTGAAGAGTCGTTGGTGGGGAAAGGCGCGCCGGGCGCGCTCCTCCTCCCACCGGGCTTACAGTATGGCGACGCGGCGCCGGCTTCGGTCGGCGCTCCGGCGATCGCCGGGCCGGACGGCTGCGGATCCTGCCGCGCCTGCGTCGACGCGTGCCCGACCGGCGCGATCGGCCCCGGCGGCGTCGACCTCGACCGCTGCCTGCAGGCCTGGGCGACGCGGCCCGGCGAGATGCCCGAGGCGGCGGCCCGCGCCTGGGGGATGCGCCTATACGGCTGCGACGCCTGCGCGGCGGCCTGTCCGCGCTCGGCGCGCGCCTACGGGCGGCGCGGCGAGGGGCCGAGCCCGGCCCTGGCGGCCGAGGCCCTCCTCCAGCCCGCCGAGCGACGTCCCGGCGCCTTCGTGTCGGCCGCCCTCGTCGCGGGGGCCGGCGACGACGCGCTGTCGTCGTTCTTCAGGAAGACCGCGCTCGGCCTGTCGTGGATACGCGGCGAGGAGCTCAGGCGCAACGCCGCGATAGCCCTGGGAACCGGCGCATTTGACGCCGGCGCCGACAGGCGCTAGAGTAATGGCAGGAGTATCGAGCGATGAAAGAGAGCGTGTTCAACCAGTACCTGACCTTCACGTTGCATGACGAGCATTACGCCGTATCGGTCGGCAAGGTACGCGAGGTCCTCGAGTATACCCGGATCACCAAGCTGCCGCGCACCGCCGACTTCATGAAGGGCATCATCAACCTTCGCGGCAAGGGCGTGCCGGTGATCGACCTGCGGCTCAAGTTCGGCATGGACGAGACGCCCGTCGCCAAGGATACCGCCATCATCGTGCTCGACGTCGAGGGCGACTCCGGCGAGGTGATAGTAGGCGCCCTCGCGGACTCGGTGCACGAGGTGGTCGAGATAGCCGAGGACCAGATCGAGCCGGCGCCCCGGTTCGGCACCAAGCTCGCCGCCGAATTCATAGACGGCATCGGCAAGCGCGACGACTCGTTCATCGTCATCCTGAACATCGACCGCATCTTCAACTCCGACGAGGTGGCCATGCTGCGCGCCCAGGACTCGGCCCCGCCTCCGGCCGCCGAGGCCGCCGAAGCCGCCGAGACGGCGAAGTAACCGGCTCGGCCGGCGCGCGCCCGGCCCGCCCGGCGCTTGCTACGAAGGCCGGGCCGTCGTACTATGGGGACGATGAACCCTATCGATATATACGTCAACAAGAGCGTCCCGTTTAAATTCAGGGGGCAGGAGATGAGCTTCGAGCTGTCCCACGCCCTGTTCAGCTCCTTCGACATAGACTCAGGCTCCAGGCTGCTCCTCAAACTGGTAGCCAAGAACGTCGAGCCCGAGAGCGTCGGATCGATACTCGACGTCGGCTCGGGCGTCGGCGTGCTCGGCGTCGCGTGCGCCAGGGGCTATCCCGGCGCTAGAGTGCGCATGCGGGACCGCGACGCCCTCGCCTGCGCCTTCAGCGAGCGCAACGCCAGGCGCAACAAGGCGCGCGGCGCGGTCGTCGACAGGGCCCTGTTCCTCGACGGCCTCGGCTCGGAGCGCTTCGACCTGGCGCTGTGCAACGTCCCCGCCAAGGCCGGCCCGCCGGTCATCGACCGCTTCCTGCGCGAGCTCCCCGGCGTCCTGACGGACGCGGGCAGGGGGGGCGTCGTCGTCGTGGAGACGATAGCCGAGGCCGCCCTCGAGTCCATCCGCGCCTCCGGGGCCGAGATCGTCGCGACCGAGCGCGGGCCGGGGCATACGGCCGCGCTGTTCGCCAGGGGCGCCGCGGCCGCGTACTCGGGCGACGGACCGGACTACGCGGTCGAGCGCTCGGAGCGCCGGGGCCTGCGGGCCGGCAGGACGCTCTACTCGATCAAGGGCTACTGGGGCCTTCCCGAATTCGATACGTCGTCGTTCGCTACCGAGCTCGCGATAGAGCTGTTCGAGAACGCCTCGGCCGGCCTGCTGGTCAGGCGGGCCGCCGTCGTCAACCCGGGCGTCGGCGACCTGGCGAGCTACGTCGGGGTCCGCGCCAAGGGCGCGACGATAGACCTGTGCGGCCGCGACTCGCTGGCGCTCGTCGCCAGCGCCAGGAACCTGGCGCTGGCCTCCCGGTCCGATACCGTCCCGGGAGCCGCCTTCCCGTTCCTGGCCGACCTGCCCGAGGCCGCGTACGACCTCCTGGTCGAGTTCCCCGACCTGACGCCGCGCGTAGACGCGACGGGCGACTCGTGGGAGACCGCCGCCAGGGTCCTCAAGCGCGGCGGGTCCTTCGTCGCCTCCATGCCCTCGACCGCGATGGACCGCTTCGAGCGGCGCAGGCCCAAGGGCTTCGCGCGCCTGGCCGAGAAGAAGAAGAAGGGCTTCGCCTGCGCCGCGTGGCGCTACGAAGGACCGGAATCCGGGGCCGATTCATAGGGCCGCCGGCCCGCTACTGACCGCGCGGCCGTTTTATCTTGTGCGCTACGCGTTTCGGGTATAAAACTGTCCGCTAAGAAGGAGACTCCCGTTATGAACCTCGATAGCATCAGGCATCCCCGCCTCCGCGAGTGGATAGACGAGAACGTCGCTATGTGCATGCCGGACGACGTGGTCGTCTGCGACGGCGGACAGGAAGAGGCCGATAGGCTGGCCGAGCGCATGCTGCGCTCCGGGAGCTTCAAGCGGCTCGAGAAGCGGCCTAACTCGTTCGCGGTCCGCAGCGACCCGGGGGACGTGGCCCGAGTCGAGCATAATACCTTCATCTGCTCGCGCTTCCGCGAGGAGGCCGGCCCGACGAACAACTGGCGCGACCCCCAGGAGATGAAGGGCGAGCTCAGGCAGCGCTTCTTCGGGTGCATGCGCGGCCGCACCATGTACGTCATACCGTTCTCGATGGGCCCCGTGGGCGGCCCCCTGTCCCAGATAGGCATCGAGCTGACCGACAGCGTCTACGTCGTGCTGAACATGCGCATCATGACGCGGATGGGGGAGGCCGTGCTCAAGGCCCTCGACCGCGACAAGCCCTTCGTCAAGTGCCTGCACTCGGTCGGCTATCCGCTGACGCTCGGCCGCCGCGACCTCGCGTGGCCCTGCGACGCCAACAACAAGTACATCGTCCACTTCCCCGAGGAGCGCTCTATATGGTCGTACGGCTCGGGCTACGGCGGCAACGCGCTGCTCGGCAAGAAATGCTACGCGCTGCGCATCGCGAGCGTCATGGCCCGGGACCAGGGCTGGCTCGCCGAGCATATGCTGATCCTCGGCATCACCGACCCCGAGGGGCGTAAGAAGTACGTCGCCGCGGCCTTCCCGTCGGCCTGCGGCAAGACCAACCTGGCGATGCTCGTGCCGAACCTGCCGGGCTGGAAGGTCGAGACGGTCGGCGACGACATCGCCTGGCTGCGCTGGGGCGACGACGGGCGGCTCTACGCGATCAACCCGGAGTACGGCTTCTTCGGCGTCGCGCCGGGCACCAGCCTCAAGTCGAACCCGAACGCGATGCGCTCGATCGAGAGGAACTGCATCTTCACGAACGTGGCGACGACGCCGGACGGCGACGTCTGGTGGGAGGGCATAGGCAAGGAGCCGCCGGCCGGCCTCGTGGACTGGCTCGGCGAGCCCTACGACCCGTCCAAGGGCAAGCCGGCCGCCCATCCGAACAGCCGCTTCACCGCCCCGGCGTCCCAGTGCCCGGTGATCGACCCGGCTTGGGAGGCGCCCGAGGGCGTGCCGATCAGCGCCATCCTGTTCGGCGGCCGCAGGGCCGGCACCGTGCCGCTCGTCCACGAGGCGATGGACTGGGAGCACGGCGTCTTCATGGGCTCGATAGTCTCGAGCGAGACCACCGCGGCCGCCGCCGGCGCCGTCGGCCAGCTCAGGCGCGACCCCTTCGCGATGCTGCCGTTCTGCGGCTACAACATGGGCGACTACTTCCACCACTGGCTCAGGATGGGCGAGCGCTCGGGCGTCAAGCATCCCAAGTTCTACTACGTCAACTGGTTCCGCAAGGGGGCCGACGGCAAGTTCCTGTGGCCGGGCTTCGGCGACAACGCCCGCGTGCTCAAGTGGATCTTCGAGCGCTGCGACGGGGCCGGCGAGGCGGTCGAGACCCCGATAGGCAACGTGCCCGCCCCGGGAGCCCTCGACCTGGCCGGGCTCGACCTGGCCCCCGAGGCGCTGGACGAGCTACTGACCGTGCGCGAGGACGAATGGCTGGCCGACGTGCCGGGCATCCGCGCCTTCTTCGGCAGCTTCCACGACGGCTTCCCGGAGGAGCTCTCCGCCAGGCTCGACTGGCTGGAGCGGCGCCTGCGCCACCCGGCGGCCAAGCGGCACCGCTCGGCGATAGCCTAGGTAGCCGCGCCCCGACGGCCTCGGGACCCGTCCCGGGGCCGTCCGCCTTCAATCGCGGCGCAGTCGCCGCAGACGCCGGTCAGGTACATCGTGTGCCTCGTGACGCGCAGGCCGTGCTCGCGCTCCAGCTCGGAGACGATGCCGCCGAGCCTGCACTCGCCGAGGTCGACGAAGCGATGGCAGCTCTCGCAGTGGAACCAGTGCCTGTGGGTCGAGCTGGCCGCGGCGTAGTATCGCTCGACCCCGTGCATCGCGCAGTGCAGCACGAACGACTCGGCCAGGCCGGCCTCCTCGAGGTGGTGGAGCGCCCGGTAGACCGTCGCCTGGTCGCAGGCGCCGGTCAGCCGCGACGCGACGCCGGCCGCCGACAGCGGCTCGGACGCCGCCTCGAGGGCGGACAGCACCGCGGCCCTGGCCCGGGTCAAGCGCGCCCCCCGCGCCGCTTCCCGGCCCTTACGGCGACCGCGGCCGACGCGGCCAGGAAGGCGGCTCCGGCTATCACGACGACGACAGCGCCGGCCGGCAGGTCGAGCGACCAGCTGGCGGCCAGGCCGCCGACCGTGAAGATGGCCGACAGCGCGGCGCCCCCGGCCATCATCGCCGCCAGGCTCCTGGCCGCGAAGCCGGCGGTGCCCGACGGCAGGGTCAGCATCGCTATCACCATCACGATGCCCACGAAGGTCTGGAGCAGCACGACCGCTACCGCCGTGACCGCGAGCGTCGCCACGAAGACGGCGTCGGTCGGCACCCCGCGCACCCGGGCGAATTCCTCGTCGAAGGCGCTCGCCTCGATCTGGGGATAGTAGCGCCAGGCCAGGAACAGCACGACCGCGTCGAGGGCGGCGAGCAGCGCGAGGTCCCGGCCGGAGACGAGCAGGATGTTGCCGAACAGGTAGCTCATCGGGTCCGCGTAGCCGGGCGTCTTCGCGATGAATAGTACGCCCAGGCTCATGCCTATCGCCCAGATCGCGTTGATCACCGTGTCCTCGCGCTGCTTGGCGCGCAGCGACACGAAGCCTATCACCGCCGCGGCGAGCAGCGCGAAGGCCAGCGCGCCGACTATGGGCGGCAGCCCGGGCAGTACGCCCTTGGCCGCCAGGAACAGCGACAGCCCTATGCCGCCGAGCACCGCGTGGGCGATGGCGCCGGCGAGGCCGGCTATCCGCTTGACGGTGACGACCGCGCCGAGCACGCCGAACAGCACCGCGGACAGCAGCCCCGCGATCAGGGCGTTGCGAACGAACGGCATCGACGGGTCGAGGAGGGCCTGGAAGTAGCCGCTCATCGCGCGCTCCTCTCGGGGTAGCCGTCGCGGTCGTCCGGGCAGCAGCCGGTATCCGGCAGCGCCGTGTCGTGGAGGACCTGCAGCGCGCTGCCGCCGTACTGGACGCTGGCCGCGTGGGCGGCCGGCACGGCGCGGTGCTTGACCACGCGGCCGCCGGAGCCGCCCTCGCCGACGCAGAAGACGGCGTCGGTCAGCGACGTTACGAAGCCGGTATCGTGGGTGACGATCAGTATCGTCGCCCGGCCCTTGAGCCCGCCGAGGGTCTCGAAGAGCCGGCCCTCGCTCTCGGCGTCCATGTTGGCCGTCGGCTCGTCGAGTATCAGCAGCTCCGGCTCGGCGGCGAGCGCCCGAGCGACGAGCACCCGGCGCCGCTGCCCGCCGGAGAGGGCGGAGTAGGGGCGGCCCGCCAGAGCCTCGACGTCGGCGAGCGATAGCGCGCGCTCGACGGCCCGCTCGTCCTCTGGGCCGTAGCGCCTCGTCGACGAGCGCAGGCGACCCATGCGCACCACCTCGGACACCGAGATAGGGAAGGCCGGGTCGTAGGACGCGTGCTGGGGCACGTAGCCGATCGCGTCCCTGGCTTCCTCGGGCGAGCGCCCAAGCACGGTCACGCGGCCCGAATCGGGCTCTACGAGGCCGAGTATCAGCCTGAGCGCCGTCGTCTTCCCGGCGCCGTTCGGGCCGACCAGCGCGGCGAACTCGCCGGCGTGGACGTGGAAGCTGGCCGCCTCGAGCACCGGCGTCGCCGGATACGAGAAGGATACCGACTCGAAGCGGATGGCCACCGCTCGCTTGGCCGTCCCGGCGCGTTCGATCGTCATCGGCCGATCCTGGCGAGCTCGTCGCCGATCCTGTTCAGGTTACCGAGCCAGTCGCGCGCGAGCGGGTCGATCGGCACGACCGTGGCTCCGATCGCGTCGGCGACCGCCTTGGCGGCGCTCGTCGGGAACTGGGCCTGCACGAAGATCAGCTTGGCGCCGTCCTCGCGCGCCGCGGCTATCATCGCGGCCAGGGCCTTCTGCGTCGGCTCCTTGCCGCCGGTCTCGACGGCCTCCTGGGCGATGCCGAACTCGTCGAGCAGGTAGCCGAAGGCCGGATGGTACACGAACGCGGTGGTCCCCCGGAGGCGCGCGAGGGTCGAGGCGAGGCCGTCGTATACCGCGTCGACGTCGCGTACGAACGCGTCGTGGTTCGCGGCGTAGGCGGCGCTGCCTGCGGGGTCGGCCGCGCTGAGCGCGTCGCGGATGCTGGCCGCCATCGCCTTGACCGCCTGACGGCCGAGCCACACGTGGGGATCGAGTCCTCCGTCGTCATGGCCGTCGTCGCTATCGTCGTCGTGACTATGGGACTCGAGCCGGCGGTACTTCACGCCCGTCGTCGTATCGACGATGGGCAGGCCCTCGTATAGGGCCGCGGCCTTCGGCCTGAGTCCCTTCTCGAACTCGGCCCCGATGCAGAGCCACATGGACGCGGCGGACAGGTCGGCCATCTGCCTAGGCGTCGGCTCGTATGAATGCGGGCTCTGGCCCGGCCCGACGAGGACCGATACGGATACGCGCTCTCCGCCTATCCGCTCGACGAAATAAGCCTGCGGCTCGATGCTGACCACGACGACCGGGCGCCCATCGGCGCCTGGCTCCTTCGCGCCCATGGCCGCCGCCGGGGTCGCCGCGATCGCGGCCAACAGGAGCAGCGCGCTATATCCTGAACGATGCATGGTACCTCCAGCGACTTACGACAATAATGCGAATGATTCGCAAATGTACTGCTTCCGGCCTGTTCCGGCAAGTCCCTCCGGCGTTACGAAGCTTATCGGTCCTAGCGCAGGAAAATATTGTCGGGCCCGATTTTTGACTCTATACTGCTCGCGTCGCGAACGACGACGTACCGCGTCGCGCTGGAGGTAGATGAGGATGAATATAGTTGCTGTGCTGCTCGTCGCGGCGGTCGGGGGGGCGATAGCCATCGTCTACGCCGTCGCCAAGAGCCGCTGGATACGGAAGAGGGCCGTCGGGAACGAGACGCTCGAACGGATAGCCGGATACATAGCCGAGGGCGCCGAGGCTTTCCTGCGGCGCGAGTACACGGTGCTCGTGCCGTTCGTCGCCCTGGTCGCGCTGTTCCTGGCCGTGGCCAACTCCGGCTCGCTGCGCCTCGAGGCGCTGGCCTTCGCGCTCGGGGCCCTGTGCTCCGCCGGCGCCGGATACTTCGGCATGAGGACCGCGACGGCGGCGAACGCCAGGACCGCGGCGGCCGCGGCGAACGGCATCGACCCCGCGCTGCGGGTAGCGTTCGCCGGAGGGTCGGTGATGGGCATGACCGTCGTCGGCCTGGCCCTGCTCGGCATCTCGCTGGTCGTCGCGATCGGCGTCGCGCTGTTCGGCGGCTCCGTGGGCGCGCTCCGCGACACGATCTTCCCGATCCTGTCCGGCTTCAGCCTCGGCGCCTCGACGATAGCGCTGTTCGCGCGCGTCGGCGGCGGCATCTTCACGAAGGCGGCCGACGTCGGCGCCGACCTGGTCGGCAAGGTCGAGGCCGGCATCCCCGAGGACGATCCCCGCAACCCGGCCGTGATCGCCGATAACGTCGGCGACAACGTCGGCGACGTGGCGGGCATGGGCGCCGACCTGTTCGAGTCGTACGTCGGCTCCATCGTCGGCTGCGTGGTGCTCGGCATAGGCGTGGCAGCCTCCGACGACATGAGGCTGCGCCTGGCCCTGCTGCCCATACTGATGGCCGCGATGGGCATCGTCGCCTCGATAGCGGGCACCTTCCTCGTCCGCGGCAAGCCCGGCGAGTCGCCGCAGAAGTCCCTGAACGCCGGCAGCTTCGGCGCCGCCGCGATCGCCGCGGCGCTCATGTACCCGC
Organism: Spirochaetota bacterium; assembly: GCA_003247225.1. Classification (GTDB taxonomy): domain Bacteria; phylum Spirochaetota; class Spirochaetia; order Treponematales; family UBA12059; genus SZUA-370. The sequence continues at coordinate 19,297 of QKAK01000017.1, read as the reverse complement.
TGGCTCGCCTCGCGCTCGGGACCGGCACCTTCGACGGCGGCCGCGGCGCGCTCAGCGTGACGCTCGCGTCCGTGTTCGGCCTCGTCTCGGGCACGGCCATAGGCCTGCTGACCGAGTTCTTCACCGGCACCAGTACGATCCCGGTCAGGAAGATAGAGCGATCGTGCGATACCGGGGCGGCCACGGCGATCATCACCGGGCTCGGGGTCGGCATGCTGTCGACCCTGCCGCCGATCATCGTGATCTGCGGGGCCATCCTCGGCTCGTACTCGATCGCCGGCCTGTACGGCATCGGCATGGCGGCCCTGGGCATGCTCGTCACGCTCGGCATCCAGCTGTCCGTCGACGCCTACGGCCCGATCGCCGACAACGCCGGCGGCCTGGCCGTCATGTCCGCCATGGACCCGCACGTCCGCGACGTGACCGACGAGCTCGACGCGGTCGGCAATACCACGGCCGCGGTCGGCAAGGGCTTCGCGATCGGCTCGGCGGCCCTTACCGCGATCATCCTGTTCAGCGCCTTCGCGCAGTCCGCCGGCGGCTCGAACCTGCTCGTCTTCGACGTCACCGCGCCGAAGGTCCTCGTCGGCCTCCTCCTCGGCGGCATGATACCCTTCCTGTTCTCGGCGCTGTCGATGGACGCCATCGGAGCGTCCGCCTTCGCGATGATCGAGGAGGTACGTAGGCAGTTCCGGGAGCGCCCGGGCATCCTAGAGGAGACCGAGACGCCGGACTACCGCTCGTGCGTCGACATATCGACCAAGGCGTCGCTGCGCAAGATGATACTGCCCGGCGTCATTGCCGCGGCCAGCCCGGTCGTGATAGGCTTCACGGGGGGCATCGAGATGCTCGGCGGCCTCCTGGCCGGCGTCACGGTGACCGGCGTGCTCCTGGCCATCTTCATGTCGAACTCCGGCGGCGCCTGGGACAACGCCAAGAAGCTCATTGAGAGCCGCGCGCACGGCAAAGGCTCCGACGCCCACAAGGCGGCGGTCGTCGGCGACACCGTCGGCGATCCGTTCAAGGACACGGCCGGCCCGGCGCTCAATATCCTGATAAAGCTGATGGCGATCATCTCGCTGGTGATCGCGCCGATGCTGAAGACCTATTGGGGGTAGCGAGATGAACGACGAGAAGCACCTGTATCTGATCATGCATCCGAACCACGCGCTGATAGCCAGCCAGCTGGATCCGGAGCGCTTCGCCAAGCACTACACGCAGGGCTCGACCCGGTACTTCGAGGGCCGGCTGATCTTCGTCGAGATCGACCCGGCCTTCAGGCACCCGTACTTCAATATCGACGCCGCGTTCGCCGAGCTCAAGCCGCACGAGGACGGGCGCCCGAAGGCGACCAAGTTCATCTCGAGCTACCGCACCTTCGAGCACATGGACTTCAACGCGTTCGGCAAGCTCTACTACTGCAACTCGCTCGGCGACTACGTCGAGCTCGAGGCGGCCGACTACGACCCGAAGATGCGCGGCGACGAGATGCGCATCGTGCTCGAGATCAACCCGATCAAGATGATGGTGCTGACCAAGTACAACTTCATCGAGTACGCCAAGTTCATCACCGACCCGGACATGCCCAAGGGCGCGCCGGTGATGTTCTACACCCAGCTCGAGTTCACCGTCGACGAGTTCCTCAAGGAATTCCAGGAGAACCCGTTCATCCGCTGCTTCGTGCCGGGTATCCACCCCGCCAGGCTCAGGGAGGCGATCTTCGAGGTCCGCGCGAAGCCCGGCAAGAACACCAAGGGCCTGTCGCTCGACTGCCCGGTCGACCGCATCTCGTACAAGTTCCTGCGCCACGGCTTCATGTTCGCGTCCGCCACTCAGACCAGGTTCTACCCGCTCATGTCCCTCGAGGACGCCGAGCGCAAGTACTACAAGTTCTGGAAGAATATGTAAGAAGGCGAGGCGCGGGGCCCTTCGGGGCCCCGCGCCTTTAGCACTCCCTGAATTAAAAACGCCCTCTACGCCCTACTTCCCTCGTTTTCTCATAGCACGCGTCTGTGCAGATTAGACATCGTTCTACCAAGCGGGCCGAATACTCTGGCCCGATTTCAAAGGAGCCGTCTATGGACTCGCTCAGGTTCATCTCATTGGCGCGCCATGAAGCTCGCCATGAGCGCCGTTCTATCGTAGCGTATTGCATCGTCAAGGCGTCCATCTTCGCCCTCGTAGCGCTCGGCCCGCTTCTTCTCGGAGGCTTTATCGATTCCTTGTCGGATGGAATGGAGCGAATCTGGATATTCGGCGCCCTTTTCGTCCTCGTTCATGCCTTACTATTGGTTTTCCGCTATGCCGTCTCCTTACTGAACCAGAGAATCGACGCGACGCTCGTGTTCCGAGTATCGCAGGCGGTTATCGAACGTTTCTTTGCGAGGCCGCTTGATGAATACACTCGGCAGGAAGGAGGCTATATATCGGCTAGGGTCATCGCCGATACGCATACCGTCGTAACGTTCGCATTGAATATCGTGATCGATAACGCGCTAGCCATCGTGCAAGGCGTCTGTATGCTCGCGTTCATGGCGCTCACGTCGTTGCCCATGTTCGCCGCGACGATAGCCATCTTGCCGCTGTGCGCGATCATATTCAGGCTCCTCCAAGGACGGATAGCTTCTGTCGCGAGCGACACGAAAGAAGCGGCCGCTCTGTATAGCGCCGCCGGGCAACGGCAATGCGCGAACGGCCTATTTATCATATTGAATGGCCTCTTCGAGCGCTCTCGCGAGCTGGTGCACGGTTTCTTCGAGGCGGCGTTGGCCGGATTCCTGCGCTATAAGCGCCTAACGGCGAGTATGGAGGCTCTCGTCTCAATCGCGCAGCTGTCGTCTACAGCATGCCTCCTCGCCGTAGGATGCGTATCCGTATCGAGCGGTAAGCTCTCGATCGGCGCGTTCACCGCTATGCAAGCGTACTCGGCAAGCCTCGTCGGGATCGTCACGGCGGCCATGTCCGGCGCCCGCGCCGTCGTCGACGCGCGAGAGTCTGTACTGAGGCTTGATGAGATGACTGGGCCCGGCGAGCACCTGACCGGCGTAGCCAGGATCGACGACGTGCATTCCATATCCATACGCGCGCTTCGCATGGAGATATTCGAAGGGCTGACGCTATACGATGGCCTCGACGTCGATTTGGAGCGCGGTAAGCTCTATTGCATCGTAGGCGAGAACGGTAGCGGCAAAAGTACGTTGTTATCGGTAATCTCCGGCGGATACCGTTCCTATACCGGGGGCGTCTTCGTCAACGGCATAGAACTCCATGAGGCCGATATCGATTATTTCAGGAAACGGTCTATCTCGTTCTTGCCTCAGGCTCCGGTCCTATTCTTCGAGACCGTCGATGATATCCTGACTCAGGGCGGAACCGTCAACGACGGTTCGCTATGCAGGAGCCTTGCCGCCACGCTCATGGGCGTCGGCGATATCGAGCCGTTCATAGCGGAACGCTTGGACTCGAGCGCTCGGGGCGCCCACGGCTCTGATTCACGTTTCTCGGGTGGCGAGCGACAGAAACTGGCGTTGGCCACGGCATTGGCCAGGCCAGCTAGCGTCGTATTGCTGGACGAACCGACTTCGTCCCTCGACGATGCGTCACGGGCGACGGCCGTTTCCTTCATCAAGGCGGCGGCGAAGGATCGCATCGTCATATGCGTATCGCACGACGAATCCCTAATAGCTGTAGCTGACGTCCTGGTATCCGTGCCGTCGCCCAACGTTCCTGTCAAGGTGCTCGAGGCTTGATATGGTATTTATGTCCGTAGGTCCCGCGCCCCTCGCTCACGCCGAGGCCGGCAGCGGCTTCCCGGCCTTGAGCAGGGCGAGGAAGTCGTCGGCCGACCGGGGCTCGCTGAAATAGAATCCCTGCAGCAGCCCGGCCCCGAGACCGCGCAGGAGCCGGTACTGCTCGATCGACGCCACGCCCTCCACCAGCACGCGCTTCTTCTTGCTCTCTATCATCGTCATGACGCCTCGGATGAACTCGAGCTCCTCCTCGCTCTCGGCTATATGGTCGACGAAGGCCTTGTCCACCTTGATGGTCTTGGCCGGCAGGCGCTTGATGTAGGCGAGCGACGAGTAGCCCGTGCCGAAGTCGTCGATCAGCACGTCGACGCCGATGTCCGAAAGGTCCTGGATCTTGCGTATGACCTGGTCGACGTCCTTCATGCTCTGGCTCTCGGTTATCTCGAGCTTGAGCGAGGCCGGCCGGATGCCTTCCGCCTCGAGCAGCTCGCGTATCTCGCCGACGAGCGTCGGGCTGGAGAACTCCGCGGTGGTCAGGTTGACCGAGATATAGCGTTCGCCGAGGTCGGCGCCGAAGCGCTTTATATCGCGGCAGACCTGGAACAGCACCCACTTGCCTATCATCGCGATGTTCCCGGACTCCTCGGCTATCGGGATGAAGACGGACGGCGGCACGTTGCCGAGCGTCGGGTGCTGCCAGCGGAGCAGCGCCTCCGCCCCGACTATCATGCCCTCGTGGTCGACGATGGGCTGGAACCAGGTCCTGAACTGGCGTTGGATGAAGGCCGCGTGGAAATCGGCGCGCAGCCTCGACACGTACTTGCCGCGCTCGTACAGCTCCTTGTTGAACATGACCAGCGGCTCGTCCCGCTCGTGGGCCTCGTTCATCGCGGCCATCGCCCTCGAGACGACCACCTCGCGCGCGTCGCCGTCGGACGGGTAGACCGAGGCGCCTATGTTGCACGACACGTTGATCACCGTGCCGTTGAAGCTGTACGGGAAGTTCGTCTTGCCCCTGATGTTGTCGGCGACTATCGGGATGTCGGCGCCGCGCCTGAGGGTGGTCAGGATCACCGCGAATTCCTTGCCGTCGAAGCGGAACACGTAGTCGCTGGCCCGCAGTGCGTCCTTGATCCTGAGCGCCGTCGACTCGAGGAGCAGGTTGCCGAGCTCGTAGCCGAACGCGGCGTTGATGTGCGAGATGCTCCGCAGCTTGATGAACAGCACGGCGCGCACGCCGTCGGCATCCGAGCGCCTGGCCTTCTCGAGCTCCATGTCGAGCACGATGTCGAACGACCTGCGGTTGAACAGCCCCGTCGTCGGGTCCTTGAACTCGAAGTCGAGCAGCTTCGACTCGAGCTTCTTGACGATGGAGATGTCGTGCGAGAAGACCATCACGTGCGAGGTCTCGCCGTTCTCGCTGTACGGGTAGTAGGAGACGTGGACGTACCTGGATTCGCCGCCGAAGGCGACTTTATCTACGTCGTGCGACTCGTCGCCGCGGAAGCATTGATCGATGCGGGGCTTTATGCGCCGCCTGAATTTCTCGTCGCCCCAGATATCGCCGACGGTCTTGCCGACGACGTCGGCCGCCGACAGCCCGAGCTCGCGAGCGTAGGAGTCGTTGACGAAGGCGTAGCGGTAATCCCTGTCGATCAGCGTGATGAAGTCGTGCGATGCCTGGACAATCTTCTCGAATTGGCATGCCGTCATTATGCACCTCGACGAATGCACTAAGTATAGGTTCGAGGCAAGCGGTTTGCCAGCTCGTACGATAAAAAAGGCCCCTTTCGCATAGGGCGCTTGACCGGGGCTCGGCGGCACTGTCGGTTCCTCCCGCGATCCTGTATCATCTAGCGAGAGGCCGAGCGCATACGCTCGCGCGGCTGACCTCGATCGGATCTACATTCCGAGCTTATCCCGACGCGACGAGGGTCCCGACATGAACGACGTAGCGAACGCCGAGGCTATTTTCAGGGCGGCCGTGGATAGGGTCGATCCGGCCCGCATGATCGAGCGCGCCGTACGGATCGAGTCCGGCGAGCTCGTCGTCTCCTCCGGCGCCGAGGGGCTGCGCTACGGGCTCGGCGGCATCGACAGGATCTTCGTCACCGGCATGGGCAAGGCGTCGGCCAAGATGGCCGCCGGGCTCGAGCGCGCTCTCGGCGACAGGATATCGGGCGGGCTCGTCGCGGTTAAGGAAGGCCACGTCGAGCCGCTCGAGCGCGTGCGGCTCGTCGAGGCGGGGCATCCGGTTCCCGACGGGCGGTCCCTGGCGGCCGCGGCCGCGATGCTCGACCTGGGCGCGAGCCTCGGCGCGACCCTTACCGAGCGCGACCTGGTCATCGCCCTCGTCTCGGGCGGCGGCTCGGCGATCCTGTGCGCGCCGGCGCCCGGCCTGACGCTCGAGGACAAGATCGGGACGACGCGTCTCCTCCTCGCCTCGGGCGCGACGATCAACGAGGTGAACTGCGTGCGCAAGCACCTGTCGGCGGTCAAGGGAGGGCGGCTCGCGGCGGCGCTCGCCCCGGCCTCGGTGCTGGCCTTGATCCTGTCGGACGTCATAGGCGACGACCTGGACGCGATAGCCTCCGGGCCGACGGTCCCCGACCCGACGAGCTACGCCGACGCCCTAGAAATTGTAAGGCGCTACGGGATAGAGCCCAGGCTGCCGGTTCCGGTAGCCGCGCGGCTGCGCGCCGGGGCCGCCGGCGGGCCGGGCGCGCCTTCGGAGACGCCGAAGCCGGGCGACCCGGCGCTGGCTCGCGCGAGGACCATGCTCGTAGGCACGAACCGGCTGGCGCTCGCCGCGGCCGAGGCCGAGGCCGGGCGGCTCGGCTATAACGCCCTCGTGCTGTCGTCTCGCGTCGCCGGCGAGGCCCGCGAGATCGCGATGACGTTCCTCGGCATCGGCAAGGACATAGCCGCCTCGGACTTCCCGGTTGCCAAGCCGGCCTGCGTCATAGCCGGCGGCGAGACGACCGTGACCCTGCGCGGCGGCGGCAAGGGCGGCCGTAACCAGGAGATGGCGCTCGCCTTCATGGCGGCGCTCGGCCGCTCGCCCAAGGACGGGGAGGGGCTGACCTTCCTGTCCGCCGGCACGGACGGCAACGACGGCCCGACCGACGCGGCCGGGGCTGCGGTCGGCCTGGGCCTGTACCGCTCGGCCGTCGCCGCCGGCCTGGACCCGGAGGCCGCGCTGGCCGACAACGATTCCTACGGATTCTTTTCGAAGGCCGGCGGCCTCGTCGTCACAGGGCCGACGAACACGAACGTCTGCGACGTGCAGGTCCTGATCGTTACCTAGGCTCAAAGTTGTGCTTGAGCGTTAAGTGTATACATGGTACATTGTACCAACTAAACGATCAAGGAATAGCGATGCCCTCGACCAACACGTTCTCCTTAGAAATATTCGAACGCATCGTCTCGCTCGTTCACGAGGCGACGGGGCATGGCGTCAATATCATGGGCGAGGGCGGCCGTATCCTGGCCTCGTCCGATCCGGCCCGCGTCGGCACCGTCCATGACGGCGGCCGCCGCGTGATGAGCGGCGAGGTCGAGGAGGTGGCGATCGACGCGGAGACCGCCGCGACCCTGCAGAACGTCAAGGCCGGCTACATGGGCGCGGTTCGCATGGAAGGCAAGCTCATCGCATGCATCGGCATAGGCGGCGAGCCGATAGCGGTCAAGCCCCTCCAGAGGATGGCGGCCCTGGCGCTCAAGCAGGAGCTCGAGCGGGAGCGGCTCGCCGCTAGGGAGCGCGGCCTGCTCCAGGACGTGCGGCGCGACATCGGCGACATCGCCGAGCGCATGCAGGTATTGTCCCTGAACGGCGCGGTGCTCGCCGCGCGGCTAGGCGAGAAGGGCCGCGGCTTCAAGATAGTCGTCGGGGAGATGCGCGAGCTGGCGGCCCAGATAGGCGAGAAGCTCGTCGAGCTCGAGCGTCGGGAGAAGAACGTCGTCTCCGATTGAGCCCGCGAACGACTAGATGAGAGGCGGCGGCGAAGTCGACGGGGCCCCGCCTACCACCAGTTCAGCACGTCCTCGGCGAAGCCGAGGAACCGGTCTACCCGGATCGCCTGGCCGTCGTCCAGGACGGCTTTTCCGGTGAATTCGCCGAAGACCTGATGCTGGACCGACTTGATCGGGCCGATGGCCATCGTCGAGTTGCGGTCTAAGAGCGGCGCGAAATCCATCTCGAAGCGGCCGTCCGAGCTCGTGAAGCGCCATGGGGCGGTGTAGTCCGACGTATCGATATGGAAGGTCACCTCGTCGAGCTTATGGACCTTGCCTGCGTAGAATACGGCGTTCTCGCTGGCCGGGCTCCGGTCAGAGAAGCCGTAGCCGATGTTCCAGCCGAAGGGCACGCCGCCCGCGAGCCCGGCCGCCGAGCCCCAGTACCAGCGGTTCTTATAGGTCCAGCGGCCCCGCCCCCAGTCCAGCTCGCCGAAGTCCTTGGCCGGGTCGAACTCGTAGCGCTTCTTGCCTATCGTGAAGCCGCCTGACGCCTGCATGCAGTTGAGCTTGCGGTTGTAATAGAACGCGCGGCGGTTCTCGGCCCAGGACGTGGCTATATTCACGCTCTCGAGCTCGGGCGGCTGCGTCAGGATGATAGCGCCTTCGAGGCCCCGCTCGCCGTCGGCGTTCACGAGCCCGGGCGCGCTGAACGACAGGGTGCGCACGCCGCCGGCGTATACGAAGGTCATCGACAGCTTCTTATCGCCGAACGATATACGGCCCTCATCCGATACGGGAGGGAAGCCCGTGCGGCCGAGCGGCAGCACGCTGAGCGTATCGACCTGGTGGGACGTCCGCCGCTCGAAGTCGAGGAAGCAGATGGCGAACAGGCCGGCGTAGCCGAGGTCGCTCATGGTCAGCGCGATGCCGAAGCGGCCGTCCTGCGATAGCGCCGAGTAGTAGTCCCATTCCTTGATGCGCAGCGCGTTCGAGCGTATCTTGGCTCGGTCGTAGCGCCAGTACGGATAGCGGGCCCAGCCCTCGCGCGTAATCCTGCCCGAGCCGTCGAGTAAGTCCATCGCCGATACGATTTCGTTCTGCATGTCGCCCGCCTCCGTCGATCCGACTACTATACGACGCGTTCGCGGGCTTTGCCAGCGGAAAACGCCTGGCGCCGCCCGGCCGCCTGGGAGTATAGTGTACCAAAAGAAGGAGTCAGCGTTGTCAGACGAAAGAGGCGCGTCCGCGCCGCGGGACGATGACCCGCTCCATGGAGTTACCCTGCGCATGATGGTCGAGCGCCTGTCCGAGCGGCTCGGCTGGGAGGGCCTCGCCGAGAAGGTGCCGGTCCGCTGCTTCGAGAACGACCCGAGCGTCGACTCGAGCCTCAAGTTCCTGCGCCGCACGCCCTGGGCCCGCGAGAAGGTCGAGCTCCTGTACCTGTATACCTTCCACCCGAAGAAGGCCCGCGAGCTGGCGGTGAAGCGGCGCCGCGGAGCGGGGAGACCGGGCCGCGATTAATTATCGTTTACCGCCGTACTAGCTCGTGCTATCCTTGCCCTCACCATAGGGCAACGCCGTCGCGCGTACATATCCCGGGATGATCCAAGACTCGTTAGGAGGCTACCATGAAGAAGGCTCTTGCGGTTCTGCTGACGTTGCTCGCCGTCTCCGGCGCCGTGTACGGCGCGCCCAAGACGAAGGTCAAGATCGCGCTGATCATCGAGTCCACCGTAGACGACAAGGGCTGGGGCCAGGCTATGCACGACGCCATCAAGGCCGTCGAGCGGAAGTACGGCTCGTCGCTCGTCGAGTACAGCTATAGCGAGAAGATGAAGCCCGTTGACGCCGGATCGGCCGCGAGGCAGTACGCCTCCCGCGGCTTCGACATCATCATCGCGCACGGCGCCCAGTTCAAGAACCTGATCCTCGAGCTGTCGGAGGAGTTCCCGAAGACTACCTTCGCGTTCGGCACGAACGCCGACGTCGGCCCTAAGAACGTGTTCACCTACATGCCGATGAGCGAGGAGACCGGCTACATCAACGGCGTGATCGCGGGCATGGTCACGAGGACCAACATCATCGGCATCATCGGGCCGGTCGACGCGGGCGACTCCGCCCGGTACAACCGCGGCTTCTGGCTCGGCGTCAAGTCGGTCAACCCGAAGGCGGACATCAAGATAGCGCACACCGGCTCGTTCGCCGACTACGTGAAGGCCGCCGAATTGGCGCATACCCATATCAAGGCCGGCGCCGACGTGCTCACCGGGGCCGCCCAGCAGTCGACCGGCGGGCTCCGCGCGGTGGCCGAGTACAAGGACAAGCCGATCTGGTGGCTCGGCCAGGACACGCTCCAGCTGACCATGCCCGAGGGCTTCAAGGTGATCGCGGCGTGCAGCTACGACTACGCGCCGGTCGTCGAGGCCATGATCGACAAGCGCCAGGCCGGCACGCTCGGCGGCGAGAACATCCCGCTGACGTTCAAGAACGGCGGCTTCGTATTCAAGTACAACGACTCGGTCGGAACCGTGCTCACCGCGGATATCCGCAAGGCCGCGGACAAGGCCCGCGCCGACATCACCGCCCAGAGGCTCCGGCTCGACTGGCAGGCCGTCAAGTACTGATCGCTTCCATCGCGAGGCGGGGGCGGGCCGCTCCGGCCCGTCCCCGCGCTCCCGTCGGCGCCGTAAAGGCCTCCCCGCGTCGCCTACCATCCGCGTCGACGATCGACGGCGGCACCCTACCAAGGAGCTCTCATGGGGCATGAACCTATACGGAGCCTAGAGCTTCGAGGCATAACGAAGCGCTTCCCGGGGATACTCGCCTGCGACCGTATCGACCTCTCGGTGGGCGAGCACTCGGTGCGGGCCCTCGTCGGCGAGAACGGCGCCGGCAAGACCACGCTGATGAACATCCTGATGGGGCTGTACCAGCCCGACGAGGGGCGCATCCTGATCAACGGGTCCGAGGTCCGCTTCCGCTCGCCGAACGACGCGTTCGACCACGGCATCGGGATGGTCCACCAGCACTTCATGCTAGTACAGAACCTGACCGTCGCCGAGAACGTCGCGCTCGGCATGAAGTCGGCGCATCGGCCGTTATGGCTGGACCTGAAGAGCGTGCGCTCCAGGATCATCGAGGTGTCCGAACGCCACGAGCTGCCCGTGAACCCGGACGCGCTCGTCTGGCAGCTGTCGGTGGGCGAGCAACAGCGCGTCGAGCTCGTGAAGACCCTCTGCCTCGGCGCCCGGTTCCTGATACTCGACGAGCCGACCTCCGCCCTGACCCCGCAGGAGACCGACGAGCTCATCGCGCTGCTCCAGAAGATGTCGCGAGAGCTATCGATCGTGTTCATCAGCCACAAGCTCCACGAAGTCAAGGCGCTGTCGGATACGGTCTCGATCCTGAGGCGCGGCCGCATCGTGTTCGAGGGGCGCACCGAGGACCATTCGCCCGCTGACCTCGCGGCGCTGATGACCGGCCACGAGGTCGAGCTGCCGCGCGTGGAGTCCGGCGGATCGGCGCCAGCCGCCGACGGGCGCGGGCTCCTGTCGATCCGGGAACTGCGCGTATCGGGCGACCTGGGCAACCTGGCCCTCGACGGCGTCAGCCTGGACGTCGCGCCCGGCGAGATAGTAGGACTGGCCGGCGTCTCGGGAAACGGGCAGCGCGAGCTCGCCGAGGCGCTCAACGGGCTGCGCCCCGTGGTCTCCGGCTCCATCGCCTTGAACGGCGCCGAGCTGGCGGGCCGTTCCGCCTCCGCGGCGATCGGCCAAGGCATGGGCTACATCCCCGAGGACCGGAATACCGAGGGTATCGTGCCCTCGTTCTCGGTCCGCGAGAACCTCGTGCTCAAGGACGTCGGCGGCGGGGCGTGGAGCCGAGGAGGCTTCCTGCGCCTGGGGCGTATCGCCGCGAACGCCGCCGAGCTCAGGGATCGCTTCGATATCCGCTGCCCCTCGACCGATACCGCCGCCGGCTCGCTGTCCGGCGGCAATATCCAGAAGGTGATACTGGCCCGCGAGCTGGCCCGCGGGCCCAAGGCCCTCGTCGCCGTGTATCCGACGCGTGGCCTCGACATGGGCGCCGAGGAATTCATCCACAAGCAGCTGCTGGCCCGCCGTTCGGAGGGCGTCGCGATACTGCTCATCTCGGAGGAGCTCGAGGAGATCATGAACCTATCGGACCGTATAGCCGTCATCTATAAGGGCAGGATACTCAGGATAGTGCCGGGACGGGACGCGACCAAGCGATCGCTCGGGCTCCTGATGGCCGGGGTCGTCGATGAATAGGCCCGGAAGACTGGCGTACAACGCCGCCGTCGTCGTCGCGGCGGCGGCCGCGGCCATGGGCATCGGGGCGATCGTGCTAGCCGCGGTCGGGGCGGATATCATGAAGGCCTACGCGGTCATCCTGACGGAGCCGCTCAAGGACCTGATAGGCGTCACCGAGATCGTCGTGCGGGCGATCCCCCTGTCGCTGATAGCGCTCGGCATCGCGGTCGCGTTCAGGAGCGGCATCCTGAACATAGGCGCGGAGGGGCAGATGATGATGGGCATCCTGGCTTCGAGCGCGACGGCCATCGCCCTCGGCTCCCTTCCGAAGCCGGTACTCGTTCCGCTGGCGATACTGGCGGGGGCGGCCGGCGGAGCCGCCTGGGGCGGGCTGGCCGGCCTGCTCAAGGCCCGGCTCGAGGTCAACGAGATCCTATCGACGGTGATGCTCAACTATATCGCCGCCCAGTTCTATACCTTCCTGCTCCGCGGCCCGATGATGGACCCCGAGGAGCTGGTGATGGGCTCGGGCACCCCGCAGACCCTGCGCATGCCCCGGTCGGCCTGGCTCGACCGGCTGATCCCGGGTACCAGGCTGCATACCGGCGTCTTCATCGTGCTGGCCCTGGCGGTCGTCGTATTCGTGCTGCTGTGGCGCACGCCCGTCGGGTTCAGGATGCGGGCGGCCGGCGCCGAGGCCAAGGCCGCCCGATACGCCGGCATCAAGGTACAGCGCTACCTGGTCGTCGCTATGCTGCTGTCCGGGGCCTTCGCCGGGACGGCCGGCGCGGTGGAGATACTCGGCGTCCACCGCCGCGCCATCGAGGGCGTCTCGGGCGGCTACGGCTTCACCGGCATCGTCGTGGCCCTGTTCGGCGGGCTCCACCCGGCGGGCATAATCCCCGCGTCGCTGTTCTTCGGCCTGCTGCTGCTCGGCGCCGATATGACCCAGCGCCTCGCCGACGTGCCGGCTAACATGGTGCTCGTGCTCCAGGGCGCGATCATCCTGGCCATCGTATCCGCGAGGCAGTTCATGAACAATCCGTACGCGCAGGACAGGCTGGCCCGCAGGCTGGCCAAGCTATTCGGCCGGCCCGAGCGGTACCGCGCGGGCCCTGATTGCCCGGACCCGTCCGACTCGCCCGATCCGTGCCTGGCCGACGAGCGGCCCGATGACGGGGCTAGCGGGGAGGCGTCGCGATGAGCCTCGGACAGTTCCTGCTGAACGTGCTGATCCTCGGCGTGCCGTTCTCCGTCGCCCTCCTCCTCGCCGGGCTCGGTGAGACGATCAACCAGCGCGCGGGGGTCTTCAACCTCGGCTGCGAGGGCATCATGGCGATGGGCGCCTTCGTCGCCTTCCTGCCGCCGTATTTCATGGCCGGCACGCCGCTCGAAGGATACGCCAACCTGATAGGCGTCGCCCTCGCGATCGCCGCGGGGGCCCTGCTCGGCGTCCTGTTCGCCCTCGTCGTCGTCACCTTCAGGGCGCCTCAGGGCATAGCCGGCATCGGCCTCCAGATGCTCGGCTGGGGCGCGGCGGGCACGCTGTTCAGGCGCTACGTAGGCGGCGTGACCGGCGTGCAGGGCATCCGCGCCATGCCTATACCCGGCCTCTCGAACCTGCCGGTGATAGGGCCGGTGCTGTTCAACCATAACCCCCTCGTCTACCTGGCGTTCCTCATGGTCCCCGCGTTCTGGTACCTGCTGTTCAAGACGCCATGGGGCCTCAAGGTCCGCTCGGTCGGCACCTATCCGCGGGCCGCCGATTCGCTGGGCATACGCGTCTCCCGCGTACGCTACCAGGCCCTGGCCCTCGGAGGGGCGATGGCCGGGCTCGCCGGCGCATACCTGAGCCTGGCGCAGGCCAAGATGTTCGCAGACGACCTGATAGCCGGGCGGGGCTTCATCGCGGTCGCGCTCGTGTACTTCGGCCGATGGAACCCGGTCGGGGTTATGGGCGGAGCGCTGCTGTTCAGCCTGGCCCAGGCCCTCCAGCTGTCGATACAGGTGGCCGGCATCGACTTCCCGTACGAATTCGCGGTGATGCTGCCGTACGTGCTGGTCATCGTCGTGCTGTCCCTCGTCCGCAAGGCGCGCATGATCGGCCCGTCGGAGCTCGGGAAGCCCTTCGATAGGGAGCAGCGGATCTAGCGGCCCGGCTACCTGAGCGCCTTGGGCGCGCCGAGCAGCTCGGCCATGACGACGGCCTTGCGGAGCGGCGATAGCCGTTCGACGGAGGCCGGCAGGCGGGAGCCGGTAGGCCGGGCGCGTACGGGCCTCTCCTGCGCCGGTATCGGCGCGAGGCGGGTACGGGGCTCGACCGGCGCGGCGGCCGGCGGCGGCAAATGCTCGCCGAGGCGGAAGACCGGCTCCTCGAAATGGAGCGGTTCCGAGACGGTCCGACGCGGCGGCGTCGGTTCGGGGCCGCTGCCGGACAGGCGGCCGAGGAACCGCGCGAGCGCCCCCGGCGCTCGCGTTCCGGCGCTGGCCCTAGTCGCGCCGGCCTCGCCGGCGCGCTTCGCCTTGAGCCTTTCGGCGAACAGCCTGGCGAAGACCAGCAGCGCTATCGGGATGACGATATAGACGTTCTCGAGCAGCTCTTCCATGTCAGGCGCCGGACGGGGACTCGCCGCCGATCGACGAGCGCATCTTGGTGTCGGCCTGGATGTTCGTCAGCTTGTAGTAGTCCATTACGCCGAGCTGCCCTTTCTTGAAGGCCTCGGCGATCGCGAGCGGTATCTCGGCCTCGGCGAGCACCACCTTGGCGCGGTTCTCCTGGACGAGCGCGAGCATCTCCTGCTCCCTGGCCTGGGCCGCGGCCCGGCGCTTCTCCGCCTCCGCCTGGAAGCGGCGCATGTCCGCCTCCGCCTGGTCGGCCTGGAGCTTGGCGCCGACGTTGGCGCCGACGTCGATGTCGGCGATGTCTATCGACAGGATCTCGAACGCGGTGCCGGCGTCGAGGCCCTTGCCGAGCACGCGCTTGGAGATCTGGTCGGGATTCTCGAGCACGGCCTTGTACGACTCCGACGATCCGATGGTCGTGACGATGCCCTCGCCGACGCGGGCGATGATGGTCTCCTCGGTGGCGCCGCCGACGAGGCGCTCGATGTTGGCTCGCACGGTGACGCGGGCCTTGACCTGGAGCTGGATGCCGTCCTTGGCGACGGCGTCTATCGTGTACTTGCCCTTGGCCGAGTCCGGGCAGTCTATCACCTTGGGGTTGACGCTGGTCTTGACCGCGTCGAGCACGTCGCGGCCGGCCAGGTCTATAGCGGCCGCCCGCTGGAAGGGCAGCGGTATGTCGGCCTTGTTGGCGGCGACGAGGGCGCGGCTGACCTTGAGCACGTTGCCGCTGGCCAGGAAGTGGGTCTCGAGCATGTCCGAGTCGATCTCGAGGCCGGCCTTGCACAGCATGATGCGCGCGTCGACGATGATGCCCGGCTTGACGTGCCTGAGCCACATGCCGATCAGGCGGCCCATGCCGACGGGCGCTCCGGACAGCAGGGCCCTGAACCATAGGCCGAAGAATTTGAAGAACATGAACAGGACGCCGAGGGCGACGAGGCCCACGAGCGCGTACAGGGCTACGGTCAGCATATTACGACTCCTTGCCTTCGGTCCGTACCGATACCAGTATCCTTGAGCCTCGTACCGAGTCGACGCGGAGCTGGGCGCCCGCCTCGACGAAGGTGCCGTCGGTCTCGACGCTGTAGGTGCCTCCGTCGATGACGGCCCGGCCCGACGGCCGGAGGGTGGTCAGCGCGACGCCCCGCCTGCCGACGAGTCCGCTCGCCGGCTCGGCGTCCGCGGCTTCCGGGGCCTCGGGGACGGGCGGGGGGAGCGGCTGCCCGCCGGCGGTGCCGCCTATCACCGTATGCAGGGTCAGCCGGTCGAACATCCTAAGGCGCGGGCCGGCCAGCGCGAGCACGCCTATGCCGGCGATGGCCGACAGGATGCCGACCGCGACCGTCAGCGCGTTGCGGCCGAGCAGCTCCCATTCCCAGTCGAGCGTCGGCAGCACGAAGTCCTGCATCGACAGCACGAGCGATACGGCGATGAGCAGGATGCCCGAGATGCCGGTGACGCCGAAGCCGGGTATCAGGAATATCTCGACGGCCAGCAGGGCGGCGCCGAGCATGAAGAGCACCAGCTCGAGCGAGCCGACCGTGCCCATCAGGGCGTTCGTGCCGAACAGCGTCATGAAGGCTATCAGCGCGACGGTGCCGGGTATGCCGAAGCCGGGCGAGTTGATCTCTATGAACACGGCGACGAGGCCTATGAGTATCAGGAGGGATTGCACGGCCGCCGAGCTCAGGAACACGACGAGGCCGTCCGCGGCGCTCGGGGCCAGCTCGACGGCCGGCCCGTCGACGCCTATGGCCGCCAGCACGGCCTCGAGGCCGTCCGCTGTGCCCGACGACAGGCCGTAGCGCTCGGCCTCGCCGGCCGTCAGCGACAGGAGCTTGCCCTTGGCGCAGACGAGCCTGAGCCGCTCGCCAGAGGCCGGGTCGATCGGGCCGGCCCCGGCCCCGGCGGCGAGGCCGAGCTCGTCGGCGGTCGCGAGCGCGACCGCGCCGTCCCTCTGGACCTCGTAGAGCTCGACGTCGGCGTCGGCCATCGCGAGCGCTATCGCGGGCGGGTAGCCGTTCTTCTCAGCCAGCGCCGCCATCTGCGCGCGCACGGCGCTGACGGACTTCTCGTCGGCGGCCTCCATGGTCCCGTCGGCGCCGGGGACCACCGGGGCGGCCGCGCCTATCGAGGTGCCGGGCGCCATGTACAGCGAGCCGCAGGACAGGGCGATCAGCGCCCCGGCCGACCACGAGACCCCGAGGCCGCCGGGGCCGGAGCGTACGTAGGCGACGGTGTCGGCGTCGCGTATCGAGCCTATGAACGACGAGATGCGCAGGGCCGAGTCGACGCGGCCGCCGAAGGTGTCTATGTCGAAGACGATGACGCCGGCGCCCTCGTCGACGGCCTTCGTCGCCTGCCTGCGGACGAAGACGACCGTGGACGCCTCTATGTCGCCGTGGATCGGGACGACGTAGGCCCCTTGGGCCGAGGCGGAGGCCACGGCCAAGGCGAGCAGCGCGGCCAGCGCGATCAGCGCCGGTCGGCCGCGACGAGCTGTATCCATGGCTTCTACTATAATCGTTCCGCTCCGAAACTCAAGGGTCGGGTGGCCGTATCGGCTTAATGGCGCAGGGTATCCCGTGCATCACAGGCGCGCGGGCGGGGCCGGTACCGTCGGTCGAGCTGAGCGCGTTGGCCGAGCCGCCTCGGTCGGCGCCGTCGGGGCCGGGGTCGAACCAGGCGCCCTCGTGGAGGCAGACGACGCCGGGGGCTATGTCGTCCGATACCGCGACGGCGGCCAGCAGCCTGCCCGAGCCGCCCCTGACCTCTACCCGGTCGCCGGCGGCCAGCGACAGGCGGGCGGCGTCGGCCGAGGATACGGTCAGCTCCCCGAGGTCTGGTCCCGGCTCGTACGCGAGCTGGGAGTGGGTACGCCTGATCGTCTTCGGGGAAATGAGCAGGAAGGGCAGGGCCGGGTCCGGCTCGCCGTCCCTCCAGGTCGGGATGGCCGAGTCGCCCGTATCGCGGGCGTAGGCGTCGCTCCGGAGCTCTATCCGGCCCGAAGGCGTCGGCAGCGGGCGCGACTCCGGGTCGGAGGCGAACGCGGCCAACCCGACGCGCTCCCGGTCGGCGCCGAAGTAGACGCCGGAATCCTTGAACGCCTCGAGGTCGCCTATCTCCGATTCGGCCAGGAGCCGGTCGAGCCAGCCGGCGGCGGTCAAGCCGTCCGCGAACGCGTCGCCGAGCCCGAGGCGATCGGATAGCTCGGCGAAGATATCGTAGTCGCTCCTGGCCAGGCCCCGAGGCGGCAGCGCGGCGCGCTTATAGAGCAGGTAGCTACCGTGCCAAGGCGCGCAGGCGTCCTCCTTCTCGAGCGGGGAGAGGACAGGCAGCACCACGTCGCACATCCTGGCCGTCGGCGTCATGAACATCTCGTGGCAGACCGAGAACTCGAGCGACGCGAGGGCGCGGGCCGATTTGCCGGTATCGGCGCCCTGGCCGAGCGCGTTGAAGCCGGCTACGTAGGCGGCCTTGGCGTCGCCTGGATAGCCGCCGGCGCGGCCGGACAGGATCGCGTCGGGCCAGCGCAGCACCGGCGCGGCCAGCGACCGCGCCTCGTCGGGCAGGCGGTCCGACAGGTCCGGCATCGAGCCGACGCGAACGCCGGGCAGGCGGTTGTTGAGCGAGCCCGACGATCCGCCCGGGACGCCGAGGTTGCCGGTCGCGACCTGCAGGGCGACCGATAGCCTGAAGGTCTCCTCGCCGCGGGCGACGCGCTGGATCGAATAGCCGGGTACGAGCATGGCAGGCCTCGCCGCGGCGTACCGGAGCGCGAAGCCCTCTATCACGTCGGCCGGGACGCCGCAGATCCGCTCGGCCCAGGCGGGCGAGCGCTCGACGCCGTCCTCGGCGCCCGACACGTAACGCTCCAGCTCGTCGATACCGACGGCTAGGCGGCCGGCCCGGTCGCGGTCGACGAGCCCGCCGCGGAACAGGGCGTACAGCGTCGCGAGCATCATCGCGGCGTCGGTGCCCGGCCGTATCGGTATCCAGCTCGCGCCGAGGGCCTTGGCCGTCATCGTCCTGCGCGGGTCGACGCAGACGACCGGCACGCCCGAACGCGCGGCGGCGGCGATCTCGGGGCCGAGCTCGGCGCCGAGCCTGGCCTCGAGGATATTGGCGCCCCAGAGGACGATCAGCCGGCTCCGCCTGACCGTCCTCGCGTCCCAGCCGGACTCGCCGGCCGCCGCCCCGAACAGGTACGGCAGCACGAAGGCCGCCGCCCCGTTGGAATAGTTGCTCTTGAGACGGATGCCGCCGCCTGCGGCGTTCATGAAGCGCTCGAGCAGGTTCTGGCTGTCGTGGACGAGGCCGGTAGAGCCGGCGCTGCCGAGCGCGATCAGGCCGCCCGGCCCGTGCCCGGCCCGGATCTCGCCGAGGCGATCGGCCGCCAGCGACAGCGCCTCGTCCCAGCTCGCCTCCCTGTAGCGGCCGGAACCGCGCGGGCCGTCGGCTATCAGCGGAGCGAGGAGGCGCTCGGACGCGTAGTGCTCGCGGTGGAGCGCGTAGCCGCGCGGGCAGGGCTTGAGGTCGGCTCCGGCCGGGTTCCTCTCGAGGCGATCGACGCGGTCGCCGTCGACGATCGCTAGGAGCGGGCAGGCGTTGCCGCCGCAGTCCTTGCCGCAGAAGGTCGGTACTCGCCGTATCATGCCATGAGTAGACGACGGGCGGCGGCCCGCAGTCAAG
>QKAK01000083.1 GCA_003247225.1 Spirochaetota bacterium | reverse complement strand
TCGTGAAGTGCATGGGGCGGCTATCGGACGCCTGTTGTCGGTTCGGTTTGGGCTGCGCGTCGTGACCGGAAAGCGGGTAGAGCACAAGAGCCGGATAACCTTTCGGTCGTAGCACTCATGGAGCCCGATAACCGGGTATTATCCTGTAAATTCTGTCGCCATTGTTCTTTCCACACCCGCCTCCGCGTGTATGCATGGCTTGGTTATGAGCAAGGTTTTCTTAGTTCCTCGAACCTTGTGAAAGATTACCTCATGCTACCGGCGATAGCGGCTTGGCCAGACGTCCTACGCTCCATCGAGTAGCGAATACCATTGTCTCACAAGCTTCGAGGAACTAAGTACAGGATAGTTCAAGGCTACCGGTCGTTTTGAAGGTCGCTACCGAAGTCAGGGCGGGTAACTGATACCCGCCCCGCTAACCGGCCACGACACGCCGCCCCTTGAACGTTGCTCCTAACCAGGTATCGCATGCACGCGGAGGCGGGTGTCCAGGAGACGGCGGCCCTCGCGTAGCGAGGGTCCCGCCTCCTGGACAGGCCCTGCCGAGATGATATACGAGGCCTGTAGTAATTCCCGAGCATCAGGGGCGGCGTGTCGCGGCGTCTCACCGGGCCTTGCGCTTCGACAGCACGTCGAAGGCGACGGCCGCGAGCAGCACCATGCCCTTGACGAACTGCTGGATGTCGCTGCCGATGCCGAGCAGGGACATGCCGTTGTTGAGCACGCCCATGACCAGTGCGCCGATGATGGCGCCGCCGATGGTGCCGATGCCGCCGGTAGCCGACGCGCCTCCGATGAAGCAGGCGGCTATGGCGTCCAGCTCGAAGTTCTGGCCCGCGAGCGGCGACGCGGCGTTCAGCCGCGAAGCCACCGCTATGCCGGCTATCGCCGACAGTACGCCCATGTTGACGTAGGCGAGGAAGAGCACCTTGTTCGTATTTATGCCCGACAGCTGGGCGGCCTTCTCGTTGCCGCCCATCGCGTAGAGATAGCGGCCGGGGACGGTGCTCGAGGTCAGGAAGGAGTAGGCGACGATGAGGGCCCCGATGATGATGAAGACGATAGGCACGCCGCGATACGAGGCCAGCCAGAACGTCGCGAGGGCTATCACGCCGACGATGAGCGCCAGCTGGGCCGCGAATATCGGCGCGGGCGAGCACTCGTAGTCGTTCCTCTTACGGCGCAGCCGCTGCCTGAGCTGCGACAGCACGTAGAGGGCCGCGATGACGGCGCCCGCGGCGATGGCCGTCACGTTGTACAGGGATTCCTCGTTACCCAGGAAGTCCGGTACGAAGCCCGAGCTGATCTGCTGGAACACCTCGGGGAACGGCCCTATCGTCAGCCCCTTGAGCATGAAGGTGGTCAGGCCGCGGAAGGTGAGCATGCCCGCCAGGGTGACGATGAAGGCCGGCAGCCGGACGTACGCGATCCAGAAGCCCTGCCAGAGGCCTATGGCCAGGCCGATGATCAGCGCGAAGGCGATGCCGAGGCCGACGCTCATCTTCATCGTGACGATGAAGGTGCCGCAGAGGGCGCCGACGAAGGCTACGACCGAGCCTACCGACAGGTCTATGTTGCCGCCGGTCAGGATGCAGAGCGTCATGCCTATCGCCAGTATGAAAACGTACGCGTTCTGGAGGACTAGGTTGGTCACGTTCATCGGCACCAGGAGCACGCCCTCGGTGGTGATCTGGAAGAAGATCATGATGAACACGAGAGCGATGAGCATCGCGTACTGCCGGATATTGTTCCGGAGGAAATCCTTAATGCTTCCCATTGCCGTTCTCCCTAGCGCTTTGCATGATGCACTTCATGATGCCTTCCTGAGTCGCCTCGCCCCGATCGAACTCGCCGACCATCCGCCCCTCGTTCATCACGTAGACGCGGTCGGAGACGCCGAGTATCTCGGGCAGCTCGGAAGAGATGAATATGACCGACTTGCCCTCGTCGGCCAGCTTATTGATGATGGTATAGATCTCGTACTTGGCCCCGACGTCGATGCCGCGCGTCGGCTCGTCCAGGATCAGCACGTCGGGCGCGGTGAAGATCCACTTGGACAGGACGACTTTCTGCTGGTTGCCGCCGGACAGGTTACCCGCCTTCTGCCGTATGCTCGTCGAGCGTATCTTGAGCCTGGCCCGGTAGTCCTCCGCGACGCCCGCCTCCTTGTCGCGGTCTATCACGAGCCGCCTGGCCACCTTCTTGAGGGCGGCGATCGTCGTGTTCTCGCGGATGTCCCCGATCAGGTTGAGGCCGGCCGACTTGCGGTCCTCGGTAGCGTAGGATATGCCCTGGTCGATGGCGTCGCGGACCTGCTTGAGCTCTATCTCCTTGCCGTCCTTGAAGGCCCGCCCGGAGATCCGGGCGCCGTAGGCCCGTCCGAAGACGCTCATCGCCAGCTCGGTCCTGCCGGCGCCCATCAGGCCGGCCAGGCCGACGACCTCGCCCCTGCGCACCTCGAGGCTGACGTCCTTGATGATCCGCCGCTCGGGGTTCAGCGGGCTATAGACGTTCCAGCCCTTGATCGCGAACGCGACCTCGCCTATCTTAGGCGTCCGCTTCGGGAAGCGGTCGACCAGCTCCCTGCCGACCATGCCCTTGATGATGCGGTCCTCGTCGATGCTGCGGCTTTCCTTGTCGAGGGTCTCGATCGTCGAGCCGTCGCGGAGTATCGTCAGCCTGTCGGCGACCTCGACGACCTCGTTCAGCTTATGCGAGATGAGGATCGAGGTGACGCCCTTGGCCTTCAGGTCGAGGAGCAGCTCGAGCAGGTGCTCCGAGTCGTCCTCGTTGAGCGACGCCGTCGGCTCGTCGAGCACGAGCAGGCTGACGTTCTTGGACAGCGCCTTGGCTATCTCGACGAGCTGCTGCTTGCCGACGCTGATATCCTTGACCAGGGTGCGGGTACTCTCCTTGAGGCCGACGAGCTCGAGGAGCCGCTCGGCCTCGCGGTGCGTATCGTCCCAGTCGATCATCCCCCGCTTCGCGCGCTCGTTCCCCAGGAAGATGTTCTCGCCTACGGATAGGTAGGGGACCAACGCGAGCTCTTGGTGGATGATGACTATCCCCTTCCTCTCGCAGTCGTGGATGGTGCGGAAGGAGCACTCCTCGCCGTCGAAGACGAGCTGGCCCTCGTAGGAGCCGTGCGGGTAGACGCCGCCGAGGACGTTCATCAGCGTGGACTTGCCCGCGCCGTTCTCGCCGACGAGGGCGTGGATCTCGCCGCGCCGTACCGAGAAGGTGACGTCGTTCAAGGCCCGTACGCCGGGGAACGTCTTGACGATGTTGCGCATCTCGAGGATCGTGTCGCCCATGCTAGATTCTCCTCGCGTAGCCGGGTCGGTAAAGGCCGGCCCGCGGGGAGGTCCGCGGGCCGGCCGCCCGGCTAGGGTTACGTGCCCTTACTGAAGGTCGGCTTCGGTGTAGTAGCCGCTATCGATGAGCAGGGTCCTGAAGTTAAACTTGTCGGCGTAGACGGGGTCGCAGAGGTAGGACGGCACGACCTTGACGCCGTTGTTGTAGGTCTTGGTGTCGTTGACGGGGGCTTCCTTGCCCTTCATGATCGCCTCGACCATCGCGACGACCTGGGCCGCCAGGGTCCTCGTGTCCTTGAAGATCGACATCGACTGCTGCCCGGCTATCATCGCCTTGACGTTAGCCTTGTCGCAGTCCTGGCCGGTCAGCACCGGATAGGGCTTCTTGGCCGTGCCGTAGCCGGCGTTCTTGAGCGACGCGACGATGCCGATCGCCAGGCTGTCGTTCGGCGACAGGACGGCGTGCAGGACGGTCTTGCGGGAGTACTTCATCGCGATCAGGTTGTCCATCCTGGCCTGGGCCTTCTCGGAGCTCCAGCTCTGGATGGCGATGGTGGTGAACTCGGTCTGGTTGGTCGGGACGACGAGCTGCTTCTTGTCCAGGTAGGGCTGGAGGATGCTCATCGCGCCCTTGTTGAAGAATACCGCGTTGTTGTCGTCGGGCGATCCGGCGAACAGCTCGATATTGAACGGGCCCTTGCCCTGGGCCAGGCCGAGGGCGGACTCGATGTACCGGCCCTGGATCACGCCGACCTTGAAGTTATCGAAGGTGGCGTAGTAGTCGACGTCCGGCGTGTTCATGATCAGGCGGTCGTAGGCGATGACCTTGATGCCGCTCGCCTTGGCCTTCTTGAGCACGTCGGAGAGGACCGAGCCGTCGATCGACGCGATCACGAGGACCTTGGCGCCCTTGGTGATCATGTTCTCGAGCTGCTGGATCTGGGTGATGATGTCGTTGTTGGCGTACTGCAGGTCGACGCGGTAGCCTTTGGCCTCGAGCTGGGCCTTCATGTTGGCGCCGTCCTGGTTCCAGCGCTGCAGGGACTGGGTCGGCATGGCCACGCCGATGAGCTCGCCGTCGGCGAACGCCGATCCGGCGACGATCATGAGGGCCAGGACTACTAATAGGACTTTCTTCATCGCAGGTGCCTCCTAAAAAATAGATCCGTAAGCTACGCTGATGATAGGAGCGCATTTTAGGGGCGACCTATGGGAAAGATTGATTTTCTATACCGCAAATTGATATCGAGGCTTAGGTGAAGTCCGCTTTCTGCAGGCACCTGGCCCGATAATCCGACGGCGACAAGCCGGCCACGCTCTTGAACGCCCGCGAGAAGCCGAACTGGCTGGCGAAGCCGAGCTTCTCCGAGATGTCGCCGACGCTCAGGTTCGTGCTCGACAGCATCGCGCGCGCGGCCTCGATCTTGAGCCTCGCGTAGTAGCGCATCGGGGGCATCCGCATCCGCTGCCCGAAGAGCCGCACGAAGTGCTCGCACGACAGGCCGAGCCGGCCGCACAGCGCGTCCAGGTCGATGTTCCCTTCTATATTCGCCTGCATGATCGCGATCGCCTTCTCGACGTGGGCGTTCTCCGCCGAGCCGTAGGCCGACGGGGCGCCGGCTAGCAGCTCGTAGATGAAGGCGATGAACGAGTGCCGCGCGGCCTCGACGAGGTCAGCCTGGCCCGACGAGTTGCGCTCCATCAGGTCGGCGAAGAAGAATCGGTGCGAGGTGCCGATATCGGTCGGCCGAGCCAGCTCGCCCATCGCGCGCTCGAGCAGCCGCTCCAGCTCGGCGTCCCCGTCTGCGCTGAAGAGCACGGCGAAATAGGTGATCGGCTTGCGGAGGTTGGTGGCCAGGATCTGGTGGACGCAGCCGGGCGGGGTCAGGTGGAGGCTGCCCGGCCGTATCGACCAAGTGGCCGTGCCGTTCTTGAAGCTGCCGTCGCCGGAGATGAAGTAGTGGAACTCGTAGCCGCCGCCCGGGTGGGAGTGGCGCCTGCCGTGCCAGGCTATCTGGCGCTCGTCCTGAAGATGGTAGACGAAGACGATATCGTCGAAGCGCACGCGGCACCTCCCGAGGCCTGGGTCGACTGTAGCACGGAATATCAATTTTAGGTATGTAGAGTCAAATTCGGCGCTGTAACTTATAGGATCGGCGGCCTAGAATCGGCCTATCAGGCAAGCAGCGCGAGGAGGATTCCGTGAAAGAGCTTTTCCCGACCATACCCAGTATCGACTACGATGGCCCCGACTCGAACCGGGAGCTAGCCTTTAAATATTACCAGCCGGACGCCGTGGCGGCCGGGTCCGCGAACGGCGCCACCCAGAAGGAGAGCCTGCGCTTCTCGATGGCCTTCTGGCACTCGATGACGGCCGGCGGCCGCGACCCGTTCGGCGACCCGACCGCGGTACGCCCCTGGGACGGCGTGGGCGACCCGATGGAGGTCGCGAGGATGCGCATGCGCGGCGTCTTCGAGCTGACCGAGAAGCTGTCGATCCCGTTCTTCTGCTTCCACGACCGCGATATAGCTCCGCAGGGCGACACGCTCCGCGAGACGAACCGTAATCTCGACAAGATAGTCGCCCTGGCCAAGGACCTGATGCGCTCGAGCCCGACCCGCCTGCTATGGGGCACGGCCAACCTGTTCGGGGACCCGCGCTTCATGCACGGCGCCGCGACGAGCCCGGACCCGCGGGTCTTCGCGTACGCCGCCGGCCAGGTCAAGAAGGCGCTCGAGGCGACGCTCGAGCTCGGCGGCCTGAACTACGTCTTCTGGGGCGGGCGCGAAGGCTACGAGACGCTGCTCAACACCGACATGAAGCGGGAGCAGGACAACCTCGCGCGCTTCCTGCGCATGGCCGTCGAGTACGCGAAGGAAATAGGCTTCACCGGGCAGTTCCTGATAGAGCCCAAGCCCAAGGAACCGACGAAGCACCAGTACGACGCCGACGCCGCGGCCTGCTACGCCTTCCTCAAGGAGTACGAGCTCCTGCCGTACTTCAAGCTCAATATCGAGACGAACCACGCGACGCTCGCCGGGCATACGATCCAGCACGAGCTGCGCTACGCCCGCGAGCGCGGTATACTCGGCTCCGTCGACGCCAACCAGGGCGACGAGCTCCTGGGCTGGGACACCGACCAGTTCCCGACGAACCTGTACGTGTCGACGCTGATGATGTACGAGATACAGAAGAACGGCGGCCTCGGCTCGGGCGGCCTCAACTTCGACGCCAAGCCGCGGCGCGGCAGCTATAGGCCCGAGGACCTGGCGGCCGCCCACGTAGCCGGCATGGACGCGATGGCCCGCGGCTACGAGGCGGCGGCGCGCATGATAACGGACGGGGCCCTCGAGAAGCCGCTCGCGGAGCGCTACGCCGGCTGGGGCGAGGGAATAGGCGCCTCGATCGAGGCCGGCAAGGAGAGCTTCAAGAGCCTCGAGGCCGCCGCCCTCGATATTAAGGCCATAGAGCTATCCTCGGGACGGCAGGAATATCTCGAGTCGGTCGTCAACCGCTACATCTAGGCCGGGCCGAGCGCGAGGAGGACGATCGATGCAAGAGACTGGATACTCGCTCGGGATAGACTCGAGCACCCAGGGCACGACCGCCGTCCTAGTCGACCTCGGCTCGCGTTCGATCGCGGCTCGGGCCAAGGTCCGCTATCGCGACGATCCCAGGCTGAGCGGGTACGGGCTGGATCGCGACCTGCCCATCCTGCCGCCGCGGGAGGAAGGCGAGGCCGACCAGCCGGTCGGCGTCTTCCTCGCCGCGCTCGACGCGGTCCTGTCCGACTTGCCGGCGCGAATGCTCGCCGGCGTCCGGGCCATAGCCGTGTCGGCCCAACAGCACGGCCAGGTCTGGCTATCGGCGAAGGCTCCGTCCGCGTTCGCCGGCCTCCGCGCCGACGGAGCCGGGAGGGCCGACCGGCCCGGGCTCGCCGAGCGGCTCGCCCCGTCGCTGGCCAGCGATCGGTCGCCGATCTGGATGAGCGCCGATACGGCTCGCGAGGCCGACCACCTGCGGGAGGCGGCCGGCGGCGCCGAGGCGATGACCGCGCTGTCCGGCTCGGACAGCCCGCTCCGTTTCTCGGGAGCCGTGCTGCGCCATCGGGCGATACGGGAGCCGGGGACCTACTCCGCCTGCCGCGCCGTCCACCTGATATCATCGTTCCTGGCGGGCGTACTGTCGGGCCGGGCCGACGCGCCTATCGACTGGGGTAACGGCGCCGGCACCAGCCTGATGGACTGGGGAGAGAGGCGATGGAGCGACGGCCTCGTCGCCGCGGCCGCCGACGGACTGCCCGGCGGCGCCGCGGCCCTGTCCGCCCGCCTGCCGGAGCTATCCCACCCGCTGTCGCGCGTAGGCGCGGTCGCCCGCTATTTCTCCGAGCGCTACGGCATCCCCGCCGACGCGATCGTCGTCGCCGGATCCGGCGACAACCCGCAGACCAAGGTACTCGCCGCCGGTGGCCTCCTGTCGCTTGGCACGAGCTTCGTCCTGATGGCCGACGGGCGGGCGCCGCATCCGGCGGCCAACGCGATGTACGACGGGCTCGGCCGCCCCTTCCTGTTCGGCTGCCGCTCGAACGGCGCGCTGACCTGGGAGGCGGCGCGGCTCGGGCGCGGCGTCGGGGCCGACGACTTCGCCTCCTGCGAGCGAGCGCTCGCCTCGGTGGCGCCCGGGTCGTCGATTCGGGTGCTCCAGAGCGTACCCGAATCGTTCCCCGCTTCGCCGATCCTCGACATCGGCCGCGGGCCCGACTTCCAGTCCGACTACTCGGGCGTCGTCGACTCGTCCCTCGGCCTATTGCTGCTCGGCTCGCGCAGCTTCGACTCGGCGTCGGCCGATCCGAGGGAAGCCCTGGCCCTGACCGGAGGCGCGGCCGCCAGCGACGAGACCCTGAAGCGCGTCGCCGCGCTGTGGAACCGCCCCGTCGCCAGGATAGGCGAGGCGGGCGCCGCCGCCGGGGCCGCCGTGGCGGCGGCCGTAGCCCTGGCCCCCGAGGCCGAGCGCGTCGAACGGGCGGCCGCCCTCGCCGCCGGCGTCAGCGCGCCGGAGCCCGTCGTCGAGCCCGATCCCCGCTTCGTCGCCGCCTACCACGGCGAGGCCGGCTACCTGCGCCGCCTAGAACGCGCCGTGGCGGGTTTCATGCGCCGATCCTAGCGTGCCGATCCTTACTCGTACCCAGGCCTCGCACGCATACGGAGGCGGGTGTGATACGAATAATGGGTGACAGGATAAACATGATAATACTAGGCTATCGAGCGCCATGCTAGCTTCGACCGAATCACGAACCGTACCAGGAATCCGCCCCATGCACGGTCACGCCGCCCAGCCCCACCCGGGACCATATACAGCGATTGATAGCCACCCGATGCACGGCCGCGACGCGCCGCCCCGCCGTTT
>QKAK01000072.1 GCA_003247225.1 Spirochaetota bacterium | reverse complement strand
AAGCTGTACTACATCCGCGAGAAGATCGGCAAGAAGGCCAAGATCAAGGAACAGCTCGGCGGCCGCAAGCCCCCCGTCCGCTCCCAGGCGGTCCAGGGCTGATCCTTGCAACCGGTCGGTCCGAAAGACAGGTCGACCGCTCCGAGTAATCCGAACGTCGGCGATGGCCTTGTGCCTTCGGCCGACGTTCGCGTTTTAAGGGGATCGGTCCCGACCGCCGTCCGGTCCGGGGATCCTCGCGCCGCCCCCGGGACGAAGGCCGCCATCCCGTCGCCGCGCGCCACGACTGCCGCGGCGCCGTCCCTCGCGTCTCCTGCCGCGCCCGCCGCTGCCGGATCGGGTGCAGTACCCGGTGGCCTGGCCGCCAGGACCGCCGAGCTATGCGCCTCGCTGCGCGTTCCCGCCGATCCCGCGTCGGCGGCGGCTATCGCGGCGCTGATGGGAGAGGGGCTCAGGCTGGATCCGGCCAGGATCATGGCCGTCCGACGGGCCGCCCTACGCCACGCCTCCGATCCGGCCGCCGCGCGCTTGGCCGCCAGGGCCGTCGCCGCCGGCATCGACCCGGAATCGGTCGAGCTCGATAGCGCGCTCGGCGTCCTCGACGCCCCGGCGGG
Organism: Spirochaetota bacterium; assembly: GCA_003247225.1. Classification (GTDB taxonomy): domain Bacteria; phylum Spirochaetota; class Spirochaetia; order Treponematales; family UBA12059; genus SZUA-370. The sequence goes on along the minus strand of QKAK01000072.1, from coordinate 29,901 downwards.
CCGCCGCGGCGACGCCGACGGCTCCGACGGCTCCGGATCGGCCGACCGCAGGGCCGGCGGCGAAGCGTCCCGCCGGGCCGCGCCCGAAGACGAGGCCGCATCGCTCGCCATCCTCTCCGAGGCCCTGATGAAGGCGGCCCGGCGATCCCTTGAGGATCCGACGCTCGCCGCCATGTCCAGGCCCGACGCCGACGGCTCCGGCTGGGTCTGCGCGCCGTTCGAGCTCGAGTACGGCGGAACCGAGTTTCACGGTTTTCTAAGAATTTGGTATTATAGTAACGGTATGTCCCGGATAGTCGGACGGATGTCGGCGGATATACGTTGCGGCGGATCGCGGCGGCTCCTGGAGCTGCGCGGCCCGCGAACGTCCCCCGCCATCGCCTACTACGCCGACGACCCTCGCGAACGGTCGGCCTTCGAGCTCGAATTCGGGCGGAGGGGGGCCGTGCGAGCCGAACGCCTCGAGCGCGGCTACTGCGGCGAGCTGGGCTCCGGAAACGGCCTGGACGCCGATGCGTAAGCGTTCCGGCAAAAAATCCGTCGCCCTGCGCTACGACGAGGCGCTTCCGGCGCCGATAGTGATAGCGAAGGGCAACGGGCGCGCGGCCGAGCGCATCGACGAGATCGCGACCCGGGCGGGCGTGCCGCTGGTGCGCGACGACGTCGCGGCGGCGGCCCTCGAGCCCGTCGGCATCGGCGAGTACGTGCCGCCGGAGTACTGGGAGCTCGTGGCCCGCGTGCTCGTTTTTATAAGGAAAGTGCGACCATGAAGAAGAAGTATTCGCTCGACAGGATCCTGCCCGGCTCTCTGTTCACCGCCGACGCGTTCTCGGACGGCAACAACCTGTTCGTGCCCGCGGGCGTCAAGGTCAGGGCCAAGGATATCGAGGGGCTCAAGCGCTGGGGCATCACCGCGGTGTTCAGCGAGGGCCAGCTCGAGTCCCCGGCCGAGAGGCCCGAGGGCCAGGAGGCTACGGCCGACGGCGGTACGGATCGGGACGCGGGCCGCGCCTCCGCTTCGAAGGGCCTGGCCGCGTCGTTCTCCGACCACGCGCTCTACGCCGCCTACACCGACATGATCGATAGGCTCAAGGCCCTGATGGACAAGATAGCCGCTACCGAGCGCGTAGAGCCTAAGAACATAGACTCGCTATCGCAGGACCTCGTCCAGCTGGTGCGCGAGAAGGAGGCCGCCGTCGTCTCCGCTATCCTATCGTCGGATTTCGCGGGCTACGACATGGCCAGGGCCGGCGTGAACTGCGCCATCCTGTCGGTCGTGGTCGGCCAGACCATGAAGCTGCCGCCCCACAGGCTCGTGCACCTGGCGTCCGGCGCCCTGCTGCACGACGTCGGCATGCTCCGCGTGCCCCAGGAGATCATCAAGAAGAAAGGCGCGCTCAGCCCCGAGGAGGCGCAGAAGATGCGCGCCCATCCGCTGTTGACCTACCGCATCGTCATCAAGGAGCTGCAGTATCCCGACGACGTAGGCCTCGTCGGCCTCCAGCACCACGAGCGATGGGACGGCGAGGGCTATCCTCGCAGGACGAGCGGCCAGAGCATCGACCTGCTGGCCCGCATCGTGTCGGTAGCCGACGCCTTCGAGGCTATGGTCAGCCAGAAGCCGTACCGGAATTCGATGATAGGCTACGCCGCGATGAAGAACCTGCTGTCCGACAACTCGCGGCGCTTCGATCCCGACGTCCTGAAGGCGTTCGTGCGCAGCATGGGCATCTATCCTATCGGCTCCATCGTCGTGCTGAACAACGCGGCCATAGCGAGGGTCGTCGATACCCACGCCGACGCGCCGCTGCGCCCGAGGCTCAAGATCATAGTCGACGAATTCGGCAAGCACTTCAAGGACGACTCGGGCGATACGATAGACCTCCTGGCGGAGAAGTCGCTGTTCATAGCCAGGGCGGTCGATCCGCGCGAGCTGTCGGCCTCGGCATGATCGCGCCGAATAGGCGCTTCGCGCCCCGGGGGCGCGAAGCGCCCGACGGGCGCATCCTTACCGACGGCCGCGCCTTACCTAATGCCTCCGACACTCCAGCAGGGCGCGACTTCCGCAGCCGCAGCGCGAAGGGACGCGAGGCCGAGGAGATCGTATCGGCCTCGATGCTGGCGACGGGCTGGGAAGTGGTGGCGCGCAATTGGAGGCGCGGCCGCGGCGAGCTCGATATCGTCGCCTTCAGGGACGGGGTGCTCGCCGTCGTCGAGGTCAAGGACATCGACGCGTACGGCCTCGAGGGCGTCGAATCCTCGGTCGGAGGAAGAAAACGGGCCAGGATAGTCGAAACGTCTAAACTCTTCATCCACTCCCATCGAGAATTTAGTAGCGCGTCGGTCCGTTACGACGTAGCCACCGTGGCGGCGGGCGCCTTGGCCGATTACTTCGAAAACGCTTTCTCGGAGCGTACATGAGCATCGATACGAGCAGGGAAGAACACGACGAACGGCTTGAAGAACTCAAGGCCATCGTGCATGATGAGTCCTATATCAGCGGGGCCATCCTTCGCATAGCCCACGTGCTGAGCGAGGAAATCATGGACGGCATCGGAGTAAGCTATGGCGGATGGAAATAACGGCTCTAAGCGAAGGTTCGGCCGAAGGGGGCGGGGCCGCGGCAGGTCGGGCGCCAGGGGCGCGGAAGTACCCGTCGAGAAGGATAGGGCGGTCGCGGCCGAGAGCCCGGAGGAGCAGAAGTCTATCTTCGCCGACCAGCCTCCGGTCGTATGCGGCATCTGCGGCAAGCAGATCTTCGACCTCTCGAGCGCCCTGGCCGGGCGCGACGGCGGGCAGCCGGTGCATTTCGACTGCGCATTGGCCAGCGTATCCGAGGGCGAGCGCCTCGAGCCGTCCGAGCGCGTCGCGTATATCGGACGGGGATCGTTCGCCGTCGTCGAGTATAGGGACAAGAGCATGACCGCCTTCACCGTCAAGCGCCGCCTCCAATGGGAGAAGGAAGGCGAGAAGTACGACTGGCGCAAGTCGATCCAGCAGCGCATGGGCCTGTAGCGGCCGTTCCGCGCCGTTACCTACCTGGCCAAACGTCCGGAAACGCGTATACTGGTAGCGGAGGGTATATGTCCGACGCTTCGTATACCGTGCTCGTGGTCGACGACTCGGGCGCCAACAGGGCGTTCCTGTCGAGCATACTGGAGGAGGACGGCTATCGCGTCGCGCAGGCCGCCGACGGCGAGGCCGGACTGGCCGCCGCCGCCGCCGAGCGGCCGGTCCTGATCCTGCTCGACGTCGTGATGCCGAAGCTGGACGGCTTCGAGACGCTTAAGCGGCTCAAGGCCGACCCCGCCACCAGGCGCATCTCCGTTATCATGCTTACCAGCCTCGGCGACCAGGAATCGAAGCTCAAGGCCTTCGACTACGGCGCCGTCGACTACATCATCAAGTCGGCCAACGAGGCCGAGGTACGGGCCCGGGTGCGCGTCCACGTGCAGCTCGCGCTCGCCAACGAGGAGCTGATCGCGGCCAGGGCCGCCAGCCTGAGGCAGATCGCCGAGGCGCAGCGCTCGCTCCTGGTCAAGCCGGCCGAGTTGCCGGAGGCCCGGTTCTCCGTGTACTACCGTTCCCTGCACGAGGCCGGCGGCGATTTCTACGACGTCGTACCGGTATCCGACGGCGTCTACTTCTACTTGATAGCGGACGTGGCCGGCCACGACGTCGGCACGAGCTACGTTACGCCCGCGGTCAAGGTGCTGCTCAAGCAGAGCGCGACGCCGGCCCATTCGGTCGAGGAGACGCTGTCGTACCTGAACGGCGTGCTGGCCAAGACCGTGCTCGAGGATAACTACCTGACGGCCTTCGCGCTGCGCGTCAACCGGCGCGCCGGCAAGGTCGTCTTCGCCGCCGCGGGCCATCCTCCGGCCCTGTTCATCCCGAGGGACGGCGCGCCGCGGCTGGCCGAGCGCGAGAATCCCTTCATCGGCATGATGGAGGATTCCAGCTACGAGACGGCCTCGCTCGACGTCGCCGAAGGAGACCGCTTCCTCCTGTACACCGACGGCCTGATAGAGGGAGGCGGTAACGAAAAGGCCAGCTGGACCGACGCCAAGGACGGACTCGTAGCGGTGGCCGAGCGCCTGCGCGGCCTGCCGCTGGCGGAGCTGCCGCTCGCCTTCGTCAGGGCTATGGGCGCGGACAAGCCCGACGACGACGTGGCCGTGATGGCGATAGAGATCTAGGCGCCGCGCGATGCGCCTGTGGAGCCTGCACCCGAGCTACCTCGACTCCAAGGGCCTCGTCGCCGCCTGGCGCGAGGCGCTGCTCGCCCAGGCCGTGCTCGAGGGGCGCACCGTCGGCTACGCCCGCCATCCGCAGCTCGAGCGCTTCAGGCGCGCGCCCGATCCGGCGGCGTCGCTCGGCCGCTTCCTCGAGGCGCTCGCCGGCGAGGCCGGGGATCGCGGCTACGCGTTCGACGCCTCCAAGATCCACGGCCTCGATCGCCCAGTTCCCGCGCCGCTCCCGGTGACGCTCGGGCAGGTCGACTACGAGCTCGAGCTGCTGCGGAGCAAGCTGACCGGGCGCGCTCCCGCGATGGCCGCAAGGCTCCCGGGCGGTATATCCGACGCCGAGGCGGTCCGGCTCAATCCCGCCTTCTACGCGGTGCCGGGGGGCGTCGAGGGCTGGGAGCGGGTCAGGGCCGACGTCGGGCGCCGGCGCTAGCGCTACCGGCAGGCATCGCGTATCATGGGCGCATGGATATAAAGACGTTGTCAATCGCCGTAGCGCTCGTCGGGACGTCGATCGCGCTCGCCATAGCCCTGTTCTCGTCGTTCCGCCGCGAGCGGGGCCTATTCATCTACGCCGGAGGCTTCATGTCGGCGGCGGTAGGCTTCTCCCTGCTCATCGGGCACGGAATGCTTCCCTTCGGCATCTCGTACGTCGCGGCGAACATGCTCATCGTCTTCTACCACTTCTGCATCGTCTGGGGGTTCAGGAGCTTCTTCGCCATCGGAGCCGAGTGGCCCGCGCGCTTCTGGGCCTACCTGGGCTCCTGGTTCGCGGCGCTACTCGCCCTATCGTACCTGCGGGACTCGTTTCCCCTGAGGACGGCGGGGGCGTCGGCCCTCATCATCGTCGCGGGCGTCGAGCTCGTCCACGCGATGAGGCTGGCGGGCGGCGCCATACCCCCGATCGTCAGCAAGGCCTCCAGGTGGACCGTCGTCGCGTTCGTCGCCTGCCACGCCGCCCGCGTCGTCATCGCGCTGGCCGGCGCCGGAGGGCGGACGCCCCTGATAGAGAACGACGCCCTGAACGCGTTCACCTTCTCGTTCACGCTGGCGTTCCTCGTGCTGTGGGCCGGCATCGTCCTGATCGTCGACGTCTCCCACCTCGTCGGCCAGCTACAGGCGAAGAACGCGGAGCTGGAGGGGATGGCGTCGAGCGACGAGCTGACGGGCCTGCATAACCGGCACGCGCTCGACGCCCGGCTCGAGGCGGAGCTCGAGCGCGCGGCGCGGTACGGCGCGCCGCTGTCCGTCGTCATGTTCGACGTGGACCATTTCAAGCGCGTCAACGATACCCTGGGCCATGCCGCCGGCGACGAGGTGCTCCGGCGAATGGCCCGGATCGCCAGGGACCAGGTACGGAGGCCGGACGACCTGTTCCGCTGGGGCGGCGAGGAATTCCTGCTCCTGGCTCCGCATACCGACCTGCGGGGCGCGACGGCCCTCGCCGAGAAGCTACGGGCCGCCATCGAGGCCGAGCGCTTCTCCGACGCCGGCACGGTGACGGCAAGCTTCGGCGTAGCCGAGTGGCGGGCCGGCGAGTACCGCGACGAATGGTTCAGGCGGGTCGACCAGGCCATGTACCGGGCCAAGAACGCGGGGCGCAACCGGGTGGTCGCCTTCGGCCCGGACGAGTCGCTACCGTCCGCCAGCGTCCGCCTCTGCTGGAAGGCCGAATGGGAATCCGGGAACCGTCTCGTAGACGATCAGCATCGGGGCCTCGTCGACCACGCGAACAACCTGCTCGACCTGTCTCTATCCGGCGCGGACGCGCCGCGCCTCCTCGAGGCGGTCGACGAGCTCGTCTCCCGCGCGGCGGCTCATTTCGCCGACGAGGAGGCCCTGCTTGAGAGCCTGGGCTACCCGGAGGCCGAGGCCCACGCGGGCATGCACAGGACGTTGGAGGGCGAGGCCGCGGCGCTCCGCGCCGCGGTCGCGTCGGGCGACCGCGATTTCAACGCGCTGTTCGATTTCGTCGTCAGGAAGCTGGTACTCGAGCACCTCGCGCGTGAGGACGCCCTGTTCTTCGGCTATACGCGCGGCCGAGCGAGCTAGCGGCGCGAGAACGGCGTACCCGCCGTTCGAGGGGTATCCCCCTTCCGTAACGGCCCTCATACGAGGGGTGCGGCGCGAGACTCGCAGCGCCGCAGGGGTGAGAACGGCGTACCCGCCGTTCGAGGGGGGTATCCCCCCTTCAGTAACGGCCTGTATCAGAGGGGGTAGCGGAGAAGCGTCGCGCGGTACCCCGCGCGACCTTCGGAGCGAGGGGGAGGCTTCCCCCTCCTTATCCTACTTCTTCTTCCTGATGACCTCGAAGCCGACGTAGGGCACGAGGGCGGCGGGCATCCTGACGCTGCCGTCGGCCTGCTGGTAGTTCTCGAGCAGCGCGACCAGGGCTCGCGAGATCGCGACCGCCGTGCCGTTGAGGGTGTGCACGTACTTGTTCTTGCCGTCGTCGTCCTTGTACTTGATATTGAGCCGGCGGGACTGGTAGTCGGTGCAGTTCGAGGTGCTCGTCACCTCGCCCCATTCGCCGCCGTTGCGGCCGGGCATCCAGGCCTCGAGGTCCCACTTGCGGTAGGCGGGGGCGCCGAGGTCGCCGGTGCAGGTGTCGACGACGCGGAAGGGCAGGCCGAGCCCGGCGAAGATCTCCTCCTCGATCAGGCGCAGTTCCTCGTGGACGCGGTCGGAATCCTCCGGCAGGCAGTAGGCGAACATCTCGAGCTTGGTGAACTGGTGCACGCGGTAGAGGCCCTTGGAGAACTGTCCCGAGGCGCCGGCCTCGCGGCGGAAGCAGTGGGACAGGCCGGCCATGCGGAGCGGGAGCGCGTCCTTGGGCAGTATCGTATCGGAGTAGTAGCCGCCGAGCGTTATCTCGGCGGTGCCGACGAGGCAGGACCCCTCGCCCTCGACCGAGTAGACGTTCGACTCGGCGCCGCGCGGGTTGAACCCGATGCCCTCGAGTATCTCGGTCTTGGCGACGTCCGGCGTGATGAACGGCGTGAAGCCCTTCTTGGCCAGGATGTCGAGCGCGTAGCGGACGAGCCCGAGCTCTAGGAACACGCCCTCGTTCTTCAGGTAGTAGAACTTGGTGCCCGACACCTTGGTACCGGCGTCGAAGTCGATGATATCGAGGTCCGCTCCGAGCTGGACGTGGTCCTTCGGCTCGAAATCGAAGGCCGTCGGCTCGCCTACGCGCTTGACCTCGAGGTTGTCCTTGTCTTCCTTGCCGATGGGGGCGTCTGGATGGGCCATGTTCGGTATCCTGCGCACCTCTTCGTCGAGGTTCGCGAGCACCCGCTCGGCCTCGGCCTCGATCGCGGCTATCGAGTCCTTGAGGCGCTTGCCCTCGGCTATCAGCCGCTCGCGCACGGCCTGCTCCAGCTTGCCCTTCATCGCGGCGGCGTTCTCGTTGCGCGCGCGCCGCTCGTCCTCGAGCCGCTTGAGGAGCTCGTTGCGCCTATCGTACAGCGACGCGACCAGGTCGGCGTCGGCCTTCATGAAGCGGTCGCCGATGTTCTTCTTGACCGCGTCGAGATTGTCCTTGATGTATTTGAAGTCGAGCATGCTTGTCTCCTTGATCCGGATATAGGGCTTCGTCCGGCCTTAGGAACGGCTGCCGCTCGCCCCGCCCGGCCGGACGGCGGAGGAGCCTCGACTGGAGGAGCTCGAAGGCGAGGAGGATCGCGCTGCGCTGGCTAGGCTAGTCCGGCCCATGGCGCATAGTATCCTGCCCGGCCGCGGGAAGGCAACCGGTAGCCGCGCCGGAGGGCCCGCCCGCCGGGCGGCTCGCGTCTTGTATTCATGCCGTTTTTTTTGTACCCTAGCGCCATGAAGCTCGATATAAATCCCCGCGGCAACGGCGCCTGCCCGCTCTGCGTATCGCACGGGTCATGCCGCGTCCAGCGGAAGCTGATTGAGAACCTGGATCTCGTCGGCCCGGACGACGGCGAGGGCATGGAGATCGTCATCTACTCCTGCCCGTACTTCAAGGAAAAGATCGCGCCGTGAACGAGCGTATCGAAGCGGTCGCGGCCCGTCTCAGGCAGCTCGACGACCTCGTCTCCGATCCCGGCCTGTCCCGCGATCCTAGGCGCTACAAGGACGCCATGCGCGAGCGCTCCCGCCTCGCCGAGATCGTCGAGGCCTACGACGGCGTCAGGCGCATCCGCGAGGAGATAGCCGGCGCTAAGGCCATGCTGCGCGACGAGTCGGACCCGGAGCTCAAGGAGCTGGCCCGAGAGGAGCTGCGCGGCCTCGAGGACGGGCTCGAGGCGGCCGAGAAGCACGTCTCGGAGCTGCTCGTACCGCGCGACCCGCTCGACGACAAGAATACCATCATGGAGATCCGCGCCGGCACCGGCGGCGACGAGGCCGCCCTGTTCGTCGCTGACCTCTACCGCATGTATACGCGCTACGCGGACGAGCGGGGCTGGAAGATCGAGGTGATGTCCAGCTCGGAGACCGGCCTCGGCGGCTTCAAGGAGATCATCCTGTCGATCTCGGGCGACCAGGTCTTCGGCAAGCTGCGCTGGGAGTCCGGCGTTCACCGCGTGCAGCGCGTGCCGGCCACCGAGGGCTCCGGCCGCATCCACACGAGCGCCGTCACGGTCGCGGTGCTGCCCGAGGCCGAGGAGACCGAGGTCGAGATCCGGCCCGAGGACCTGCGCGTCGACGTGATGCGCGCCGGCGGCCCCGGCGGCCAGTGCGTCAATACGACCGACTCGGCGGTCCGGCTGACCCATATACCGACCGGCCTCGTCGTCCACTGCCAGGACGAGAAGAGCCAGATCAAGAACAAGGCCAAGGCGATGCGCATCCTCCGGGCGCGCATCTACGAGCTCGAGGAAGAGAAGAAGAACGCCGAGCGCGCCGCCGAGCGCCGCGGGCAGATAGGCTCGGGCGACCGATCCGAGCGCATCCGCACCTACAACTTCCCGCAGAACCGCGTCACCGACCACCGTATCGACGTGACGCTGTACAAGCTGGACCTGTTCATGCAAGGCGACATGGACGAGATCGTGCAAGGCCTGGCCATCCGCGCCCGCGAGGACGCGATGAAGGCGGAGGGGCAGTGATCCCCCGGTCGGAGCCGACCCCGTGACCGTGCGGGCGGCGCTCGCGGAAGGATCCGGCGCCCTCGAGGGGAGCGGCTCGGGATCGCCTTTCCTGGACGCCGCCCTGCTCCTCGGCCACGCGCTCGGCGTCGATCGCGACAGGGTCCTCGCCTCGATGCCGGACGAGCTCGACGCCTCGTCCGTCGAGGCGTTCAGGGCCTTCGTGGCCCGCAGGTCGTCCGGCGAGCCCGTCGCCTATATCGTCGGATACAAAGAATTCTATGGGAGACGATATACCGTCGACCCGCGCGTGCTGGTGCCGCGCCCGGACACCGAGCTGCTCGTGGAGGTCGCGCTGTCGCTGCTCCCGCCCGTATCCCGAACGGGCGGAGGGCCGGTCCGTACGGTACGCTGCCACGACGCCTTCACCGGCTCGGGCTGCGTCGGCGTCACGATCGCGGCGGAGCGTCCCGACGTAGAGGTGTCGCTGTCGGACGCTTCGCCGGCCGCCCTCGAGGCGGCGCGCGCCAACGCCCTCGGCCTGCTCGGCCGCCCGCTCGACGCGCGCCTCGGCGACGTGCTGTCGGCGGCCGTCGGCCCCTTCGACCTGATCGTCGCCAACCCGCCGTACGTGACCCGCGAGCTGACCGACCGCCTGCTATCCACGGGCGACGGCGAGCCGAGGATGGCCCTGGACGGCGGCGAGCTCGGCCTCGATATATATCCGGCGCTCGCCGCCCAGGCCTTCGACCTCCTAGCGGACGGCGGCTCCCTAGCCGTCGAGATAGGCGAGGAGCAGGGGCCGGCGGTAGCCGCCGTACTGGAATCGGCCGGCTTCGGCGGGGTACGGGTCCACGCCGACCTGGCCGGCTCCGACCGCGTGGTATCCGGGGGTAGGCATGCAGTACGATGAGCGGCTCGACGACTACCTAGCGAATTTCTCCGACGACGACGCCGGGCGCGTACTGTCCGCCCGCGCCTGGGCGACCGAGCTCCATTCGGGCAGCACGCGCGCGTCGGGCGAGCCGACCGTGACCCACCCGGAACGGGTCGCCGCCATCCTGGCCGGCATGGGCATGGACGCCGACAGCGTGATCGCCGGGCTGCTCCACCAGGCCATCGAGGACTCCCTGGCCACCGGCGCCCAGGTCGGCGAACGCTACGGCGATCGGGTAGGTGCCCTCGTCGAGGAGCTGTCGCGGATGGCCGCGCTCAAGGCCAAGAACAAGACCATCCAGGCCGCCGAGACCATACGCAAGATGCTGTTCGCCATGACCCGCGACCTGCGCGTGATCATCGTAAAGCTGGCCGACAAGCTCGATAACATGCGCACCCTCAAGTGGCTGCCCGAGGCCGACCGGCGGCGCATCGCGGCCGAGTGCGTCGACGTCTTCGCGCCGTTGGCCGACAGGCTCGGCATCAGCTGGATGAAGGACGAGCTCGAGGACCTCGCGCTCAAGGAGATCAACCGCGAGGCCTTCGACCAGATCAAGCTGCTCGTCGCCGCCAAGAAGCCCGAGCGCGAGGCCTTCCTCGAGCGCGCGCGCGCCGAGATAGAGGCCGCGGCCCGCGCCGAGGGCCTCGACGTCGAGGTGATGTCCAGGGCCAAGCACTTCTACTCGATCTACCAGAAGATGCGCAGGCGCGCCAAGGGCGCCGACGAGCTGTACGACCTATCGGGCATACGCGTGCTCTGCGACGAGGAGAGCCAGTGCTACGCGGCGCTCGGCATCGTGCACGGGCTCTGGAAGCCGCTCGACGGGCGATTCAAGGACTACGTGGCGATGCCCAAGTCGAACGGGTACCGGAGCCTGCATACCACGGTGATGGCCTACGACGGTACCCTGCTCGAGATCCAGATACGCACCCGCGAGATGCACCGGATAGCTGAATTCGGCGTCGCGTCGCACTGGCTGTACAAGAAGGGCACGAGCGCCGAGGTAGTGCGGCCCGAGGACCTGTCCATCGTCAACAGGCTCAAGGACTGGTCGGCGATGCTCGAGGAGGGCTCGGACTTCCTCGACGACATCAAGCGCGAGATACTCAAGGACTCCATCATCGTGTTCACCCCGAAGGGCGACGCGATAGAGCTGCCGGCCGGCTCGACGCCGCTCGACTTCGCCTACGCCATCCACTCCGACGTCGGCAACCGCTGCCTCGCCGCCAAGGCCGACGGCGCCATCGTGCCGCTCGACTCGGAGCTCCGGAATACCCAGGTCGTCGATATCGTCACCGGCGCCAACGCGCGGCCGAACGTCAACTGGCTCAAGATAGTCAAGACGAGCAAGGCGCGCTCGAAGATCCGCGCCTGGCTCGTCGCCGAGGGCACCGTGCTCGCTATCGACAAGAACGTCGTGGCCCGCAAGCCCGGCGATCGCCACGACGAGCGCGGCAAGGCCGGGGAGCGCAGGCCGGAGCTCGAGGTCCGCCACGGCGAGTCCAGGCACGGCGAGGCCAAGCACGGCGAGGCCAAGCAGCCCGAGCCGTCCGCCGCCCCGATGGACTACCGGCCGTACGTCGCCGGCGAGGCCACCGACTCGGCCAAGGCCGGCATCAGCGTACTGGGAGCCGGGAACCTCCTCATACGCTTCGCCTCGTGCTGTAAGCCGGCCGTCGGCGAGCGCATAGTCGGCTACGTCTCGCGAGGGCGCGGCATCATCGTGCACCGGGCGTCTTGCAAGAACCTGGCGGCCATACCCGAGTTCGCCGAGCGCCGCGTCGAGGTGAGCTGGGAGTCGGCGCCGTCGCTGACGAGGCGCTACCACGTTACGGCCCGCCGCGTGCTCGACCTGTTCTCCGAGATAGAGAACGCCGTCAGGAAGCACGGCGGGCGCCTCGTCGAGGGACGGCTCGAGGACGGGGCCGAGACGCTGACGGGCTTCTTCACGATGGCCTACCCGAGCGCCGAGGACGCCAGGACCTCCGAGCGTAACCTGCGCAACGTGCCGTCGATCCTCAAGATCAAGCGGGCCGACTAGGCGCGGCCGGAACGGCGGCTAATCTGCGCCTCTCGATCTGTCGATACTCGGTATTAGGAGAAACGATGGAAAAGACCCTGATGGATAGGTTCCTGGTCCGCTATGCCGACGCGGAGCCCCTGGATCGCAAGCAGACTTCATCGCTCGTCCTTACGCTGGCCTCGATCATCGCCGCGGCCGGCTTGGCGGCCATCATGGTGGATAATCCAGGCATCAGGCTGATCCTGGCCTGCCTCGTATTCCTGCTCGCCGGGATACTCGTCTTGGTACGGGTAGGGCGGGCGGTCATCGCGAGCGTGGCCACGACCGTACTCGTGTCGCTGCTCTTCGCCTCCATCGCCTTCATGCAGCCGTTCGAGGAAGCCTACGAGATCTATCTTATAGCCACGCTCGAATGCTTCGCGCTCATCATGACCGGGCTCATCGCTCGCAGGCGCTGGCAAGCGCTGGCCGTGATGGCCGTCGCGCTGGCCGCCGTCGCGCTCGACTACTTCACGCGGATCATCCCCAACCAGGCCCAGCCGGGCAAGAACCTGAACGACTTCGTCATCTCGACGATAATCCTGGTCGTCGCCACGTCGATAGAGCGGGCTATCAGGGTCCGCGACTACAGCCTGCTATCTATCAGCAGGACCGAGGCCGCCAAGAGCAAGGCCTATATCGACAGGCTCGAGGCCCTGATCCGCTCGAGCGGCGATACCCTCGGCCTCGGCATCGCCGCGCGCGAGTCGGCGGAGTCGACCGCCGGGCTCGTCGCATCGATGAGCGCGACGCTCGAAGGCGCGGACGCGGGGTTCAAGGAGCTCGAGGCTAGCGCCCGCGCGATCCTCGAGTCGTATACGCATATCGTCGAGTCCGCGCGGCTGGTCGAGACGAAGGTAGCCGACCAGTCGGCCGTCATCACCGAGTCGTCGGCGGCGATAGAGCAGATGACCGGCGCCGTCAACAGCATCGCCGCGATCGCCGGGGCCAGGCGCGCCGCCGTGGCCAAGCTCAAGAGCGCGACCGACGACGGTACCTCCCAGATGTCGGACCTAGCCGACGCGCTGCGCGCGATGGAGTCCGCCGCCGCGTCCATCGTCGAGGTGGTCGAGGTGATACGCGCGGTCGCCAGCCAGACCAACCTCCTCGCGATGAACGCCGCGATCGAGGCGGCCCACGCCGGCGAGGCCGGCAAGGGCTTCTCCGTCGTAGCCGACGAGATACGCAAGCTGTCCGAGGAGACCAACGAGAACGTCCGCATCATCGACGCGGACATCGGCCGGACCGTCGACGCTATGAAGGCCGCCGCCGCCGTAAACGAGAGCGCCCAGGCCATCTTCAAGAAGGTCGACGAGGAGGCGGACGCCGTCGCCGGATCGATGGACGAGATAGGCCGCGGGCTGGCCGAGATATCTGCGGGCTCCGGCGAGATACTCCAGGGCACCTCCGAGTCGGTCCAGATCACCACGACCGTCCGCGACGCCTCCAGGCGGATGGGCGAGGCGATCCAGGCCAACGAGACCGATCTCGGCAGGCTGAGCGACAGGCTCGAGGCCGTGCGCCTATCGCTGCGGTCGGTGGTCGAGGGTTTCCAGAAGGTCAGGGCCGAGTCCGACTCGCTCGGCGAGGCAGGCCGCCTCAACGAGCTCGCCCTGACCAACCTGATGGAAAGCCTCGAGGCGAGCCGTTAGGCGGCGCTAGCGATAGCGCTCGGCGAACTTCCCCCGCTTCATGACGGCGCCGAGCGCGCCTCCGACCAGCCTGATCGCCGGCCGGAGGGCCTTCAGGTCTATCAGCTCGACGAGGTTGCCGTCCGGGTCCCGCATGAAAACCCAGTCGACCGATCCGGTGCGCTGCGGCGGCGTCACGAAGCTCTCGCCGGCCGCCTTGAGGCGATCGTACCACGCGGCCACGCCCGACACGTTCATCGCCAGGTGCGTGAAGCCAGGGGCGTTCCAGGTCGGATCGCGCCTCTCGGCCTTGGGGCTGAACTCGAAGATCTCGAGCACCGAGCCGCCGGGCGCGCGCATGAAGCCCATGCGCACGCGCGCGCCCTCGACCCCGTAGAGCGGGAATAGCTCCGCGGTCCGCTCCGGCCCCAGCTCGTCCTCGGAGACGAGCAGGAAGCCGAAGGTATCGTGGTACCAGCGAACCGCGGCCCCGAAGTCGGATACCGTCAGGCCGGCGTGACAGATAGAGCGGGCCCTCATCCATAGCCTCCTATTTAGCGTAGGCGCCGACGAGCATCATGTACTCGCCGATCGCGGCCCCGTACTCCGGGGCGCCCTTCATGATGATGCGGCCGGCCTTCGTCGCCTCTACCATGTCGTCTATCGACATGAGTATGCCGAGGGCGCTCTCGGTCGAGTCGAACGACATCGTGAAGAACGGCTTCGAGCGCTCGTAGACGCCGCGGGCGGCCCGGCTATTGCCCGCCTTGAGACGCAGGTAGGCCGAGAGCTCGGGCTTGCCCTCGACCGACCACGCGTAGACGCGGTCGGGGCTGGCGGCGACCCAGCGGGCCACGTCGGGGTGGCCAGCCTTATTGAGCTGGCTGATGCCCGACGACAGCAGGTAGAAGTACAGCTTGACCACGAGCTCGCGCTCGGCCTCGGCGGCCGGCGGCTCGGTCGCGCCGAGCGCGGCCGACATCGCGAGGAGCCCCTTGAAGGTAGCGACGAGGAGGCCCGGCCTCGCGAGCGCGCCCTTGATCCGAGGCAGCTTCATCTCTTTGCCCGAGAAGAAGCCGTTCAGCGCCGCGACCGACTTGAACTCCAGCTCGATGTCCGGGCCCTCGGCGAGGCCCTTCTCGAAGCGCAGCTCGCCGTTCTCCACGACGAAATGGGCGCCGATCTTCGGCGCGCCGTAGACGGCCTCGCGGCCGCCGGTCAGCGCGCTGACCTGGACCCTGCCTGACTTTCCGGCGAAGCCCTTGCGCACCCCGGCGTGGTCGACCGACAGCACCTTGAGCAGCGGCAGCGCGGCGCCCAGGAATATCCTCGACGCGTATAGTTCGTCGTCGCCCATGGCTAGACCTCGTCTTCCCAGTCGTCGTCGGCCTCGAAGTCCTTGCCCATCATCTCGCGGACCGCGGCGGCGATGCCGTTCTCGTCGATGCCGTAGTGGGCGAGCAGGTCCTCGTGCAGGCCGATGATCGAGAAGCAGTCGGGGACGCCAAGGCGCTTGAAGCTGAACGACTTGCCGGTACCGGCCGCCACCTCGGCGACGGCGCCGCCGAGCCCTCCGACGACGCTGTGGTCCTCGACGGTGATGATCCTCCTCGTCTCCTTGACCGCCCGCTCTATCGCCTCGGCGTCGATCGGCTTGATCGTATGCATGTTCAGCACGCGTACCTTGAGCCCGTCCGACTTCTCGAGCATCGCGGCGGCCTCGACCGCGCGCCAGACGGTCGAGCCGCAGGCCACGATGGTCAGGTCGGTGCCTTCGCGCATCGTCACGGCCTTGCCGAGCTCGAAGCCGTAGTCCGGGCCGTCGTAGACGACCTGGTCGAAGCCGCGGTTGATGCGTATGTACACCGGTCCCTTGCGCTCGTAGGCGGCGCGGACCGCGAGCGCGGTCTCTACGCCGTCGGCCGGCACGACGACGGTCAGGTTGGCCATCGAGCGCATGATCGCGATGTCCTCGGTGCAGTGGTGGGTGGTGCCGGCCTGCCCGAACGACAGCCCGGCGTGGGTCGCTATCATCTTGACGTCGAGGTTCTGGTAGCAGATGTCGGTATGCACCTGGTCGAGGCCGCGCATCGCCGTGAAGATCGCGAAGGTCGACACGTAGGGCACGAGCCCCGCCTTGGCGAGCCCCGCCGCCATGCCGAACATGTTCTGCTCGGCTATGCCGACGTTGAAGAAGCGGTCGGGGAATTTCTCGCCGAAGGCGCCTATCTTGGTCGACTTGGCCAGGTCGGCCGACAGCCCGACTATCTCGGGGTGCTCATCGCCGAGCTCGCATAGCGCCTGCCCGTATATCTCGGCGGTCGACATCTTAGCGGTGTCGAGCATGGTGAAGGTCAATCCGCTCATCGTTCGGCTCCTTTCGCCAGCCTGGACTCGTGGTATAGCCCGAGGCTCTCCTTGGCCTTGGCTAGCTTCTCGGCGTCGAAGCCGCCGTAGTGCCACTTGTAGTCGCCCGCTATGAAGTCGATACCGCAGCCCTTGATCGTATCGGCTATGATGACAGCCGGCCTCTCGGTCGCGGCCATGGCCCGCTCGATGGCCGAGGCCAGCGCGTCGAAGTCGTGGCCGTCCGCCTCGATCACCTCGAAGCCGAAGGCCCGCCACTTGTCGGCGAACGGCTCGAGCGCCATCACGTCCTCGGTCGGGCCGTCTATCATGCAGTGGTTCCGGTCGACGACGGTAATCAGGTTCGTCGCCTTGAAGTGGGCGGCCGCCATCGCCGATTCCCAGACCGCGCCCTCGTCGCACTCGCCGTCGCCGAGCAGCACGAAGGTCTTCCAGGCCTCGCCCCGGAGCCTGGCGCCGAGCGCCATGCCGAGGCCTATGGCCAGGCCGTGGCCGAGCGAACCGGTCGAGGCCTCGACGCCGCGCACCTTGTTCGAGTCGAGGTGCATGCCGAGCGGGCTGCCGGTATGGTTGTATTCCCTGAGCAGTTCCTTGTCGAAGTAGCCCAGGTCCGCCAGGAGCGGCGCGTAGCCGACGCCGACGTGGCCCTTGGACAGGATGAAGCGGTCCCGGTCCGGCTTGGCGGGGTCCTTCGGGTCGACGCGCATGTACTTATGGTACAGTATCGTCATGATGTCCATGGCCGACATCGAGCCGCCGACGTGTCCCGAGCCCGCCCATGCCACCGTGTCGACGCTCAGGAGCCGCAGCTCATGGGCCTTGTCCTCGAGGCGTCGCCTCTCCTCGGTCGTTAATGCCATCGCCTACCCCCTTCTTCCGGCTTCGCGCGGATCGGCCTTGGCCACCTGGGCGAAGGCCTCGTCGGCGACCTCGAGCGTGAACGCGATGTCGTCGTCCGACAGCGCGGCGTTGATGAACAGGTTGTGGTGGTTCGTGAAGAACACGCCCCTGCGTACGCACTCGGCCACCCAGGCCTGGTGCAGCACGAAGTCCGGATCGTCGGACTGGCGCATGAACCACATCGCCGGCTCTCCCGTGACCCGCAGGTCGAAGCCGTGCCGCCTGCTCGCCGCTACGAGGCCGTCGGTCAGCTTCCGGCCCTTGCCGGCGCAGACCTTGGCCACGTCCATCTCCCGCATCTTGCTAATGCAGGCTATCGCCGCGGCTATCGGAGCGGCCGACAGCCAGTACGAGCCGGTGTACATCACCGAGCCGGCGGCGTCGCGCAGCCAGTCCTTGCCGCAGACGGCGGAGATGTTCCAGCCGTTGGCCAGCGCCTTACAGAAGCATTCCAGGTCCGCCTCGAAGCCGTAATGGGCGTCCGAGCCGCGCACGTCGAGGCGGAAGCCGCAGCGGACGTCGTCGATCGCCAGCACGACGCCCTCGCGCGTGCATAGCTCGCGGACCTTCTTCCAGTAGCCGTCGGGCGGCAGGCGGCTGTCCTCGAACACCGGGTGGTGGTAGGGCGTCGACATGAAGCAGGCTATCTGCCCGCGCTGCTCGGCGAACAGGCGCTCGAGCGCCTCGTAGTCGCCGAACTCGACGTACAGGTTGTTCGCCACGTCCTCTGGCGTGACGCCGGGGTGCCCCGCCTTCTGCGTCCACGGCGCGACGCCGTGGTAGCCGCCGCGCGTCAGCACGACCTTCTTCCGGCCGGTCGCGGCCCTCGCGATCATCAGCGAGAAGCTGGTCGCGTCGCCGCCGTTCTTCGCGAAGAAGGCCCAGTCGGCCATGTCGACCGTGTCGACCATCAGCTCGCCGAGCTCGACCAGCTTCGGCGACGGGAACGAGACGCAGTTGCCGTCCTTGAGCTGCTCGGCCACGGCCGCGTCGACGTCGGGGTCGTTATAGCCGAGGACGTTCGGCCCGTAGGCGCACATGTAGTCTATGAAGCGGTTGCCGTCGACGTCCCAGAAATAGGGGCCCGAGGCTCGCGACGAGAAGAGCGGATAGGCGTCGATAGGCATGAAGCAGCCCTCGGCGGGGCCGAGGTGGCCGTAGACGCCGCCGGGTATGACCTTGGCCGCCCTGGCGAACAGCTCGCGGCTCTTGGGATAGGTGTAGGTGTCCATAGTCGTCGCTCCTTAGCTCAGGTACCGCGGCACGAGGCCGAGTATCTTGTTCATGTGGTCGATGCTCGGCGTATAGCCGCCGAGCGACAGCTTGCCGGTGCCTATCGCGAGGTACGAGCTCAGCTCCCCGCGCAGAAGCTGGCCCGCCTCCTCGACGCCGCTGAAGGCCATGCGCGCACGGTTCTCCGGCGTCGCGCCCTTCCTGGTCTCGAGCCTTCCTCCCTTGGCGACGACGCTGAGCGACGGCCCGCCGTTAACCGCTATATGGATGCCCCCGTCGGCCATGCGGCCGGCGTTCAGCTTGCCGTCCGGATCGGAATTGCCTATCTCCGATAGCGCGTAGAAGGCCGTATGGAGCGAAAGCTCGGCGTTGGCCTTGCGGTAGCCCTCGTCCGCGAGCAGTTCGGGGCTCGGGCGAAGGTAGTGGCTCAGGCGGTCGGTCAGCTTCGTGAACGGGCCCTTGAGATAGCCGATCTTGGTTAGGCCCTTGAGCGGTATGGGATTGCCCGTGCCGGCGAACATCGCGTTCAGGGCCTCGGGCTTCGGGAACCATAGCGTGATCGTCGACGGTCCGCCGCCCGGGTGGAAGGCTATAGTCCCGTCGCCTATCGCCAGCCTGGCCCTGCCGACGCCGCCTACGACGAATTGGATCGTCTCCCGCCTGCCCGCGGCTATGGCGCGGGCCTCCGCGTCGACCGCCGGTAGGCCCTCCAGTGTCCTGAGCACGGCGAACAGGTTCACCCGCGCCGTCGTCGTTGGATCGACCATACGCATTGCCCCCTCTATTTCATTGAATGCATCGAGCGAATGCTCGCTCTATTAGTTACATCACGATTCTGCGAATAGCGCAACAAAAAACGGCCTCGGGCTTGAAAGCCCGGGCCGTTCAGCCGTCGGAGGGCCTACGCTCAGTCCTGTTCGGCGCTCGTCTCTCGGTCGGCCGCCGCGGGGGAGGGCGCGGCCGGCAACTTGAATTTAGCCAGCACGGGCGGAACGACGAGCAGCATCGCCGCGGTCGTCACCCAGAACGGCGCGACCGGCGCGACGCCTTTCCAGAGCATCGCCCCTATCCACGGCGCCGGCAGCGCGACGAGGCCGTTGCTCGTCGACAGGAAGCCGAACGCTATGCCGCGCAGCCGCTCCGGCACCGCCTTCGAGATGAGGCTCTGGTACGCCGGCGAAAGCATGCCTATAGCCGCGCCGAACGTGACGAACGACGCGCCGGCCGCCCATGGCGTGTCCCATAGCAGGAGCAGGATGAAGGACGCGAAGGCCGTAAGGTAGCCGGCGGCTATCGCGTAGCGCTCGCCGAAACGGTCGGCCAGGTGGCCGGACGGTATCATCACGAGCATCGACGCCCCGCCGAACAGCGCGTTCAGCAGGCCTATGGCGGCCACGTCGATGCCTCGCTCCTCCTGCAGGAAGATCGGGAGCAGGTTGCCCGATAGCCCCATAGCCACGTCCCTGACGCCGTCGGAGACGATGAGCCAGGTGACGAGGCCCCCGGAGACCGCGAGTCCAAGCATGGTCTTGAGCGACGACCCGAAATCCTCGGCGGATACGGCGCCGGAGCGCGGCGCCGAGGCCCCGTGGGTCCTGGCCATCGACAGCCGGATAACGGTAGCCGCGCCGTATAGGGCGGCCGCCGTCAGGAGTAGCCCCCGCCAGCCCAGGTACTTGACCGCGAGGCCCCCGGCCAGCGGACCGACCACCGCGACGACCTGGTAGACGGTCTGGGTAACGCCGAAGACCTTCCCGCGGTTCTTCTCGTCGGACTGCTCGGCTATGAACGCGTCGAAGCTCGGCGCGACGAAGGCCACCGCGATCGAGCCGATCGCCTGGCCTACCAGTAGCCAGGCCCAGTTCGGCGCCAGGATTATGCCGACCCAGCCGATAGCCCCGCCTACCGAACCGATGGCTATCGACTTAAGGCGTCCGATACGGTCGCTGATCCATCCGCCGGCGATCTGCAGCGCCAGCGGAACTATCATCGACAGGGTGAAGAAGAGCCCTATTTCCGAAACGCCGGCGTCGAG
This sequence comes from Spirochaetota bacterium, assembly GCA_003247225.1. GTDB lineage: Bacteria > Spirochaetota > Spirochaetia > Treponematales > UBA12059 > SZUA-370. The sequence goes on along the minus strand of QKAK01000072.1, from coordinate 9,435 downwards.
CTCGCGCAGGTACAGGGGCAGGAGCGGGAAGAACATCTGGCTGCCGGTATTGGCCAGGATCATCGCGACGAGGAAGGTCCAGAGGAGGGGGCTGATCAGGCGAGCCTTAGGCTCGGCGGCGACGGCTTGGACGGCCTTCGGAGCGCCTTCCGTTTCGCTCTTCATGGACTTCGATTATATCACGGCGAGAGGCGGTCCGCGATGCCGCGCGGACCTCGCCGCGCGGTTGCCCGAGAAACCGGAAACGGTATACCATCGCGTCACCATGATGACCAACGATATACTCAGGCGCCTACGATACTCCCTCCGGTTGAGCGACGACGCGATGCTCGAGATGCTCTCCCATGCCGGCTCCCCGATAGGCGAGGACCGGCTACTATCGTATTTCAAGCGCGACGACGAGCCGGGCTACGCGGAGTGCCCCAAGGCAGCGCTGTCGTCCCTGCTCGACGGCATGATCCTGAAATTCAGGGGGCCGGGACCGAAGGGCGCCGCGCCCGCGGCCGTCGAGCCGTTGGACAACAATATGGTGCTCAAGAAGCTCAGGATTGCCTTGGCGCTCAAGGAAGACGACATGCTGTCGGTCATGCGCCTCGGCGATGTCGAGCTGAGCGCCGGCGAGCTACGCGCGCTGTTCCGGGCCAAGGGGCAGCGGAACTACGTCGAATGCCTCGACCAGTACCTGCGCGGCTTCCTGACCGGGCTCTCGCGGCGGGCCGACCCGGGCGTCCCCGTTATCGACCCGGCCGCCGAGCCTACTTCTCCAGGATATGGCCGTTGATATCGTTGCCGTTGTCGGAGTAGCTCCCGGAGCCGTCTACGTCGAGGTAGAAGATCAGCACGGGGCTGTTATACGTCAGCTTCAGCTGGGCTACGGCGGTGTTCAGCGCCGCCGCCGACTGGTTCGACTCGAGCTTCGTCAGGCTCGTCTCGTAGGTATTGAGGCCGAGGTCGGCGAGGGCGCCGAATTCGCCCTCGTAGCGTATCGTGCAGACGTCGGCGTCGTAATGCTCGTATAGGAACGTACCCTCGGCGAGCGTCACCTCGGTCCGGTAGGCCGTTCCGCCGTACTCGGAGACGGAGAGGTACTTCGCCGCCGGGACGGCGCTACCGCCGATGCCGGGGAACGAGCAGGAGAAGAGGAGCGCGCAGGCCGCGACGGCGATCAACGCTTTTTTCATCGATAGGGCTCCTTCGATCATGGATATGACGTTTATATACGCTACGGCCCGGCGTCGGGAGTGTCCTCGGTCATAATCCGTCGCATTCTTTGGTCATCGTGACGGCCATGACTATAGTCATGGCGCTATGGGGCCGAGGCCTGGGACCCCGCCCGCGAACCCGCCGTTGCCTCTGGAGCCGACCGCCGATACAATGCCCCGATGCTACGCGTACGAAAGACCCGCTCGGCCTTGCCGGGACGGCTCCGGTTCATACTCCGCAGGTCCCTGCGCACGCTTGGGGCCTTCGCGGTCTCGATGCTCTGCCTATCGGCCGTCGTCAACGCGTCGATGGAGGCCACTGTCCGCTCGCAGATCGAGGAGGCCGTCATGGGCGCCGTGATGAGGAGCGGGCTGTCGTCGGCCGACGGGATACTCGCGCTCAAGGCGGAGGCTCGGGCGGGGCTCGAGCGGTCGTACGGCCTCGACGATCCGTCGTGGCTGCGGGTACTCAGGCAGACCGGCAGTATCCTCCGTCTCGATCTCGGCGAGGCACGCTTCGCCAGGACGGAGTATCCCGAGCATTCCCGCGAGGTCCGGCGCATCATCATGGAGCGGCTGCCGCATACGCTGGCGCTGTTCACGCTGAGCACTACGATCAGCGTCTTCATGGGCATGGCCCTCGGCACGGCGATGGCCAGGAAGCCCGGAGGGCGGCTCGACCGCGCGTCGAGCATGACGGCAATGGTCCTCTACGGCGCGCCGCCCTGGTGGATAGGCCTGTTCATGATACTCCTCCTCGGCTATACCTTCCCGGTATTCAAGGTCGGGGCGCTCCATTCGCCGGAGGTGGCGCCAGGTTGGCTACCGTGGGCGCTCGACTACCTAGCCTACCTGGCCCTGCCCCTCGTCACCCTCGTAGTGATAAAGCTGTTCAGCTTCGCCTTCCTGACGCGGGCCATGGTCATCGTGCCGTTGCAGGAGGACTACGTCTTCGCCGCTCGCGGCAGGGGCCTGCCCGAGGGTAGGGTGGTACGGCGGCACGGGCTGCGGGCGGCCGCGCCCGGGCTGACGACCATGGCCGCTCAGGCCTTCGCCCAGTCCATAATCGGCGATATCCTCGTCGAGAAGATCATGATGCGCCCGGGGCTCGGCGTGACCCTGTTCACGGCCATCTCGTCGAACGATACGGCCCTGTTCGCCGGCGTCCTCGCGATAGTCACCGCCATCTACTGCCTCAGCTTCCTGTTCCTCGATATAGCGTACGCGTGGCTCGACCCGCGCATAGCCTACGGTCGGGAGTAGGGGCGTCCGGCGCGCATTGACAGGCGGGGCTGCTTCGTCCAAGGTAGGCGGAGGGGCCGCGGCTCGGCGAGGCCGCCGGCCGTCGAGGAGGTGGAATGACGGGCTTCGCGCGAAAGAATCCTCGCTTCGCCCTGTGCGGCCTTAATTGTTGCCTCTGCCCCCGCTACCGCGCCGACGGCGCTTCGCGTTGCCCCGGCTGCGGCGGACCCGGCTTCTCCGACGCGCACCCGACCTGCGCCGTCGCGACGTGCAACCAGAAGCGCGACGGCGTCGAATTCTGTTTCCAGTGCGGCTCGTACCCGTGCCGCAAGTACGATGAACAGGGCGCGTACGACTCGTTCATATCGTACCGGCGGGTGCGGCGCAACCTGGACCGGGCGGCCGTCGCCCCGGAAGCCTACGAGGCCGAGCTCTCGAGGCGCGGGGAAGCCCTCGACGAGCTGCTTCGCGATTACAACGACGGGCGATCTAAGAACCTGTACTGCATCGTCGCCAACGACTCCCCGCTCGACGACCTCGAAGCGCTGCTGGAAAGCGCCAGGAACATCCCTCGCGGCCTGGACCGCAAGGAGATGGCGAGGCGGGTACGTTCCGAGATCGAGGCGCTGGAGCTTCGTCTCGGCTTCGAGTTCAGGTTGAGACGGCCGTGAGCGGCCGTACTGCCGCGAGGGCCGCCTGGCTGACGCTCCTCGTCCTGGCGGCCGCTCCCTGTTCGGCCGCGCCCGGTTCGGCCGAGCCGGGAGAACGTCCGCCCGCGCGCCTCGAGTACTACGGGGAGCTCGGCTGCTCTCACTGCGATACCTTCATGGACAGGGAGCTGCCCGCGGCCGAGGAGGCGAGCGGGGTCAGGGCGGAGCTGGATGCGTACGATATCCTGTCGGACGCCGGCTACGCCCGGTGCGAAGCCAGGCTCTCCGAGCTCGGGTACGCGTTCCGGGTCTTCCCCGTGCTGATCGTCGGTACGTCGGCCTATCAGGGTAACGCGGCCATCGAGGCGAACCTGCTGCCCGAGCTGCGGAGCTACGCCGAGTCCGGCGCGTTCAGGCCGAGGTTCGACGACGGGACGGCCTACGCGGCGGGGCGCGGCGCGCCGGCCTGGACGGTCCCGGCGATACTGGCCGCCGGCCTGATCGACGGCGTCAATCCATGCGCCTTCACGACGCTGCTGTTCTTCATGTCGTACCTGAGCCTGCGCTCGCGCACGCGCCGGCGAGCGGCGGCGGCCGGGCTGGCCTTCGCCGCGGGCGTGTTCCTGGCGTACTTCGCGATCGGCTATGGCCTGTTCAACGCGCTCAGGCTAGGCGGCAGGCTCCAAGGGTTCCGATCGGCGCTCAAGCTGGCGGTCAGCGCCCTGACCGCGGCGTTCTGCGCCGCGACCGTCAGGGATATCGCGGCGCTGAGGCGCGATAGCTCGGCCGTCCCGGTCATGAGGCTGCCCGACCGGTTCCGCTCGGCGATCAACGCGAGGATCCGCGCCGGGACGGGGGGCAGCGCGGTGATCCTCGGAGCCTTCGTCGCGGGCGTGGTCGTCTCGGTGCTGGAGCTCGCCTGCACCGGCCAGGTATATTTTCCGGCTATATCGACCATGGTCCAGGCCGGAGGCTCGAACTCCGGCCTCCTGTACCTTTCCCTGTACAACCTGGCGTTCGTACTGCCCCTGCTGGTCGTCCTCGTCCTCTCGCTCCTAGGCCTGCGGCAGGAGGCTCTGCGAGCCTTCTTCACGAGGCATCTCGTCGCCTCGAAGGTAGCTCAGGCCGCGCTATTCGCGGGGCTCTCGATCGCCCTATGGATAACCTGATCGAGGCGCCCATCTAGCAAACGGGCCGCGCGGCGTGTAGAATGCTTCCTTCCGGAGGATCGATGGAAGCTACTGAAGCACGCCCGAAGCGGCGGAAGAGGCGCCTCGGCGACCGATACGACGGCAGGAGGGTCCGTTCCCTCAATCCGTTCTACCAGATCATGCCCTATATAATGCCCACCAGGGTCGACTCCCACGACTACTTCGACGACAGGATAGAGATATCGCATACCGAGGCCTGGCTCAGGCGTCAGCGCGACGCCGGCTATCCGGAGATGGGCTACCTGCACGTATTCATCGCCGCCTACGTACGGATGATCTCCCAGAAGCCGAGGCTGAACCGCTTTATAGCCGGCAAGAAGATATTCGCGCGCGACGAGATCACGTTCTCCCTGGCCTTGAAGAAGCGGCTGAGCGAGGACAGCCCGGAGACCACGGTCAAGATGCGTTTCGACCCGGACGCCACCATCTACGACGTCATGCGTATCGTCAACGAGGCGATAGGGCAGAACAAGGAAGCCGCAGCGAGCAACGCTACCGATAAGGTGGCCAAGCTGTTCATGCTATGCCCCGGCTTCCTGGTCAGCATGCTGATAGGGCTCGTGCGTCTGCTCGACTTCTACGGAATAATGCCCAAGGCTATCCATCGGGCCAGCCCCTTCCATACCAGCGTGTTCATAACCGACCTGGGCTCGCTCGGGATCAAGCCGATCTACCATCACCTGTACAATTTCGGCACCACGTCGATCTTCGTCGCGTTCGGGGCTAAGGAGCGTCAGCGCGAGATCCTGAAGGACGGCTCGGTCGTCGAGCGCAGGTACATAGGCATGAAAGTCGTCAACGACGAGCGCATCTGCGACGGGCATTACTACGCCAGCGCGTTCAAGCTGCTCCTCGGCTACTTCAAGGATCCGAGCCAGCTCGAGCGGCCGCCGGAGACGGTAGTGGAGGACCAGGACTAAGCCTGGTCCGACCCGGTCGGGGGCTGCGGCTTCCCCGGCTCCGCGGGCTCGGGCGAAGGCTCGGCCGGGGGCTCGGCGGCCTTCGCGCCGGCCGCGCCGCCCCTCGCGGTCTTCTCCTTCTCCATCCGCTTGAGCCTGCGCCTGAGCCCCGACGACTGGAACGCGCGCTTGAAGATGGACGGCGCCATGATCAGCACGCCTATGAGGATGCCGATCGATAGCGTCAGGATCAGCACCAGGGACAGGGAGCCGGAGGTGGACCACGAGAAGAAGCTGATCGCGACCACCGCGCTATTCTGGGCTGCGAACAGTACGGCGAGTATCGCTACTAGGAGCACGAACAGCAGGTACGCTAGCTTCATAGTCTCTCCTTAACCCATGGTCACGGGCCGCGCTGGCCCGTGAATCCTATCGCTCTTTCCGGCGCGGATCTAGACCTTGAACCGCCCTATCTCGTCCTCCATCGCGCGTATGCTGTCCCTCGTGCGTTCCGCGATCGCCGAGACGTCCTGCGCCGACTTGCCTATCTCCTGCGCCCCGGCGGCCATCTCGTCCATGCTGCCCGCGATGGTCTGGGAGATCTCGGCCAGCTCGCGCATGGCCCCGACCACCTGCTCGTTGCCGACGGTCATCTCGCGGGCGCCCGCCTGGACCTCGCTGGTGATGCCGTTCATCTCGCTGAGCGACTCGAGTATCTGGTTCGAGCCCTCTTTCTGCTCGAGCATCGCCCCCTCGATCTCCTTGACCAGGCCGCCCAGCGACTCGATGCCCCGGGCGACCGTACCGAAGCTGGCCGCCGAGGCTCCCGACGCCTCGACGACGGCCTCGATAGATTCCTTGATCTTGGCTAGTTCCGAGCCAATGCCCCTGGACTGCTCCGCCGCGGTCTCGGCGAGCGTGCGTATCTCGTCGGCCACGACGGAGAAGCCCTTGCCCGCGTCGCCCGCGTGGGCGGCCTCGATGGCCGCGTTCATCGCGAGCAGGTTCGTCTGGGAGGCGATCGAGGCGATGGCGTCGTTCGCGTCGAGGAGCAGCTCGGATTGCCCGGATATCTCGCGGACAATCGCCTCGACCGCCGACTGCTTCTCCTTACCTTCCTCCGACGATTGGCGCAGGCCCTCGAAGCGCTCGGCCATCTTGCCGATGGTCGAGGTCACCGCCCCGATGTTCCCGAGCATCTGCTCGATCGCCGCCGAGGCCTCGGTAACGCCCGCGGCCTGGGTCGCGACCATCCGGTCCAGCGACTCGATGTTCTTGGCGACCTCCTCGATGGCGCTCGAGGCGTTCTCGACGCTGCCGCCCTGGTGGACGGTCTGCCTGCGGACGCCCTCGATGTTGGCTAGGATCTGCGACGTGGCGCTCGACGACTCTATGGACGAGGCCGCCATGCTGTCGCCGATCGAGGCTAGCTGGGCCTGCGCCTGCTTGAGGTTGACGACGATGGCGCGGAGCTTCTCTATGAAGCGGTTGAAGTCGTCGACGAGCTCCCCGACCTCGTCGCCGCGCCGCAGCTCTATAGACTTCGTCAGGTCGGCGTCGCCCTCGGCTATGTCCCTGATCGCCCTGCCTGCGGCCTTGAGAGGCTTCAGGATAGGGCCGAGCGATAGCCATAGCGAGACAGCCAGGATGGCGAGGGCGGCGACGCTTATCGTGAGGACCGACAGCATCAGGTTCCTCGCCGCCATCAGCAGGATCGACGTCGGTATGGCGGTGCCGAGGCTCCACGACTGCCCTGACGAGCCGAGCCGTACCGGGGAGAGCAGCACGTAGACCGGCTTCCCCGCCTCGTCGACCGCGAGCGCCGAGAAGGATTGGGCGCGCTCGAGCGCGGCGGCCGCGCCGGCCATCACCTCGTCGCCGTAGATCGCGGCTATCGTCGACCCGGTCAGGGACGAATCGTAGTGGGCCAGTATCCGGCCGGAATCGTCCGCCAGGAACGCCTTGCCCGTATCGAACGGCCGCAGCGTCTGCACCATCCTGGATAGCGACGCGATGTTCAGGTCGACGCCGGCCGCGCCGATCACCGAGCCGCCGCTGACTATAGGCACCGAGGCCGAGATCAGCGTCACCTGCTTCTGGCCCTGCATGCGGATATGCGGCTCGCTGAAGCGCGTCGCGCCGAAGCGCGCGGGCTCGGCGTAGAACGACGGCTCGCCCGAGGCCGCCCTCGGATCGAGGGCGGACGACAGGGACGGCTCGCCGTCCTCGAGGCTCCAGTACGGGGAAAGCCTGCCGTCGGGATCGTGGCCGGGGGACGAGGCGTACGACGCGTCATCGTCGCCGTATCCGCCGGGCTCGAAGACCGCCCAGGCCGCGAATAGGGAGTCGCTGACCGAGACGAAGCGCGACACGAGGTCGATCGAGTCCGCCCTCGACAGCCCGACGGCCCGCAGGCCGGACAGCGTCGCCGAGACGCTCGACGCGACCGTCTGGGCTGTGTCGAGCCGGCGCTCGATCTCGGCCGCGTAGCTCTTGGATAGGTACTCGGTCGAATAGTACGACAGCGAGGCTATCGCGTCCCGCGACCTGATAGCGACCACGGCGACGAGCCCTCCGAGTATTATCAGCTGTATAGCGCCGAGCACAAGCAGCGTCTTGAGCCGTATTCCTAAGCCTTTTTTCATCGTTCCCCTTTCAGGCGTCATGATAAGCCGGACCGCCGGCCCGACGGGAACGCTTTTTACCTTGGAGAGCGCGCCGCGGCGCCCTCATTAGCCTATACGATCTTCTTGAACGCCTTGACCGGCGTCTCGTCCTCGTGGGCGAGCATCTCGTCGACGATCACGCGGGCGGCGTCCGGCTTGGCCAGGGCAAGCGCGGCCCGGCTCATACGCGCCTGGCGATCGGGGTCGGACAGGATGCGGTCGACCTTGTACCCGATCGTGATGGCGTTGTTGGGCATGACTCCGGCGCCGTTCTCCAGGACGTGGTAGGTATTATAGACCTCCTGGCCGGGGATCGGGTCCCATATGATCATCGGCACGCCGGCGGCGAGGCACTCGCTCGTCGACAGGCCGCCCGGCTTGCCTATGAATACGTCGGCCATCCTCAGGTAATCGTGCATCGCGTCGGTATAGCCGAGTATCGTGTAGTCGGAGGCGTTCTCCGCTTTACCCTTCGCGATATACGCGTCGAGGGAGTCCTTCAGCCGCTTATTGCTGCCGCAGACGACGATCATGTGGCAGGGCGTCTTGATCTGGTCCAGGATCTGCATGATGTCGTCGCCGGTCATCACGCCGAAGGCCCCCGCGGACAGGAGCACGAGCGGCTTGCCGGCGTCGTAGCCGTAGCGTGCGCGCAACTCGGCCTTGTCGGCTCGCTCGGCGAACGCGCGGAGCACCGGGATCCCGGACACGACGACGCGATCGGGCGGCAGGCCCAGCCTGGTCAGCTGCGCCTTGCTCTCCTCCTTGGCGACGAAGAAGCGCGTGAACAGGTCCGTGAGCCAGAAGGCGTGCACGTAGTAGTCGGTGACGACGATGCCCAGGTTGGTCTGGAGCTTATTCTCCATGATCAGGTGCGATATGACCTCCGCCGGCATGCCGTGGGTACAGATGCAGATGTCCGGGTTATACTGCTTGATCTTCCTGACCAGGGGCTTCGAGTTGAGGCGATGGATGGCGCTGACCGCCTCGGGCGTCTGCCACGGCTTATCGGTCGCCTCGAACGCCATCGCCCACAGGTCCGGGGCCGATTTCACCGCGTTCAGGTAGCCCCTGGAGTAGAAGCGCCGGAACAGGTAATTCGTATACTCGAGCGTATCTATATGGAGCACGTCCGATACGCGCTCGTCGCCCTTGCAGGCTTCCTCTATCGCCTGAGCCGCGCGGATATGGCCGCTGCCGGCGCTGGCGGACAATACGAGTATCCTTTTCTTCTGCATGTGAAGCTCCTCGGCGGCTTTAAGATACGTAAGCGGCGACGGATCGTCCAGTCGACGGCGCTTCCCCGATCGAAGCCCGCGGTCCACGTACAGTATAGCACGCGGGCCGGCGACGGAATCGAGCCCGATCCATGCAAGATCCGTCGGCATCTATTATAGTCTATACGCTATAATGTTCGAAGCTAAGGAGCGGGGATCCATGAAAAAATTCAGCGTAATCTATAGGTCGATAATCCTGGCGGCCTCCGTCGCCTATTCGCTTATCGCCTCGTCGATGCTCGCGTTCTTCAGCGACGGCGGCGGGCTCGACGGCGGCACGCTCGTGAA
>QKAK01000101.1 GCA_003247225.1 Spirochaetota bacterium | reverse complement strand
TCCGTCGCCTCGCTCGACCCGGCTCGGAAGGCCAGGAGGCTCATGCCGTATTCGTCCCTGTCCTGGACGGTGACGTAGACGGAGCCGTCTGTCGCCGCGACGCAGGACCTGACCCAGTAATCGCTACTGAAGAGGCCTTCCCAGTAGTACGTCTCGGGGAATTCATAGTCGGACGGGGCGGCGGACTGCACCGACGAGGCGCCGGAGCCGAGGGGAACGGCGTACGCTAGCTCGTTCAGAACGAAGTACAGGGTATCGCCCGCTAGGCTCAGCGAGCCGTGGTCTTCCGCCGCGCCGAGGCTCGTGCGGTCCCAGGTATCCTCGGTCCATGCTGTCAGGTCGAGGAAGGTCGCGATCGAGCCGGATGGGCTGACCGCGCGGATCGCGCCGTTGCCGTAGTCGTAGACGTACAGCGTACCGGCGTCCGATACCGCGAGCCCGGCCGGCTGGTACAGCGTCGCCGCCGTCGCCGGGCCGCCGTCGCCCGAGTAGCCGGGCGCGCCGGTACCGGCGATGGTCGCGGCGGTACCGGCGTCCAGGTCGACCCTCACGACGCGGTTGTGGAGCGTGTCCGACAGGTACAGGTAGCCGCCCGAGCAGGCCATGCCCCGTACGTCCGACAATAGGAGCCCCGTAGCGGCCCCGTCGTCGGGTATCGCCCCGGCGCCGACTCCCGCGACCACCTCGACGCTATAATCGGCGAACTCCCAGCTCAAGGGGTCGTTGCGATTGATGTACTTGCCGGTCAGCATGAAGCTGAAATTGCACGCGGCGGCGAGCGCGGCCACGGCCGCCATGATGGCTATCGTATGGATGATCGGTCTCTGTCTCATCGCGGGTTCCTCAAGCTATCGAGCGCCTCGTCGATCCGGTCGACGAGCTCCTGGGCGTTCCCGACGTGCTTCCGCCCGTAGAATCGGACGGTCCAGATCAACGTGGAGACGATCGAGGCGCTACCCCCGAATATTACGAAGTTGGTGTCGAGGTTGAGCCGTCTGTGGAGCGCCGTCAGTACGACGGGATCGGTCCCTTGCTCGTATATAGGTATCGCTATCACCGAGTCGACGACCCCGTAGGCCGTCAGGCCCAGGCTGACGAGGCCTATGGTCAAGCCGACGTTCGACGTCGTCCTGCGCGCCTTAGCCGCCCTGACGGCTTGCTCGAGGCCCATTACGGCCGCCTCGCGCTGGAGCTCGAGATCGGCGATGCGCCAGGTCGTCGAGTACTCTACGGCCGGGATGACCACCGAGTCCTCGGCGCCCGATACAATGGCGATGGCCTTCGAGAAGGCCCAGTCGGGGTCGCCGACGCGGCGGGCCTCGACGACGTAGTCGCCGGCGGAGAGGACGTTCACCTGGTCCCATAGGAAGGGCAGGGCCTCGTCGTCCCCGTTCTTGCGTACGCGTACCTCGAGCCCTTCGCCGAGGCCGCTATCGTTCCTGATTCTCAAGGCTCCGAAGCCCGAGCCGCCCCCGTAGCCGCCGGAGGCGGCGGTCCCCGATCCGGCGGTCGAGCCCGGCCGCATCGTCATGCTGGCGGTCACGCGGGCGGTAGCGCCGTGCGTCACGCTGGCGGTCAGGCGCTGCTGGTCCCAGTTGTCGCCGGTGAAGGACACCGAGTGGGAGCCCTCCGGGAAGAGCCCCAGGTCGTACTCGTCGCGGAGCCCGTCGCTCCTGCCGACTATCTTGCCGTCGACGGCTATCTGCACGTTCCTCGGCACGGAGAGCGCGACGATACGGCCGCCCTTGAACGCGGCCGTCGCGGTGGCCCTGGCCGCGGCGTCGACGGCGACCAGGTACGGCGCGGCCCATGCCTCGTGGTAGACGCTGAAGCTGCGCGGGCCCGGGGCCAGGCCGCCGGCGGTGAAGCGCCCGGCCGCTATCGTCCCGAGCTCGCGGCCCGCGGAGTAGATCACCGCTCCGTCCGGGAAGCCCTCGAACGCCACGGTCGCGAAGCTCTCCTGCCGGTACGCGAACGACACGGCGTTCGTAACGTCGGGGTAGACGACCAGCTTGCGCGTCTCCTGGTTGTCCGAGTACTGCAGGGTGACGATGCGCTCGCCCTCGGCGACGCCGGGCAGTACGAGGGTCGAGCCGGCGGCTATCGAGCCGAGCGCCTTGCCGTCGACCAGCACGGTCGCCTCGGCCTGGCGCTGACGGTCAGGCTGCCGAAGCGCGGCGCGCGGTAGTCGAAGCCCTCGCTCGAGGTCTCGCCGGCGCGCACGAGTATGGAACGCCGCTCCTCGGAGTCGCCGTAGATCACGCGCAGCTCGTGGACGCCGGCGCTCAGGTCCTTTAGGAGGAGCGGTTTGCCGGGATCAGCCGCGCCGAGGCCCCTGCCGTCGACCTCGACGTTCGCGCTCGTCGCGACGGCGACCGACACGGAGCCGTAGCTGGGCCGTAGGAAGAACGCGAAGCTGGAGCCGGCCTCGTTGCCGGGGATCGTGCCGAGGAGCGGCACGGTCTTGGTCACGTTGGCGCGGATGCGGTCGTACATGCTGTACGGGTCGAGGATGGGGTCGGCGTTGCGCTCGAGCGTGGTGACGAAGTAGCGGCCGAACTCGCTCTCGTCGGGCACGGTCTCCGAGGCGCCGGAGGTGAGCACCTGCCTGGC
>QKAK01000054.1 GCA_003247225.1 Spirochaetota bacterium | reverse complement strand
GCTCGCGGTCGCTGCCCTGTACTTCTTCACCTCGGGCAGCATCAAGGACTTCGCGCTCGCGCTGATCGTCGGCATCGTCTCCGGCACCTACTCGACCATCTTCGTGGCCACCGGGTTCGTGTACCTCTGGGACAAGCTGAGCGGGAAGCGGCAGCCGAAGGCGGACGCGGCGAAGCTGGTTTCGAAACCGGCGCGCTGATCCGATACGGCTCTAGTACCGAGACGCGCGGCGTCGCTCCGGAAGGCGCGGCGCCGCGTTATTAAAATTACCGTATTCGCCTATCTAGGCGTACTTTACATTTTACGCGCGTTTCGATATAGTGCCACCTGCGCGCCGCGGATACGCGGCTAAACGGCGCACGGGATCTTTAGACATTCAGTTAGCATTCTTGGCGCCGAAAACGCCGCGAGTACGCGGCTAGACGGCGCACGGGATCTTTAGACATTCAGTTAGCATTCTTGGCGCCGAAAACGCCGCGAGTACGCGGCTAGACGGCGCATGGGATCTTTAGACATTCAGTTAGCATTCTTGGCGCCGTACCCAAGCGGTAAGGGAGAGGTCTGCAAAACCTTTATGCGGCGGTTCGATTCCGCCCGGCGCCTTAAAACAATAGCCACCCGAAAGGGTGGCTATTGTTTTAAGAACGCGCGCCGGGCGGAATCGAACCGAGGACGCGTCCCAAGCGAAGCGTAGGGCGCGGCGCACGGATGCGCCGCGAGCGTCCGAGGCGGCCCGTAGGCCCGAGGCAGGAAGCCGAGGGCCGGAGGGCGATTCCGCCCGGCGTGGTGACTATGCGCCGCGACGAACCGTAGCGAGCGCGCGCCGAAGGCGCGAAGAGGCGCCACGGATGCCGTCATGCGCGCTAGCGCATACGATACTATTCTTCCACTTGGCAACAACGCGTACTCGCGTTGACGGCGCCGTAAGCGAGCGGAGGCGGCCTGGAGCGAGACGTCAGGATGACGTCGAGCGAACGGCGATCCCGCCCGGGCGCTCCCACGAAAAGGCACGGCGCAGGGCGGAATCGTATTGCAGCCCGCTTCCAGCGGGCACGTTCAATTCAATACCTTACAATGCGGCGCGTAGCGACGTACCGAGGACGCGGAACGGCGGAACGCTGCCTCGTACCGTTCGCGCCCCGGGCCGGCCGGGCATCGCGCGTTAATCCATCAGCCGACGAACGAGCGACGCCTTACGATCGGTGTAGGGCGGGAAGGCGAAGGCGTTGAAGGCCTTCCGCCCGGAGTACGCGATGGTCTTCTCGTGGCTGAACGCCTCGAAGCCCCTCCTGCCGTGGTAATTCCCGAGCCCCGACGACCCCGTACCGCCGAACGGTACGCGCGGGTCCGCGAGGTGCACGAGCGCGTTCCCGACGCAGCCGCCGCCGAAGCGTACGCCGCCGACGATGGCCTCGGCGAAGGCGCGATTCCGGCCGAACAGGTACAAGGCGAGCGGATGGCTGTTCCTCTCTATGATCGCCTTTACCGCGTCCGAGCCGGCGTCACCGGCGCCGCCTGAGAAGGAGAGGACGGGGAGCACCGGGCCGAAGATCTCCTCGCGCATCACGGCCGAGTCGGGCGAAGGCTCGTCGATGATCGTCGGCTCGATGAAACGGGTCGTCCTATCGACGCGTCCGCCGACGAGCACGCTGGCCCCGTCGAGGTAGCCGCATACCGTATCGAAGCGACGGTCGTTCACCACCCGCGCCAGGTCCGGGCTCGCCGCCGGATCGTCCCCGAAGTACTCGAGCAGGGCCTCGCGGCACCGGGCGACGAACTCGTCCTTGACCGACGCGTCGACTATCGCGTAATCGGGGGCGACGCAGGTCTGCCCGGCGTTCACGCACTTCGCCCACATGATCCTCCGAGCCGCGTCGCGCAGGTCGGCGTCCGCCGCGACGATCGCGGGGCTCTTGCCCCCGAGCTCCAGCGTGACGGAGCTGTGGCTATCGGCCGCCGCCTTCGCGACCGACTTCCCGACCGAGGGGCTGCCGGTGAAGAATACGTGGTCGAAGCGGTAGCTGGACATGAGGGCCGGCACCGTCGTCGAGCCGGGCCCTGGAACCGCGCTTATGTACTCGGGCGGGAACGTCGACGAGACGAGCTCCTCTATGACGGCCGAGACCCGGGCGGTCACGTGCGACGGCTTCACGACGGCGCAGCAGCCCGCGGCTATGCTCGCCACGAGCGGGGCCATCGCGAGCTGGAACGGGTAGTTCCACGGGCCGACGATCAGCGCGACGCCCTTCGGCTCGTACCTGACCTCGAAGCGCGTCGGGAAGACGGAGAGGCCCCCGAGCAGCCGGCGCGGCCGGGACCACGAGCGGAGACGCCGCCTGGCGTAGCGGATCTCCTCGTACAGGATGCCTATCTCCGTCATGTACGACTCGAACGGCGGCTTGCCGAAGTCGCCCCGCAGGGCGGCGACGATCTCGTCCTCCCTCCGCCGTATCGCGCTATCGAGCGCGAGGAGCTGCCGTTCGCGGAACGCCGCGGGGCGGGTAGCCCCCGACGCGAAGAACGCCCGCTTCTCGTCGAAGCGGGCGGCGGCGACGCTATCGTCTAGTACGCTCATCTATTTACCTTCCTTCCTTCGTCGTCCCGCCCTTTCGCCCGCGGGCTATCGCCAGGCCTTCGAGGCAGGCTTCGACGCATAGCGCGCAGGCCTCCTCGAAGTCTACGCGTAGCGACTCGAGTCCCGGCTCGGCTAGCAGGCGCTTGGCTATAGGCCCGGGCTCCGCCAGCGGGTAGAGCCCGGCGGCGAGCGACTGCACGAGCGTCAGGATCGTGACGCCGTCGTCATGGGTCAGCCCTAATCCCGCGCCGGCTAGCGTCGACGCCGCCCCGTCCACGGCGGCGGCGAGCCTCGCCTTATAGCCGCGAAGCGTCTCGACTCGTACGTTCTTCTCGAGCAACGCGCCGTATAGCGGCGCGAGCCGGAGTAGCCCCGGGACGCCGAGGAGCGCGTCGGTGACGGCCTTAGCCAAGGCGGCCTTACCGCCCGACGGGACGAGCGTCGCGCCGGCCTCGTCGACCGCGGCGAACCACCTGGCGACCATACGTTCGTAGACGGACAGGAATACTTCCTCCTTGGTCTCGAAGTATAGGTAGATCGTGCCCTTGGCCATGCCGAGGGCGTCGGCCAGGTCCTGCATCCTGAAGGCGTCGTAGCCCGTCTCGAGCCATATCGACTCGGCCGCCTCGACGATACGCTCGGCCTTAAGGCGTTTCGCCGCGTCGCTCGCGGCCCTCTCGCGCTTGCACATACGACAAATATAATGACCAAGGGTCAATATAGTCAAACGCCCGGGGGCTTCGAACCCGCAGGCCGAGACAAGCGGCGGGCGGGCGGTGTATGGTGCTAGGGCCCCGCCGCGTGGGGGGCGACGTACGCCGGCGCGCCGCGCCCGGCGGAGGAGTACTGGAGATAGCATGAGCCACGATATCCCGCCGATGGGAACGCTGCCTGATACCGGCCTCGACCCGGCGTTCCTCGTCCGCCTGGCTAACGCGCGCATGCCGTTCGGCAAGTACTCGGGCCGCCTGCTCGTCGACCTGCCGGAGGCCTACGTCGTGTGGTTCTCGCGCCAGGGCTACCCGAAGGGCGAGCTCGGCGAGCTGCTCGCGTCGCTGTACGCGATCAAGGAGAACGGCCTGGAGCCGCTCCTGCGGCCGCTGGTCAGGAACCCTTGAGCAGGTAGCCCTTACCGAAGACGCGGAACAGCTGGGCCGCGTTCGTACCCGGGCCGTCCGGCGAGCCGCGCATCCTGAGCGTCGCGTTCGACGGATCGTCGGGGCGTACCAGGTTCATGCGCTCGATCACCGGCCCGAGCCTGTAGTGGTAGTGCAGGTACTCGACGCTCCCGTCGGGGGCTACCGACAGCACGACGCCGACGTGGGTTAGTTCGTCGCCCGGGCGGCCGTCGCCGTCGGCGTCGTAGGTGTCGTCCCAGAATATCAGGTCGGCCGGCGCGGGGTAGCGGACCGCGTAGAGCAGCCCGTCGTCGCGCAGCGTCTCGTACAGCCTGCGCACGCCGTTGCCGGCGTAGTCGTCGAAGCGGCGGGCCAGGTCTATCGACGCGAAGCCGTACGCGGCGCGTACGAGCCCGGTGCAGTCGAGGGGGTAGCTGACGCCGCGGACGACGAGGGCCTTCTTGCCCGCGAGCGTACGCCCGCCTTCGGCTATCAGCCGCTGGGCCTCCGAGACCGCGGCCGGTTCGTATCGCTCGACCGACGGCAGCGGGAAGAGGCGCTCGGCGGGCCGCCTCGGCGCCGTCGCGCAGCCGGCCGCCGCCGCGGCTACGATCGCCGCGGCGGCCGCGCCGAGCAGCGCGCGGCCCATCGTCGATCCGGGCCCGGCCACGGCTAGCCCGCCCCTCGGAGCGCCCGCGCCTTGGCCGCCATGCGCGCTATCGACGGCTCGGGGTTGCGGCGCTCCGCCTCGTCGAGGCCGACCCACTCGACGGCCCGCGACTCGTCGCTGACCGTCGTCGCGCCCGGCTCGGCCACGAGCAGGTACCTGACGTCGTAATGGCTATGGGCCGGCTCGCTTCCCCGCGCGGGAATGGGATGCACGTCGATATCGAAGATGCCGGCGCCGAGCTGGCCGGCCAGGACGCCGGTCTCCTCGAGGGTCTCGCGGGCCGCCGCCTCGCGCGCGCCCTCGCCCGGCTCGCAGTGGCCTCCCGGCTGGAGCCATTTGTCCAGCTTGGCGTGATGCACGAGCAGGGTCATGCGCAGGTCGGGGTCGACGACGAAGGCCGAGCCGGTGACGTGCCCCGCGAGGCAGGAGCGGAGCAGGCAGTCCTCGCGGCTCGCGACGAAGGCGATGAACGAGTCGCAGGTATCGCGTTCCTCGGGGCGCGCCGAACGGTAGTCGTCGAGGGCCTCCAGCAGTATCGCCCTCGGGTCGGATGCGGCAGATTGCGTCGTCATAATCCCAGGACCTCCGGTAGGGCGGTTATGGTCGGCCAGGCCATGTACAGCGAGAAGCCGAGCACCAGCAGGTACGATACCAGTTCGAGCAGGTCCGAGACCAGCCCGATCGTCTTCTCGCGGGCCTTGAGGCTGCCGAATAGCCCGACGCGGCCGGCGTAGGCCAGGTATCCGGCCGCGGAGATTACCACGCCCATGCCGACCGACATCGCGAGCACGGCGGCGGCGCCTATCCACGGCAGGCCGGCGTACAGCGCGAACAGCAGTATCATCGTGGCGCCGGGGCAGGGTATCAGGCTGGAGACGAGGACGATGCCGTACAGCCCTCGCCGCCCGCCAGAGGGCTCGCTCCCGCGCCCCTTGCCGCTCGCCATCGCGCGCAGCTTGAGGGCCGCGAGGACGATGGCGGCCAGGATCAGGACGCCGAAGGTCGAGGCGTCCAGGTAGGCCGAGACGCGCTCGGCGTCTCCCAGGCCGGCTATCGCGCCGTAGGCCAGCGACAATACCCCGACGATGGCGATGCCGACGCCGGCGTGGACGCCCGCGGCCATGAAGCCCGCCGCGAGCGGCTCCCAGGGAGCGGCCTTCTTTCCGATGAACAGCGAGAACACGATGGTCTTGCGGTGCCCCGGCCCCATCGCGTGCAGGACGCCGTAGACGAAGGCGGCGGCGAGCAGGCCGGCGAGGGCCCTGCCGGACGGTTCCTCGGCGAACAGCCGTATCGACTCGGCCGCGCGCTCGCGCAGGCCGCGCTGCGTCTCGACCATCGGGCCCTGCGAGCCGGGCGCGCGCACCGTCGGCAACGGCGGCGCGTCGTCGTCGCTCGACGTGAACGGGCTCGCGAGGAGCGGGGCCGCGGCGAGCGCCATGGCGCAGGCCAGCGCGGCCGCCCTGACGGCGGGGCGGCCCATCCTCATCATCGTCGCCATCAGAACCTGACCCGTATCTCTTCGGGGTAGGCCGTCTGGAGCCCTTTCTCCCACTTCGTGTAGACGCGGGAGTCGGTGGCGCTGCCGAGCGGATTGTAGTAGACCGGGTAGTCCTTGTTGGCGGCTATCGCGATGGTCGGCTCGTCGGCCGGCCGGTCGCCTATCCAGCGGACGCTCGCCGCGCCGTCGACGTACTTGGTCGCGCAGTAGAAGGTCGAGTCGAAGGTGGCGACGCTGAAGTCGTCCGAGACGCCCTTGCCCTCGAGCGGGACCCTGAAGCGGTAGGTCACGCGGCCGTCGCTCTGGCTGACCCCGAAGGCCTCGACCGCTTCCGGGCAGGTCCTGACGGAACCCTTGCGCACGAAGGTGAAGTAGCCGTACTTGCGGAGGTTCGAGAACGCCTTGGCCTGCACCGTCGCGGTCTCGGCCTCGTCGAAGGCGCCGTCGCGGTCCTTGTCGAACTGCCCTATGATGTCGGCGCTGAAGACGACGTCGAAGGTCCATGATACCACTATCCCGACGCAGTCCCGGCCGCTCATCTCGAACTCGAGGCTCGAGTCGATGAAGACGTGCGGATGGGCCCAGAGGGCTGGCGCCGCGCATAGCGCGAACAGCATAGAGGCTACGGCTCGTCGGTAGTTCATGGGTGCTCCTCGCCGTCGATTCTATAGTCAAGCGGCCGGATCGTGAAGCGTTCCGGGCGTAGAAAATCTCGGATCCCATTGTCCGGAAATATTGGCATATGCTATATTGGCACGAAATAGGAGCTTGTGCCATGGATTCCGAGCGTAACGACGAGGATGGCGGCTATTCGGGGCCGATCCTGTATTATACCGACGCCGTCATCGACCACTTCACCAATCCGCGTAACGTCGGCGAGATGGCCGACGACGAGGCGGACGGCTACGCCTGCATCGGCGACCCCGGCTGCGGCGACGAGATGAAGCTATGGATAGCCGTGCGCGACGAGAGGATCGAGCGTATCGCGTTCAAGTCGTACGGCTGCCCCGGCGCCATCTCGACGAGCAGCATGCTCACCGTCCTCGCCGAGGGCAGGACCCTCGACGAGGCGCTCGCGATCACCGACGACGACGTGGTCGGCGCGCTCGGCGGCATCCCCGAGAACAAGCAGCACTGCTCGCTGCTCGGGGTCAAGGCGCTGCGCGCGGCCGTCGCCTCCGCGAGGCGATAGCGTCGCTGGGCGAGTCCCGTCCGGCGACGCCCCGTCCTAGTGGTCGCAGCCGTTGGCGCCGGTAACGAGGCGGCCCCGCAGGAACAGCCCGACGATGGCCTCGGGGTCGTCCGCCGGCGCGCCGGTGACGACGGCGATCTTGTTCCGGGCGAACAGTTCCTGGGCCTTCTGGCCCATGCCGCCGGCGATGATATGGGTGGCGCCTCGCTCGGCGAGCCAGGCGGGGTAGAGACCGGGCTCGTGGGGCGGCGGCGTGACGTCGTCGCGGACGCCGATAGTCTTGGCGTCGGGGTCGGCGTCGATGATCGCGAATTCCTGGCAGTGGCCGAAGTGAGCGGATAGCTTGCCGCCGGTCAACGGTATGGCGATTCTCATAGGTTTTCCTTTCTATTCGGAGGCTAATCTTACTTGGCTATGGCGGCGTCGATGGCGGCGCGCAGCTTCGTGCCGGTCGCGGCGACGACGACCTCGATGCCGGCCGCGGCGAGCCCCGCGGAGGCCTTGGGGCCGACCTCGGGGGCCAGCACGACGTTCACGCCCTTGTCCGCGAGGAAAGAGGCCGCTCCGGTGCCCGCGCCGTGCTCGGCGTTTATGCCGTCGTTCCTGTGGACGACCAGGCTCGAGTCGGCCTGGTCGAAGATCGCGAAGCTCGAGGCTCGCCCGAAGACCTTAGCGACGGTCTCGCCGTCGTCGGTGGGTACCGCGTATCTCATCGTTTCTCCTTAAAGGCGCCTATCGCGCCGTCTACGGCGCAGAGCGCCGATCGTATTCGCGTAGCCGCCTCGCCGTCGAGCGAGGCCCACGTCCTGTTCGATTCCTCGACCGAGCGCAGCGCGGGGTCGAAGGGGATCTCCCCGGCTACGGGGATGCCAGCTTCCTTGAGCATGGCCCGCGCCGCGTCGTCCATCGCCTGGTTCAGGCCCGACTTGTTGACGATGGCCATCGCCCGCCGCCTCATCGAGCCTACCAGCTCGACGAGCCTCGCGGCGTCGCGTACGCCGGAGGCGCTCGCCTCGACGACGACGACGACCAGGTCGCAGCCTGTGATCGACGCGATGACCGGGCAGCCAATGCCGGGCGGCGCGTCGACGACTATCACCGCGTCCTCGCCGGCCAGCTCGGCGGCGCGCCCGCGGACCTGCGCGACGAGCTTGCCGCTCGTGTCCTCGCCGGGCTCGAGCTCGGCGTGCACGATGCGCATGCCGAGCCGCGAGTCCGATACCAGGAGCTCGCCGGCTTGTTTCTCGTAGGTCCGAATCGCCTCGGCCGGGCATCGGCTCAGGCAGGCGCCGCAACGCTCGCAGAGCTCAGGCACGACGCGGAACGACCCGTTCGCGCGCTCGATGGCGCCGAAGCGGCACGCGGCCCGGCAGGCGCCGCACGAGGTACAGGCGGCCGGGTCGATCTCGAAGCCGGGGCCGGCGAAGTACGGCTCGCTGCGCGTGCCCTTCGCGCCGAGCGCTATGGCTCCGTTTGCCGCGTCAACGTCGCAGTCGGCGAAAACGCAGGAAGGGCCGAGACGTTCGGCTATCGCGGCCGATAGCGACGTCTTGCCGGCGCCGCCCTTGCCGCTGGCTACGCTCACGGTGATCATCGCCGCCCTCCGACCGTCCGCGCGCCGGCGGCGGCCAGCGCCCGCGCCAGTATCGCGTCCATCTCGCCTGAGATCGCGGCGTCATCGCTCCACAGCTCGGCGGCGGCGCCGGATGCGGCCCGCTCCCGCTCGAAGGCGATGCGGCCGATCACCGGGATGCCTTCCCGCTCGCAGAATCCAGCGACGTCGGCGTCGCCGAAGCCGTCCTTGTTGATGACGACGCCGGCCGGGATACCCCGGCCGCGCGCTAGGCGGGCGGCCGCGCCCAGGTCGTGTATCGAAAATTCGGTAGGCTCGGCTACCAGCACGACGTAGTCGGCGCCCTCGATCGCGTGGGTGGCCGGGCACGAGACCCCGGGCGGGCAATCGCGTACCTGCAGGGCGGCGCGCGACTCGGCGGCGCGCTTCTTGGCGGCCTCTATGACGGCGGTGGAGCGGATGTCGCCTATAGCCATCCGGCCCTCGAGCATCGCTAGCCCGTCGGCGTCGAACGACGAG
>QKAK01000006.1 GCA_003247225.1 Spirochaetota bacterium | reverse complement strand
CGGAGCGGTCGACCTGTCTTTCGGACCGACCGGTTGCAAGGATCAGCCCTGGACCGCCTGGGAGCGGACGGGGGGCTTGCGGCCGCCGAGCTGTTCCTTGATCTTGGCCTTCTTGCCGATCTTCTCGCGGATGTAGTACAGCTTGGCGCGGCGGACCTTGCCGTAGCGCACGATCTCGATCTTCTCGATGCGCGGCGAGTGCATGGGGAACACGCGCTCGACGCCGACGCCGTAGGAGTTCTTGCGGACGGTCAGCGTCTGGCCGATGCCGGCGTTCTTCATCGCGATCACGAGACCCTCGTAGATCTGGATGCGCTCGGTCTTGCCCTCGACGATCTTGAAGTACACGCGGACCGTATCGCCGGCCTTTACGTCCTGATAGGCCTTGGTCTGCTCGGCCTCGATCTTCTTTATGAGGTTCATGCCTCTCCCCCTTGTCCAATTAATTCCAGTATCATCGCCCTGAGCTCACCCTCGAGTCCCTTGCCCTGGAGCAGGTCGGGACGGTACAAGAGGGTCTTCTCGAGCCGTTTCTTCATGCGCCACTTGACGATGTTGGCATGGTGGCCCGAGACCAAAACGTCAGGGACTGCCATGGTATCATAAACCGCCGGTCGTGTATACTGGGGGTACTCGAGCAAGCCGCCCTCGAAGCTCTCCTCGTCGAGCGACTCGCCGGTGATCACGCCCGGTATGAGCCTGTAGATCGCGTCGACGATGACCAGGGCGGCGGTCTCGCCGGACGACAGCACGTAATCGCCGATGCTTATCTCGTCGGTCACGTAGCGGTCTACGACGCGCTGGTCGACGCCCTCGTAGCGGCCGCATAGTATGACCAGCCGCTCCTCCGAGGCCAGCTCGCGCGCGTAGGCCTGGTTGAACAGCCGGCCGCCCGGCGTGACGTATACGACCCTAGACTCCCGGGCCCCGACCGACTCGAGCGCCGCCGAGACCGGGCCGGGCATCATGAGCATACCGGCGCCGCCCCCGAACAGCTCGTCGTCGCACTTGCGGTGCTTATCGGTGGCGAAGTCGCGGATGTCGGTCAGCGAATAGCCGACGAGGCCGCGCTCGACGGCTCGGGCCATTATAGAGCTCGTGAAGAAACCCTCGAGTATGCCGGGGAACAGCGTCAGTATGTCGAGCTTCATCGGCTGCCGCGCCTTACTCGAGTATCCACGGCGCGACGAGCTCCACGCGCTTGGCCGCGACGTCGACCTCGCCTACGAATTCCTTGCGGAACGGCACGAAGGCGGACGAGCCGTCGGGCTTACGCACCTCGAGCAGGTCGCCGCCGCCCGCGTCGCAGACGGCCACGACGGACGCGAGCTCCGCCCCGTCGGCGACCAGGGAGCAGCCGACGAGGTCGGCGTAGTAGTACTGGCCGTCGTCGAGCGGGGCCGCCATGTCGCGGGGAGCCCACAGCTCCATGCCCGACAAGGTCGCGGCCCGCTCCGGCGAGTCGTAGCCGGCTATCTTGACGAGGGCGCCGCCGCCGCGCGACGAGCCGCCGTGCGGCGTCACCGACTCTATGCGGACGGAAAGCTCGCGGCCGTCCCCGCGTAGGGTCGCCTCGGTAAGGCGCAGCAGGTGCTCCGTCTCGCCGGAGAAGGGGACGAGGCGGAGGCGGCCGTCGACGCCGTGGGGCTTGCCGAGGCGGCCGAGCGCTAAGAGGTCCACGGTCAGTCGAGGATGAGGAGCTTGGCGTCCTTGCCGCCGCGCGTAGCGGCCGCGGACAGCAGGGTGCGGATAGACTTGGCGATGCGGCCGCGCTTACCGATGACCTTGCCGATGTCGTCCTGCGCGACGCGCAGCTCGACCACCGTGCCCTCGTCAGTCTCGACGAGGTTGACGGAGACCGCCGCGGGGTCGTCCACGAGCGACTTGGCTATATACTCGATTAAATCTCGTTCCATTCCTTGGCCCTTTCGTCCGGCGGGTTCGCCAGGATCCCTAGCGAGAAAACCCGCCTCGAGGCTTGGCGCCGGGGCCTCGGGCGTCCTTTACGACGCCCGTACCCTTTAGCCGAGACGGATGTTCTGCTTGTTGAGGAGGCTGCGGACCGTATCGGTCGGGAGCGCGCCCTTGGCGAGCCAAGCTCGGGCCTTCTCCTCGTCGATGCGGAGCTGAGCGCCTTCCTTCTCGACCGGGTGGTAGATGCCGAGCTCGTCGATGGTCTTGCCATCGCGCGGCTGGCGGCTATCGAGCACCACGATGCGATAATACGGGCGCCTCTTAGCGCCGAATTTCTTGAGCCTGATCTTTACGCTCACGAATTCCTCCTGAAGATATTGCCGGAACGTCGATTTCGGTTATTGGGACGCGGCATACCGCCGCGGGCCGCGCCGCCGATCGATAGGCGACCGCGACGCGGAAGCGCCGATACTCGCGCCTTGGGTTTATACCGCATAAGTCGTGGTAGAGTCAATCGTCGCGCGGGCGACCGCTTGCGCCGGCGCCCGGCGGCGGCGTATAGTGCGCCGATGCAGCCGCTCCCGCCCCGCGCCCTGATGCTCGCCCCGATGGTCGAGCTGAGCCACCGCCCCCTCCGCGAGCTCATCGAGCCGTTCGGAGGATGCGACCGTTACTACACCGAGATGACCAGCGCCTCGGGCTACCTGGCGAACTCGCCGTTCGATCGCTACTTCGTCGACTCGGAGCCGCGCCCCGAGCGCACCGTCGTGCAGCTGTACGGCGTCGAGATAGAGCCTATAGCCGGAGCCGCCGCGCGGCTCCTGGGGGAGAGGCTCGCCGCCGGCTCCCGCCTCGGCGGCATAGACGCGAACTTCGGCTGCTCCGCCCCGGTCATAGAGAAGTCCGGCGGCGGCGTCAGCTGGATGAAGGACGCGGATAGGGCGGCCCGCCTGATAGCCGCGCTCAAGGAGGCCGCGCCCGGCGTCCCGGTCTCGGCTAAGCTGCGGCTCGGCTACGAGGCGTCGGAACAGGCGCTGATAGCCTTCTGCCGGGCGCTCGAGGACGCCGGCGCCGACTACCTCGTCATCCACCCCAGGCTCAAGCACGAGAAGTTCAGGCGCTCGGGCCATTGGGAGTACGTGGCGGCCGTGTCGAAGGCCATAGGCATCCCGGTGATAGGCAACGGCGACATCCGCGACCTGGCGGGCTATAGGGCGGTCATGGAGCGGTACGGGGCCGCCGGCGCGATGCTCGGCCGCGAGGCGGTCCGTAGGCCATGGATATTCTCGCTGATCCGCGGCAAGGAAGCGGATCCCGCCTTCAGCCTGAGCGCGCCGATTGAGGAGACGGGCCTGAGGATGATAAGCCTGATCCGGACGCTGTTGCCAGAGCCGCTGCATATCAGCCGCGTCAGGCGCTTCTTCTTCTATTACTGCGACAATCTGACCTTCGGCCATCACCTGCGCTGGGCCATCCAGAACGCCGACGGCCTCGACGAGGTCGAGAGCCTGTTCAAGGGCTACTTCGACGAGGCGCCGTCCGACCGCATAAAGCTGGAGCGCTGACCGCCCAAGGTTTTCGCCGACACTTTTCGCCCCTTGCGTCTCTTTACACTTTTTATTATATTGTCAAAAGAGACCAACGAGGAGGCTACGATGGCCGGGACGCTCGCGACGATGTTCATGGAACGGGTCAAGGCTCGACCCGAGCTCGTGATGCAGTACAGCAAGGACGGCGACGGCCGGTTCAGGCCGACGACCTACGCCGAGCTGCTCGAGCACGTGGCTACCTTCGCGGCCGGCCTCCTCGAGCTCGGCCTGAGGCGGGGCGAGAGGATCGGGCTCATCGCCGACAACCGCCGCGAATGGCTGATCAGCGACCTGGCGATCATAGGGCTCGGCGCGGCCGACGTGCCGCGGGGCTGCGACGCGACCGACCAGGAGCTGGCCTACATCCTGTCGTGGAGCGAGTGCGCCATGGCCATCGTGGAGAACGACAGGCAGCTCGCCAAGCTTATAGCCGGGAAGCGGGAGATGCCGCTGCTGACGACGATCGTATCGTTCGATCCGCCGTCCGAAGGCGCCGTAGCCGAGGCTAAGGCCGCCGGAGTGGCGGTGACCGATTTCGAGGCGGTCTACGCGCGCGGCCGCGCGCGCAGGAGCGCCAGGCCCGGGGAGTACGAGGCCGAGGCGGCCAAGGGCGAGGCGTCCGACGTGGCTACCGTCATCTACACGAGCGGCACGACCGGCGAGCCGAAGGGCGTGATGCTGTCGCACCGCAACTTCATGCACCAGGTAGAGGTGCTGCCGGAGATCATCGACCTGAAGCCCGGGCAGATATGGCTGTCGGTGCTGCCGGTCTGGCACTCGTTCGAGCGCATCGTCCAGTACGCCATCATCGGGGTGCACAACTCGATAGCCTACTCTAAGCCGATCGGCGCGGTGATGCTGCCGGATTTCCAGGCCATCAGGCCCCACTGGATGGCCAGCGTGCCCCGTATCTGGGAATCGGTCAAGGACGGCGTCTACAAGAGCATACGGCAGGCCGGCGGCGCCAAGAAGGCGCTGTTCGGGTTCTTCGTCGCCACGGGCGAGAGCTTCGCCTACTTCAAGAACATGATGCTCGGCCGCCTGCCCGATTTCGGGAACCGCTCCAGGATACTGGACGCCGCGGTCGCGGCCGTGCCGCTCATCCTGCTCGCGCCGCTGCGCGGCCTCGGCGAGCTCCTCGTATTCAAGAAGATCAAGACGAAGCTGGGCGGGCGCTTCAAGGCCGGCATCTCGGGCGGCGGCGCCATGCCCGCGTCGGTCGACATCTTCTTCGATACGATAGGCGTGCAGATACTCGAGGGCTACGGCCTGACCGAGACGGCGCCGGTGATAGGACTCCGGCCGCAGCGCAAGCCGGTGATGGGCACCGTCGGGCCGGCGATCCGCGGCACCGAGTTCAGGATAGTGGACGAGGCCGGCGCCGACCTAGGCAGGTGCCGCAAGGGCGTCGTCCACGTGCGCGGCCCGCAGGTGATGCTCGGCTATTACAAGAAGCCCGAGCTGACCGCCAAGGTCCTGAGCGACGACGGCTGGCTGAACACCGGCGACCTCGGCATGCTGACCAGGCAGGGCTTCCTCAAGCTGACCGGACGGGCCAAGGACACCATCGTGCTGCGCGGCGGCGAGAACGTCGAGCCGCTGCCTATCGAGCAGCGCATCTGCGACAGCGCCTACGTCAAGCAGGCCGTCGTGCTCGGCCAGGACCAGCGCTTCCTCGCGACGCTGATCGTACCCGACCAGGACGCCGTCGTCGCGTGGGCCAAGGACAATAACGTGCCCATCGTCGACTACGAGGCGCTGCTCGCCCAGCCCGAGGTCAGGGAGCTGTTCGACTACGAGATAGGCCAGGCCGTCAACCAGAAGACCGGCTTCAAGAGCTTCGAGCGCATCTTCCGCTTCGAGCTGCTGCCCGAGCCGTTCGAGGTCGGGCGCGAGCTGTCCGCCAAGCAGGAGATCAAGCGCCACGTGGTCGCCGAGCTGTACAAGCAGCGCATAGCCAGGATGTTCCGCGACTGATCCGGCCGGATTACGTAGAATCTGCCGCGGAGGCACAGAGGAATAGGATTAAGACGGAACAGGATTATCAAGATTTGGACAGGATGAACAAGATAGGTCCTAAAACTGGACTTATCTTCATCATGTCCATCTTCTTCCATCCTGTAGCATCATGTTCCCGTCTTCACCTATACGGCCTCTGCGGGAAATTACTTATTCGAAGGCCTCACGTTGAGCCATTAAGGCACAGAGGAAACCGATGCATGAGCCGGAAGGGCCAAGCCATGGCTCTGCCCTCCTCCTCTTCTCCGTGCCTCCGTGACCCTAAACCCCTAGCACCCTCTTCTCCGTGACTCCGCGCCTCCGTGGTTCAATTTCCCTTTTAATTCCGACTCTTTCCTGACTCTTATTCTCTAATACTCTTCGCCCGTTCTCGCCTATCACGGCTTCGCGGGGACGAGCTGGTCGACGAAGGACCTGGCCTTCTCGACCTTGGGCGCCACGACGGCGCGGCAATAGCCGTAGTCCGGGTTCTTGCGGTAGAAGTCCTGGTGATACTCCTCGGCCGGCCAGAACGCGTCGAGCCTCTCGAGGTCGGTGACGACGGGCCGCGCGTAGCGGGAACCGGCCGCCTTGATCGCCGCCTCGGCCGCCTCCTTCTGCGCCTCGTCGGCGTAGAGGATGATCGAACGGTACTGGGTGCCGACGTCCGCGCCCTGCCTGTCCTCGGTCGTCGGGTCGTGGATCCTGAAGAACAGCTCGAGGAGGGTCGGCAGCGAGACGGCCTCGGGGTCGAAGGCGACGCGGACCACCTCGGCGTGCCCGGTGAGCCCGGTAGAGACCTGCTCGTAGCTGGGATCGGCCCTGTCACCGCCGGCGTAGCCCGACTCGACGGCGAGGACGCCCGGAACCAGCTCGAAGGCAGCCTCGAGGCACCAGAAGCATCCGCCCCCGAGCACGATGGCGTTCGTATCATCGTCCATGGTCATAGCTCCTTCCCGCGCCGCCGCGTCGGCCGGCGCCTGGGCTTGACAGGAGGCGGCGATAAACATGAGCGCGATAGTCAGATATCTCATCCGACGAATATACTGACGCCCCGGGCCGGAGTACAGCGCCGGGGCGTTCCCTACGCGGCTAGCGGACGCTGATATCGCCGGAGACGGTCTTGACGCGGACGCGGCCGGGGCCGCCCGAGGCGACGATCCGCGAGCCTACCGGGCCCTTCCCGACGCGGTCGCCGGGAGCCGATACGTCGCCCGAGACGCTCTCGGCCAGCAGCTCGGGCGCGGCGCCCTGAGCGAGCCGTATCGCTACGTCGCCCGACGCGCTGCGTACCGACGCGTCGGCGTCGCCCGACGCCAGCCGGAGCGTGATATCGCCCGACTGGGTATCGATCCGCGCCTCGCCCGACGCGCCGTCGACGCTGACGTCGCCCGAGGCGGTGCCGACCCGGACCGCCGCCGGGCTGCCCGATACCGAGACGTCCCCGGACGCCGAGGTCAGCTCGACGACGCCGCCGGAGGCTCGGCACGACACGTCGCCGGACGCGGTCCTGACCATCGCCGAGGCGGCGGGCGGCAGCTCGAGGCCGAGGTCCCCCGAGGCCCCGTTGGCTATCAGCTCGACGACCGACCCGGGCAGGACCAGCTCGAGCTCGTCCGCGTCGGGGCCGCAGTCGATGCGCCAGGAGCCGCCGTCGCGCCGGACGCGCGGAGCCGTCTCGTCGGACCAGCGCCCGCGGACCACGTACGAGAACGCGTCGCCGGTCTTGGCGGACACGTCGCACGCTACCGACTCGATCACGACGCGGTCGACGCCGTCGGCCCCGCCTGACAGCTCGCGCTCCTCCCGCCTGGCGAAGCTGAACATCGAGCGAAGCCCGCCGAAGGAGAAGCCGCCCCGGCCGCGCCCCTCCTCGCGGTCCCGCTCGCGGTCGCGCTCGCCGTCCGACGCCTCCGGGCCGGCCTCGGCGTAGTAGCGCGCCGCGACGCTGGCCGGCGGCGGCAGCCTGTCGACGACGGCCTCCTCGCCGAGGTCGGCGCGCGCCGCTATCGTGTCGTCTATATGGCTCTCGAACTCGCGCAGCGCGTCGGAGCGCTCGGCCTCCTCGAGGAAGTACAGCTGCGCCTCCAGTTCATCAAGGTACTGTCGCTTGGTCATCGTTCGCTCCTTTATACGGGCTCGGCGCCGCCCCGCGCGGCGCTATCGTCGCGGTCCTCGTCGACCTTATCCTCGCCGCCCCCCTCGCTTCCGGAGGGACACGCGCCTGAGAGAATCGCCTCGAGGGCCCGCTGGTCGCGCTCGCGTTCCGGGCCTACCCGCTCGAGGAAGGCGGAACCGAGGGGCGACAGGCGGTAATACTTGCGCGGATGCCCCTCGGCCGGCGTCTCCCAGCTGGCCTCGAGCATGCCCTCGCGCACGAGGCGCGTCAGGAGCGGGTACAGGGACCCCTCGCCGACCTCGAGGCCGGCGCTCGACAGGCGCTCGAGCATCGCGAAGCCGTAGCTCCGGCCGGCGCCGCGTACGCAGGCGAGTATGCATAGTTCCAGGAAGCCCTTGCGGCTCTGGGAGCGCCACTTGTCGACGGCCCGCCCCAGCTCGCCGCCGGGATCGGCTTGTTCGATCATACGTACCTCCGGCGATTCAATGTATCTGCCATAACATTATACAATGTATTACATAGTATTATACAAATCAAGCGAAATCGCACGGAAAACCATTGTCGGCGCCATGGTTTACGTTATAAACTAGTTTATGGAGGGAATGATGGACGACAAGACGATAGAACGGCTGAGCGCCGATATAGAGGACCTGAAGCGCGCGGTCAGGCGGAACGATCCTATGCTGCGCGAGGTATCGTCGCCGCCCGGCTGGGTTACCTTCTCCGCGCTGGCCGGCCTGAACATAAGCCTGTTCGCCTTGCCGGCCCACCTGCTCGCCTCGCGCTACGGCGGCTTCGACGCTATACCGACCCCGGCCAAGCTCGCCCTGTTCGCGGCGCTCGCGCTGTTCGTCGTCGGCGGAGGCACCCTCAAGATCGTGCTGATGTCGAGGCGAGCGGTCCAGGTCGCCGGGAGCGACGGCTTCGCGAAGGTGCTCGACTCGTTCTTCGGCGGGCCGATGGCGCACGTGACGATGCCGCTGACGCTCGGCATGGTAGCCGGCATCGCCTACGCGTTCTACGCGGGCAGGCCCTGGCTGGCGCTGCCGGTCAGCTCGTTCCTGTTCGGGGTGATGGCCAACGTCATAGCGGGCAAGGGCGGGCTCCGGCCGTACTACGTGATCGGCTACTGGGGCATCCTGCTCGGCCTCGCGTCGCTCCTCTTCGTCGAGCGGGCGCCGTTCCTGTGGCTGTTCGTCATCTACGGCGGCATGTTCTTCGCGTTCTCGATAGCCCAGGCCGCGGAGATATCGGCGGCGAAGGCCGCTGCCGGGCGCGAGGCGGGGGACTAACCGTGGCAGGGAGAAGCCGCCTCGCGAGGCTCGGGCTGGACAAGCTGATCCACGAGAAGTCGCGGCTGATGATACTGACCTACCTGGCCTCCGGCGAGGAGCCGGAGATAGGGTTCACCGAGCTGCGCGACGCGCTGTCGATGAGCGCGGGGAACCTGTCGATACAGCTGAAGACGCTCGAGGAGGCGGGACTCGTCTCGATCCGCAAGAGCTTCAAGGCCAACAAACCGTACACCGGCGTCCGCCTGAGCGTAGAGGGCGGGAGGGCGCTCGACGAATACCTATCCGAACTCGAGACCATTCTAGCGACGGCGCGCAAGACGCGCGGGGAGGCGTTATGAACGTATTGGAGCTCAAGGACCTGACCAAGATCTACAGCAAGGGCGACAACGAGGTGCGCGCGCTCGACGGCGTCTCTATGGACGTCGAGCCGGGCGAGTTCCTGGCCGTGGTCGGCCCGTCCGGCTCGGGCAAGACGACGCTGCTCAACATCATAGGCTGCCTGGACAAGCCGAGCTCGGGGCGCGTCGTCTACGAGGGCGCCGACCTGGGCGCCGCGACGCAGCAGCAGCTGTCCGACTACCGCAAGGACCGCATCAGCTTCATCTTCCAGTCCTACAACCTGATACCCGTGCTGACCGTGGTCGAGAACGTCGAGCTGCCGCTCGTGATCGAGAAGCGGCGCGACAAGGCGGCCGTGCGGGCCAAGGCGCTCGAGATGCTCGCCGCGGTCGGCCTCGAGGGCAAGGCCGACCGGTTCCCGCGCGAGCTCTCGGGCGGCCAGGAGCAGCGCGTCGCGATCGCCCGCGCCCTGGTCAAGGACCCGTCCGTGGTGCTGGCGGACGAGCCCACCGCCAACCTAGACAGCCGCACCGCCGAGGAGATCGTCGACCTGATGAAGTCCATCAACGCCTCTCGCGGCGCGACCTTCGTCTTCTCGACCCACGACAAGCTGGTCATGCAGCACGCCCGAAGGGTCGTGACCATCCGCGACGGCCGCCTCGTAGCCGACGAGAGGAGGTAGCCGTGGGAGCGCTCTGGAAGATAGCGGCGCGCAACGTGCTCAGGCACAAGCGCCGGACGGTGATCACCGGCGTCGTCATGTCGGTCGGCATAGGCCTGTTCATCATGATGGACTCGGTGCTCGTCGGCATGGACCGCATCACCCTGGACAACATGATCGACTACACCGAGTCGGTAGCGAAGGTCCGCACGCCCGAGTACGTCTCGAACCAGCTCGGCACGCCGCTCGACTACGGCGTCCCGGACCCCGAGGCGGCGATGCGCGCGATCATGGCCGCCGACCGGCGGATCACGGCGGTCGCGCCCCGCGCCCGCTTCGTGGCGAACGTCTCGAACTACGAGGACTCGCTGCCGGTCGTCGCGACCGCCGTCGACCCGGAACTGGACGCGCGGGTGTTCAAGCTGCCCGAGGCCGTGGTCTCAGGGTCGTGGCTGAGCGCGGCCGAGCCCGGCGACGTGGTCATAGGCTCCGGCCTGGCCGAGGAGCTCGGCGTCGAGGTAGGCGACTACCTGGTCGTCTCCGCCTCGACGGTCTACGAGAACGTCAACGCCGACGAGTACCGCGTCGGCGGCGTCGTCTTCACGCCGATGCCCTATATCAACGACTCCGGCCTGTTCATGGCCTACGGCGACGCGGACGAGCTGCTCGGCACCGACGGCTTCGCGAGCGAGCTGGTCGTCGCCGCCGCCAGGGCGCCCAGCCTGGACGCCACCCTCGCCGACGCCGACGGGATAGCCGCGCGGGCCGGCGCGGCCCTGCCGGGCCTGCGGGTCGACTCGATCACCGAGCTCGCGAAGGACTATCTTGCGATGCGCGCGATGAAGAGCAAGTTCTCGTACATGATCATACTCGTCGTGCTGCTCATAGCGGCGGTCGGCATAGTCAACACGATCCTGATGAGCGTCTACGCCAGGATACGAGAGATCGGAGTGCTCCGGGCCTACGGCATGTCGCCGAAGGATATACGCCGGCTCTTCACGCTCGAGGGGCTGCTGGTCGGCGCCGTCGGCAGCCTGGGCGGCGTGCTGCTCGGCGCGCTGATGGACTGGTACTTCGTCGAGGTCGGCATGTCGATAGGCGCCGTCATCGGCTCGATCGACATGGGCGGCCTACCGCTGACCGGTACGCTCTACGGCGAGTGGAACCCCGCGACCATGGTCGTCGGGTTCGCGTTCGGGCTGGTCGTCGCGTTCGTGGCCGCGAGGATACCGGCCAAGCGCGCCGCCAGGCTCGAAGTGACCGACGCGCTGCGCTTCGTCTAAGGAGGACGCGATGAGACTACTTTCGATGGCGCTGCGGAACCTCGGCAGGAACCGCAGGCGCACGGCGCTCGCGGCGTCGTCCGTGGCCATAGCTATCCTGCTCGTCGTGTTCATGCAGGGCATGGTCGGCGGCTTCCTCGGGTCGATCGTCAAGAACTACACCAAGAACGAGGTCGGCCACGTGAACATCGTGACCGACGGATACAGGGAACGGGAGCGCTTCTCGCCGATCGACGCGGCGATCCCGGATTCCGGCGCGGTCATACGGGCGCTCGAGGGCGTCCCGGGCCTCGAGGGCGCCGTCTTCGCCGAGCGGATACGCTTCGGGGTGATACTGTCGGCCGGCGCGAGCAGCAAGGCCGCGCTCGGCATAGCCGGAGACCCCGCCGCCGAGAGGAAGCTCCTGATGCTCGACCGCAGCGTGCTCGACGGCGGCCGCTACATCGAGGGGCCGGGAGAGACGATACTCGGGGAGGCCTTGGCGCGGGACCTCGGCCTCGGCGTCGGGGACACGCTCAAGGTGCTGACCGAGCGGGCCGACTACGGCATGGGCTTCAAGAAATTCAGGGTCGTCGGGATATTCCGCACCCGGGTGAATACCCTGGACAACGCGGTATTCCAGATCGGCCTCGAGGACGCCCGCTCGCTATTGGCGCTGGGCGTCGGGGCCCAGCAGGTGCTGGCGATGCTGCCGGACTACCGCGACGCCGACGAGGCGGCCGCGGCGATGGAGAAGGCGCTGGCCGAGAGCGGCCTGGACGGCCTATCGGTCCGGTCATGGACGGCGATGGGCGACTTCCCGCGCTTCATATTGATGGCCGAGTCCATCTACTTCTGGATGTACGTCATCGTCGCCTTCCTAGGCGCCTTCATCATCACGAACATCATGATGATGGTGGTGCTCGAGCGGAAGAAGGAGATAGGCCTCCTCAAGAGCATGGGCATGCCCAACCGCGAGGTCCTCGCGCTGTTCCTGGCCGAGGGCACGATGATGGGCCTCGTCGGCTCGGCCGTCGGCGCGATCCTGGGTCTCGTCTTGAACGTCGTCATGGGCAAGGTAGGCCTGGACCTCACCTCGGCGATGTCGTCATTCAGCTGGCCGATGGACAACGTCGTATACTTCACCGTCAGCGTGCCGTGGACCGTAGCCATCTTCATGATAGGCGTGGCGGTCTCGGCGGCCGTGGCATACCTACCCTCGCGGAGCGCGGCCAGGATGAACCCGATCGACGCCATCAGGTCGGCGTAAAGGAGCTTGAATATGAGACTATCGATCAAGGCGATCTGCGCGTCGCTGGCCCTGTCGGCCCTGGGCGCCGCGGCGTCGGCGCAGGCCCCGGACGCGGCCGAGCTGCTGGCGCGCATAGACGGCAACCAGGCCTTCGAGAGCATAGCGTACGTGGCGCGGATGGAGATACGCGTAGGCGGCCAGCTCAGGGTCAAGTCGATGCGGGCGTGGGCGATGGGCGCCGACAAGGCCTTCGTCGAGTTCACCAATCCCGAGGACGCCGGCACCCGCATGCTCAAGCTGGGCAAGGACCTGTGGATGTACTTCCCGGCGGAACAGGATACGGTCCGCATATCGGGGCACCTGCTCAAGGAAGGCATGATGGGCTCGGACTTCTCGTACGAGGACGCGCTCGAGTCGGACGAGCTGAGCTCGATCTACTCCGCGGCGGTGACCGGAGAGGAGGAGCTCGGCGGCCGCAGGGTCTACGTCGTCGAGCTCAAGGCCAGGGCCCAGTCGGCCAAGTACGAGCGCCGCGTGCTCAAGGTCGACGCCGAGCGCTACGTCGTGCTAGCCGAGGACATGTACGCCCGCTCAGGCAGGCTCCTGAAGACGATGGAGGCCGTCAAGGTCGAGCGCGTCTCCGGCCGCTGGTACGCGACCGAGCTCGTGCTGCGCGACCGGCTGCGCAAGGACTCGAGCACGACGATGGTGATGGAGTCGCTCGAGCTCGACCCGGCTCTCGACCAGGGCATGTTCACCAGGGCGGCGCTCGAGCGATGAGGCGTCCGACCATATTGGCGGCGGCCGCGCTCGCCGCGGCCCTCGGAGCAGGCACGTTCGTGGGCGCGGCGTTCGGCCAGGCCGCGTCGCCGGGCGGGCCGGCGGCGTCGGGCGAGGCGTCGTTCGCGGCGGCCGGCGCCTGGAGCGAAGGCGCGGCAGGGGCGGAGGACGAGCTGCGCTACGGCTCCGACGCATCGCTCAGGCTGACCCTCGACGCGAGGCGCCCCGGCGTACGGGCCAGCTTCTCGGGGAGGGTCGACGCGCTGACCGGCACGGCGGCCTCCGCCGCGCTTGCCGCCGGCGACGGGCTCGGAGCCGTCGCGCTCGGAACGGGCGACGCGGCGCTCGCGCTGTCGCTCGACCGGGCCTACCTGCGTTGGTCTCCCGGCCCTATCGTCGCGACGCTCGGCCGGCAGGTGGTGAACTGGGGCGCGGCTCGGCTCTGGAGCCCGGCCGACCTCTTCGCAGAGACCGCGATAGTCGGCCTCGAGCCTGAGCGCGCCGGCGTCGACGCGATACGGCTAGCCGCCCCGATCGGCCCGCTCGGCGGCGTCGAGGCGGTAGCCGTACCGGGTATCGCGCCTGCCGACGGACGCTACGGAGCCAGGCTCTACGGCTACGCCCTCGGCTCGGACCTCGGGCTCCAGGCCGCCTGGGACGGCGGAGACGGATCGGTCACGGCGGCGGTCAGCCTCAAGACCGACCTGGTCGTCGGGCTATGGCTGGAGGCGGCGTATACCGCCCCGGCCTCGGCCTTCTTCGATCGGGAAGGAGCCGGCTACGAGGCTACCGTCGGCATGGATTGGTCCGTAGGCGGCAGGTTCGTCGTCTCCGCCGAGTATCGGTACCGTAGCGACGGCGCCGAGAGCGAGGCCGAGGCGCTCGAGGCGCTGTCGTCCGGGGAATCGTACCCGGGTAGCCATTACGTATACGCGACGGCCAACCTGATCGCCGGCGACTACGTATCGGTCGGCGCCAGCGCCATAGCCGACGTAGGCGACGCGATCGCGAGCGCGACGGCCTACGCGGTCGTCGACATAGCCCAGGACGCCTCGCTGACCGCCTGGGCGAGCTACGCGTCGGGCTCGTTCGCCACGCTCGCGGAACGGCGATACGCCGGCGTCGGCGCCTCCCTGAGCCTCGCGTTCTAGCGTCCGCGCGACGCCCCATAAAAGAAAAGGCCCGCGACCTGTCGCGGGCCTTTCGTATACGCCGTGCTCGCTACTGTATCGTGATGATCACGGTAGCCGTCGGCGTCGTCACGTCGATGGCGCCGCCCAGCTGTACGTCGACCCTGGAGTCCGAATCGGCCTGGTCGATCAGCTCGTCGACGCGCTCGAGGCCGCCCTCGGGGCTGACCGCCGCCGGCGAGGTGACCGAGCCGTTCGTGGCGACGTAGCTGAACTCCCCGTTCCTGACGTAGCGGGTCATGCCGTGGGGCGCCCTCAATTGCACCGCGCCGTGCTCGACGAGCAGGTTCGTGCCGTCGAACTCGAAGCCCGTGCCGCGAACCGAGGCCGTCGCGGTAGGGCTCTTGACCTGGAATTCGACTGGCGAGCCCGCCTGCGGCGTCACCTCGGCCTTGACCCTGCCGGCCATCAGGAACAGCTGGGTCTGGGTGCCGGACTCGGACTGCAGTATCTCCTCGAGCGACAGCCTCGTGATCGGCTTGACGGTGACCGTCGACGGGCCGACCTTCAGGAGGACGGTGCTCTTGAAGCCGGTCGACACGATCGTGCCCTTCGGCAGCGAGTCGCCGACCTTGGCCGGCTTCCAGCCCTTGCCCGGAAGCTGGTACTCGACCTTACCGGCTATCTCGACGACGGTGGCGTTCAGCGTCGCGGCCATCGCCGCGGAGGCGACGGCGACCAGCATAGCCGCGGTTAATATGCATCGCTTCATCATAGTCCCGTATCCTTTCGCCGCTCGCGCGGCTGGTCGTCAGAGCCGCAGCGTCGCCGACGCGGCCGCGAGCCACTCTACCGAGGCGTCCGGATCGGCGGCCCCGTTCGGCGCGAAGCAGCCGCCCTCTACCGTCAGCGTCACGTCGCCGGCCGGCTTATAGTCGGCCCGCCCGGTCAGCTCGAAGCCCAGGTAGGCCGGCTCCCCTTCTGCGTTCGGCCTGAAATTCGCGGCGCATCCCGCCCCTAGCGTCAAGCCCCGCGCGGGGACGACGGACGCGTCGAGCGACGCGCCGAGCGCGTCGGTGAACATCGTCCCGGCCACCGACGACAGCGAGCCGACCGTGATCGGCTTGAAGGCCCGCATGGCGCCGTCGCCGTCGTAATCCCCGCCGGCCCAGGCGCAGGAGGCCGTGACCCGCAGGCCGGCCAGCTCCGGCGCCGTCAGCCTGACGCGCGCCCCGGCGGCCATGCCGTAGAAGAAAGCGGGATCCTGGCCGAATTCGGCCGCGCCCCAGAGCCGCCATCGGATGGCCCGCGCGACGCGGCCCTCGATGAACGGTTCGGCGTACTGCGTATTGGTAACGGCCTCCCCGGCCGTATCCAGGTCGAACTGCGCCCAGCCGTCGAGCCCGAGATCGTGGAACGGCACGACCTCGACCAGCCGCAGGCCGACCGAGGCGAGCAGGCGGCGCGGGGCGAAGATCGCGTCGTCGTCGGACCAGGCGCTCTCGTCGTCGGCATCTATCAGTATCGTCGCGTCGTCCTTGAAGGTCAGCCCGGTATAGGCGGCGGCGGCGCTCACGACCGCCTGGCCGACCGATAGCCTGACCGTAGCCCCGTCCAGGAGGCCGTTCAGGACGCGGCCCGAGTAGTCCTGGAGCGGTATCCGGCCGACCGACCAGCCGAGGCCCATCGAGTCGCTCAGGCCGACGAAGCCTTCCCACTCGACGCGCCCGGCGGTGATCGAGTACCAGCGGACGCTGTCGGAGTACGACGGCAGGTAGGTGAAGTCGCCCGAGAATTCGTAGACGGCCGACGCGTAGATCGACGACGAGGCGCCTATCGGCAGCGACAGCCACAGCGCGGCGTCGTCGGCCTGCGACAGCGAGAGGCCGCCGCCGCCGCCGGACAACTCCGAGTCGTTAGATATCGTGAGGCCGAAATCCACGGCGTACGCGTTGCCGGCGCACAGGGCCGCGGCGACGGCGAAGCAGGCGGCGGCGAGGCTCGAGGTACGGCGCTTCATTCCGCTATCCCTTTCACGTCGAACACGCGCCCGAGCATCCTGACGGCGGCCGGGCCCGAGACGGCCATATCGGGGTCGGAACGGCCCTGGATGACGAAGCTCGAGACGAGCTGGCGGTACGCGTAGCGAGGCCCGGGGAACAGGGCGTACATGAGGCCGCCCCTGAGGCCGAACGCGCTCATCAGGAGGTACGAATAGTCCTTGAGCCTGATGGGGGTATCGGCGGAAGCGCCCTCGGGGGCCCATCCGAAATTCCCGAGCATCTCGAAGGCGCGCTCGGCGTCCGCGTCGTCTCCCAGGTTGTCCGAGGCGACCAGCACGAGGTAGGCGGCCTGGCCGACGCTGACCGAATCCGATTCGATCAAGCCGTCGACGAAGTCGTTCGATTGGCTGAAGGCGCCGAAGACGCAGAGCGACGCCAATACAAGGGATGCGCATACTCTTTTCATATGTCACCTTTAAACGTGAATATGCGTAGTATACTACGGTGATTAAAGTTTATCAGCACGGAGGCTCCGATGCCAAAACGAAAAGTTTCGCGGCGGCTTATAATCGTCCCTATAGCCATAGGCGTAGCGTTCTCGCTGCTCTACCTGTCGCCGGCGTGGCGCGACCTCGAGCACGGCGCCTACGACCTCTTCCTCGGCCTGAAACCGGCCGTGGCGGAAGACGGGGCCATCGTGCTGCTCGACATCGAGGACGCCTCGATAGACAAGATCGGCACCTACCCATGGCCCAGGGGCCTGCTCGCCCACGGCCTCGAGGCGCTGGCCGAGCTCGGGGCCGACTACGTGGTCTTCGATATCGAGTACCTCGAGAAGAGCCCGATGACGGTGGACGGCAGCTACCTGCGAGGCGGCCTTAAAACGGAATTCGACACGGCGTTCGAGGAGATAGGCTCGAACATGGCCGAGGTGTTCCAGGCGCTCGCCAATAAGCGTATACCGCTGGCCGACGCCGGGGAATACGGCAGCGCCCTCGTCGACTATATCGACGAGACGAGAGAATACCTCTACGGCAAGGCGAACCTCGTCGCGATCGAGAACGACGCGTACCTGGGCCAGGCGATGCGCCTGTTCGGGAACGCCTACACGACGCTGAACGTCCAGGATACCAGTCCTAACGAGTCGTTCATTAGCCGGATGGAGGCGGTGGAGGACAGGTTCGCCTACCCCGCGCTGGCCCTCGAGCGGCCGATGCCGGAGGAAAGCGCGGGCTTCCTCGTCCCCATCCCCGAGATCAGCGGCATGTCCAAGGGCGCCGGCTTCACGAACGTCGACATCGACTCGGACGGCGTGCGCAGGCGCATCAGGCTGGTCGACTTCTACGACGGCAAGCCGTACCTGCAGCTGGCCCTGGCGCCGCTCCTGGACAGGCTCGGCAATCCGGGCCTCGTCTACGGCGAGCGCGAGCTGCGGCTGATCGGCGCCGAGTACCCGGACGGCGTCCGCGACGTGAGCGTCCCGTTGGCCGGGGACGGCACGATGCTGATCCGCTGGCCCAAGAAGAAATATATAGATAGCTTCGACCATATCGCGTTCCACGACCTGCTGACGTACAGGGACGAGGCCGGGACGTTCGCGGACGCGGTCAGGCTGCTCAGGGCGAACCAGGGCTGGACCCTCGGACCGGGCTACGCGCCGGTCGACGCCTGCCTGGCGGCCTGGGACGAGAGCGAGGCCTACCGCGCCGCCGCGCTCGACAGCGGGTCGGCCGAGGACCGCGAGGCTTGGCTGGCCTCCCGGCGCGAGTACTGGCTGACGGTCGGGGAATTCGTCGGCATGGGCTACGGCGACAGCGTGCCCGCCCTGTACGACGAGGCCCGGGACGCCGACGACCCGGCCTACGCCGAGCTGTACGACCAGATGCGCGACGACTTCTCCCTCCTGTGGGACAGGGCGGCCGAGTCCTACGCGAGGCACCTGCGCTACGACGAGCACCTGCGCGGCAAGCTCGACGGCGCGTTCTGCATCGTCGGCTGGACCAGCACGGGCTCGACCGATTTCGGGGTCAACCCGTTCGACTCGAAGTACGAGAACGTCGGGACGCACGCCGCGGTCGCCAACACGATACTGCAGCGCGACTTCCTGCGGGAGGCGCCGCTGTGGGTATCGTCGCTGCTGTCGCTGGCCCTCGCTGCGGCGGTGCTGCTGGTCATCGGCCGGCTCGACACGAAGGCGCAGCTGCTCGTCGGGCTCGGCATGACGGCCGCCGTCGCCCTGGCCGACTACGCCGTATTCCATTTCACCGGCGTCTACGTCGCCGTGCTATCGCCGCTCCTATCCACCCTGGCGTCGTTCATCGCCTACTCCCTCCTTTCGTTCCTATTATCCGAACGGGAGAAGAGCTTCCTTCGCAAGGCGTTCAGCACCTACCTGTCCGGCGACGTGATCAACGAGATCATCTCCGACCCGTCGATGCTCAAGCTCGGCGGCCAGAAGAAATGGATCACCGCGATGTTCACCGACATACGCGGCTTCTCGACCGTCTCCGAGGCCTTGGACGCGGAGCAGCTCGTCAAGCTGCTCAATATCTATCTATCGGGCATGAGCGACATCATCCTCGAGAACCGGGGGACGATAGACAAGTACGAGGGCGACGCGATCATCTCGTTCTTCGGCGCCCCGCTCGATTACCGGGAGCACGCGAGGCTCGCCTGCCGTTCCGCCGCGCTGATGAAGCGCAAGGAAGCCGAGTTGAACGAGCGGCTGCTAGCCGACGGCATGACGCCGAGCCCGCTCCTGACCCGTATCGGGCTCAACACCGGCGACATGGTCGTCGGCAACATGGGCACGGAGCGCAAGATGGACTATACCATCATGGGCAACGCGGTGAACCTCGCCGCCAGGCTCGAGGGCGTCAATAAGCAGTACGGCAGCTGGATACTGATGTCGGACGCGACGTACAAGGAAGCCGGGGACGAGTTCCTAGCCAGGCGACTGGACCGGGTCAGGGTGGTCGGCATCAACACGCCGGTCCAGCTATGGGAGCTGATCGGCTTCAAGTCCGACGCGGATAACGGTACGCTCGACTTCCTAGCCCGCTTCGACGAAGCCCACGAGGTCTTCGATACGAGGGACTGGAAGAAAGCCGCGAAGCTCCTGTCGTCGCTCGCCGCCGAGCGGCCGGACGACGGCCCGACTAAATCGTATATAAAGAAATGCGAGGTATTCTCGCTCAAGCCGCCCTCGGCCGACTGGGACGGGGTGTTCGCGCTGACCGAGAAATAGGCGATCGCCGACGAAAAGCGCTCCGGCGGACCTGGGTCCGCCGGAGCGCTTTTTCGCGGCGATCGCCGCCCGGAGTTTAACCGGACGCTAGCGCGCCGGTTAACTCCGGGGCGTGCATGAGGGCGTATCCCGGCTCGCTGCGCTCGCGGGATACGCGGTAGGGGGCCGCCGGCGGGTACGGTATCGGGCCGGCGCTGCGCGCGGCCTGGGTGGTTATTGGGCGGCTGGTTGTACGCGGAGTTTACGGTGCGGACCGGCGCTGCGCGCGGCCTGGGTGGATATGGGGCGGCTGGGAGGCTTTCGCGGGTGCGTTGAGGAGTGAGGTGAATCATGGATGACTATCGGGCGGTTCGGTATATTCGAGACGCCGAGGCGACCGTCGAGGGCGCGGGCGTACGCCTATATAGGGCCGTCGGGATGGGCGAGCCCGAGGAGTGCGATCCGTTTCTGTTGCTCGACGATTTCCGCTCGGACGATCCGAGGGACTATATGAAGGGGTTCCCATGGCATCCGCATAGGGGCATCGAGACGATAACGTACGTGCTCAAGGGCGCCGTGGAGCACGAGGACAGTATAGGCAATAAGGGCGTGATCGGGCCCGGAGATGTCCAATGGATGACCGCGGGGAGCGGTATCTTCCACCAGGAGATGCCGCGCGGCGACGGCGAAGGCTCGATGCACGGTTTTCAGCTATGGGCTAACTTGCCGGCGAGCGACAAGATGATGGAGCCGAGGTACAGGGGCATACGCGGCGAGGATATCCCGAAGGTATCGGCCCCTAACGGCGTAGTCGTCAAGGTAATCGCCGGTTCTATCGACGGTACGACCGGTCCGATCGGGGACGTCGTCAACTTGCCGGAATACTACGACGTAACGCTGCCGGGGAACGTCGAGTACGAGCATCGGACGACGCTCGGGAGCACCGTCCTCGTCTACGTATACGGAGGCTCCGGCGCCGTACTCGGCTCGGGGGCGGGCGACGGCCCGTGCAGGCTCGAGATAGGCAACCGCTCGCTCATCCTCTTCGGGGATGGCCGGACTATAGCGATCAAGAGCGGGGCGGCCGGGCTCAAGTACCTGTACATATCCGGCTCGCCGATCCGCGAGCCCATCGCCTGGCGGGGCCCGATAGTCATGAATACGATGGAAGAGCTACGGCTCGCGTATGAGGAGCTTGATAACGGGACGTTCATCAAGGCCGAGGCGGGGAATCGGCGCTAGGGAGGAAGGGGAGAAAGCATGGTATACTCCGGGCTACGCCGTACAGGCTCCCGGAGTGTATCATGCAGTCCATCCGCTTCCGTGATCTAGGCTCGCTAAGCCCCGAGGCAGCCTTGCCTGCCTTCATCGAGGCTTTCTCCGACTATCCCGTGCCCGTACGCCCGAGCCTCGAGGACTTCGATGCCATGCAGAGGCGGCGCGGGATCTCCTATGCCGCGAGCCTCGGGGCCTTCGAGGGGGAGCGGCTCGTCGGCTTCATCTTCAACGGGACGGGTAGCCGGGGCGGGGTCCCTTGCGCCTACGACGCCGGCACCGGCGTCGTCCCGAGCCATCGCGGAAGGGGGCTGTCCAAGGCCCTGGCGGCGGAGACCGAGACGCTCCTCCGCGGCCTGGGCTTCCAGGCCTGGCTCCTCGAGGTACTCGTGGAGAACGCTAGGGCCGCCGGCGTCTACGAGGCGGCCGGCTTCAGGCGGACGAGGAGGCTTCGCTGCCTTTCCGGCCCCGCGTTCGGCGCAGGCCGCGGCGAGGCGCTCGCCGCCGCTCGCGCGGCCCTCATGGCGGCCGAGGCGCGCGGTCTCGCGGTCGTGGAGCCCGCGGGGCCGCTCGACGAACCCCGAGCCTGGCGCGACTGGGAGCCGACCTGGCAGAACTCCGACGAATCCTTAGCCCGGACGCCCGAG
Organism: Spirochaetota bacterium; assembly: GCA_003247225.1. Lineage (GTDB taxonomy): Bacteria > Spirochaetota > Spirochaetia > Treponematales > UBA12059 > SZUA-370. Next base: position 9,343 of record QKAK01000006.1, on the reverse strand, counting down.
CGGCTCGTTACGCTCGTTGCCGAGCGGCGCTCGGGCTCCGCGAGGGAAGCGGTCGGCTTTCTCGCCTCTACGTCTACCGGTAGCGTGGCCCAGCTCGTCGTTAGGCCGGACGCGCGCCGCGACGGGGTCGGGACGGCCCTGCTCGCGGCCCTCGCCGCCAAGGTCCTCGCGGCTCGGGAGGAGCCCGACGGGCCCACGGCGCCGTTCCGCTACGTCAACGTACAGGCCGACGATGAGGCGAGCCTTAGGCTGCTCGAGGCCGTCGGCCTTACGGAGGCCCGCGATCAGTGGGAGATGCTACGGGAGCTTCGGTAGCGGGCCGCTATCGTCATCGCTTTAACTTATCCACGAGCTCCTCGACCGCCTCGCCGGCGTCCTCGAACAGGGAGCCGGTTTCCTTCTTGACGGCGTCCCAGGTAGCGCCGACGGCCTTGCCCAGGCCGGCCTGGAATGCGTTGTCCACCGCGCGATAGCGCTCCTCGCGCTCCTCTTTCTCGGGAAAGAGCTTGGCCCAGGCCTTGGCGTCGTCGGCGTACTGGAGCTCGCCCGCGGCTACCCTATCGAGGGACTCGTTGAAATGCTCGTCCAGTTCAGCGCGCATGGATCGATCGTAGCCTTCGGCCTTCATCGAGCCTAGCTTGGCGCCGTGCTTGGCGAGCAACGCGAAGTAGCGCTTAGCGTAGGCCCCGGTCCCGGCGTCTACCTTGGCGTAGTACGAGCCGAGCTCGCGCTCGATCTCCGCCGCGGCCTTGAAGGGCTGGGCCGCGGCCAGGTAGAGGCCTCCGGCCGACAGGACGCAGGCCGCGATCAGGCCTCCTATCAAGGCTCGCCCGCGCCTACGCCTGCGGAGTCCGGCCTTCCCTTCTCGAACCGAAGCCAAGCGGCGCCTGAAGGCGGCTACCATCTCGCGCCGCTCCGAGTCGGACAGGTCGCGGGCGTCCAGGTCACGCTCGAAGAGCTCGGCGTACGCGTCGACGTGGTCGGCCAGGCGTTTCTCCTGCTCGAGGCCGCCTACCCTCGCTAAGGCGTCCCGATACGCCTCCGTGAACAGCCTGTCGAGGACGGGATCGTCCATGACCCGCGACCTGGTCACCTTCGTCTTCATGGCACTACTATACCGACGAGGCGCCGCCGCGCCAACGGAGCCCGACTACAACTCGTAGGCGCCGACGGTCCAGGGCTCGGTTCGGGGCTCGCCTCGGACGTCCTTCGCGGCGTCGCCCGATAGGGGGGTGGCCGGCGGCAGGGGCGCGTCGGGCGGGGTGGCGTAGGCGTCGCCCGGGGATAGCGGGATGTCGGCGACGGCTATCCTGGAAGCGCGGGGCTTCTGCATGGCCTTGCCGTCGGCGGTCACGGGGACGCCGGACCCGTCGACGGCGATGTAGGCGCGCTTGGAGTCGGCGTCGTAGTAGATGCCGCCCGAGCATCCGGTGAAGGCTACGGACTCTAGGCGCGACGGGGCGGACGAGCCGTAGTTGTCCAGGATGCCGTACGACTTGGCGCTGCCGTAGGAGCCGATGATGCAGTTGACGATGGACGGGTCGGAGGCGGAGATGAAGACTCCGGCCGAGTCCTTGCCGGAGCCGCCGACGACGGTGCAGCCCTCGAGGCCGGAATCGGCGCAGGTATAGAACGCGGCGCCGTAGCTGACGTTGGCCGGGCTACCGACGAGTACCGAGCCGGCGACGCGGACGACCGCGTCGGTGGCGGACAGGCCGTAGCCGCCGACGGAGCCGGAACCGGCGAGCAGGAACGAAGCGGCGACGCGGGCCTTCGCCGAGTCGACCGACAGGCCGTACGAGGTGGCGCCGGCGCCGCCCGACAGCGTGCACGAGTCGAAGCGGGGCTCGGCGCCGCCGAAGACGGCCGCGCCGTAGCCGTAGCTGCCGTCGCCGCCCGAGGCCTTGCAATCGCTGAAGGCCGGCGTCGCGCCATCGTCGACGAGTATGCCCGTCGAATAGGCGCCGGCGCCGCCCCTGAAATCGACGCGCTCTATCCGTACGCCCGCGTCCGCGGCCTCGCCGGAGACGCGGATCGCGTACGCGGGCGCCTTCTTCGACGACGAGTCCGACCCGAGGCCGGTTACGACGGCGTATCCGGCCGCGCGCGCGGCGAAACCCTTCGCCCAGCCGCCCGAGAGGGTAATAGGAGCGTCCAGGCTCACGGACTCGGTGAACGAGGCTCCCGCGGCCAGCTTGACGAGCCCTATGCCGAGCGAGCGGGCCTTGGCGACGGCCTCGGAGACGCTTCCGAGCGGGGCGCCGCGGCGCCCGTCGCCCTTGCCGCCGGGGGCGGCGCAGACCTCGCCTATCGTGTACTCCATCGATAGTATCCGAGAGGCATTGCCGCCCGGGACGTAGGCCGCGAGGCGCAGGGTCGCGCTCTTCGCTATCTCGAGCGGCTTCGTATAGGGCGTACCGTTCCTGGCGCTCGGGGCCGATCCGTCGAGCGTGTAGACGAGCCTGGCCTCGGGCAGCGGAACTGTCGCCGACACCGTTACCGCCGCCGCGTAGACGCCTTCGGCGGGCCCGGAGACGACGGGCGCCGGTACGGCTACCGCGGCCAGCCGCTCGGCTTCAGCGCGTTCGAGCCCGGAAGCCTCCAGCGCCGCCGCTTCAGCTTCCGCGGCCTCGGCTTTCGCCGCCTCGGCGGCGGCCAGCGCGGCGGCCTCGGCCTCGGCCGCCTGCGTCTCCGACCCGGCGGCGGCGGAGACCGCCGCTACACCGCCCTCGGGCCGATCCGACCCGGAGCGGCCGCAGGCCGCGGCCGTAAGCGCGACGAGCAAGAACGCGACGAGGATAGGGAACGAACGCCGCGCCGGAGCGAATAGTGATACTTCGTTCTTCATACGCTCTCCACGATACCGCCTGAGCTAAAAAAGTACCGCCTTGACCGTACAAGGATGGGTCAAGGCGGCTCCGCGACGCGACGATGCATATAGGACTATAACGCTCGGTATGATTTTTTTCACGCGATCGCTGGAATAATTATATCATTATCGATAGAGCGCGGCTAGGGCGCGGGCGGCGCCGTACCGCTGGAACTGACGCGCCGCTTTATGGCATAATCGGCAGTCACATCGTCCCGGAGGAGCATCCATGTACGAGCCTGTAGATCCGAAAGCCAGTTTCCCGTCGATGGAGGAGTCCGTACTCGCGTTCTGGAAGGATCGCGACGTGTTCAAGCGGTCCATCTCCGAACGTGACGGCTCTCCCGAGTACGTTTTCTATGACGGCCCGCCGTTCGCGACCGGCCTCCCTCACTTCGGGCACTTCGTCCCGGGCACGATCAAGGACGTCATCCCCCGCTATAAGACGATGAAGGGCTTCAAGGTCGAGCGGCGCTTCGGCTGGGACTGCCACGGGCTGCCCGTGGAGAACCTGATCGAGAAGGAGCTCGGCCTCGACTCCAAGACCGATATCGAGCGCTTCGGCGTGGCCAACTTCAACGAGGCCTGCCGATCGTCGGTGCAGCGCTACGTCAAGGAATGGCGCACCATCATGACCCGCGCCGGCCGATGGGTCGACTTCGACAACGACTACAAGACGATGGATCCCGATTACATGGAATCGATCTGGTGGGTCGTCAAGAACCTCTGGGACCAGGGCCTCGTCTACGAGGGCCACTACATCCTGCCGTACTGCCCCCGCTGCTCGACGGTGCTGTCGAACCACGAACTGGCGCTCGGCGGCTACAAGGACGTGCACGACCCGGCCATCACGATCAAGTTCAAGGTCCTCGAGGCGCCGGCCGGGCTCGAGGGCCTCGCCGACGGCTCCACCTACCTACTGGCGTGGACGACGACGCCGTGGACCCTGCCGTCGAACCTGGCGCTCTGCCTCGGGCCGGACATCGACTACGTGCTCGTCAAGGACGGGGCCGAGCGCTACCTGCTCGCCGAGTCCCGCCTGTCGGCCTACTATAAGGAGGGCCAGCTCCCCGAGATCGTCTGGCGCAGGAAGGGCTCCGAGCTCGTCGGCGTACGCTACGAGCCGCTGTTCCCGTACTTCGCCGAGCTGGCGGCCCAGAAGGCGTTCCGCACCTGGACCGGCGGCCACGTGACCACCGAGGACGGCACCGGCATCGTGCATACCGCTCCAGGCTTCGGCGAGGAGGACCACGCGGTGCTCAAGGGCACCGGCGTGCCGACGGTCTGCCCGATAGACGCCGAGTGCAAGTTCACCGCCGAGGTATCCGACTACGCGGGGCGCTTCGTCAAGGACTGCGACAAGGACATCATGGAGCGGCTCAAGGCCGAGGGCAAGCTGGCCAAGCGCGACCAGATCCTCCACGCCTACCCGCACTGCTGGCGCTGCGACCATCCGCTGATCTACCGCGCCGTATCGAGCTGGTTCGTCAAGATAGACCCGATCAAGCCGAAATTCGTCGCGACGAACCAGCAGATCCATTGGGAGCCGGAGCACATCAAGAACGGCCGCTTCGGCAAGTGGCTCGACGGCGCCCGCGACTGGGCCATCAGCCGCAGCCGCTACTGGGGCAACCCGCTCCCGATCTGGAAGTGCCCCGACTGCGGGAAGACCGTCTGCGTCGGCTCGCGGGACGAGCTGGAGCGGCGCTCCGGCGTCAGGCTGACCGACCTGCACAAGCATTTCGTCGACGAGGTGACCATGCCCTGCTCCTGCGGGGCGACGATGAGCCGCATACCCGACGTGCTCGACTGCTGGTTCGAGTCGGGCTCGATGCCCTACGCGCAGGTGCACTACCCCTTCGAGAACAAGGAGCACTTCGAGAGCCACTTCCCGGCCGACTTCATCTCCGAGAGCCTCGACCAGACCCGCGGCTGGTTCTATTCGCTTACCGTGCTCGCGGCCGCCCTGTTCGACCGCCCGGCCTACCAGAACTGCATCGTCTCGGGCATGGTGCTCGCCGCCGACGGCAAGAAGATGTCGAAGAGCCAGCGCAACTACACCGACCCGATGGAGGCGATTAACAAGTTCGGCGCGGACGCGCTCCGGCTCTACCTGATGGCCTCCCCGGTGCTCAAGGCCGACGACCTGTGCTTCACCGACGACGGCGTCCGCGACGTGGTCAAGAGCATCCTGCTGCCGCTGTGGAGCGCCTACGGCTTCTTCGTCACCTACGCCAACATCGACGGCGTCGAGCCGGGCGAGGCCCCCGTCGGCGCGGCCAATCCGATGGACCGCTGGATCCTGTCCAAGTGCGAGACGATGGTCCGGGACGTCGGCGCCGGCCTCGAGGCCTATACCATGCAGGCGGCGATCGCGCCGATGCTCGACTTCATCGACGCGCTGAACAACTGGTACATCCGCCGCTCGCGCCGCCGATTCTGGCGCTCGGAGAACGACGGCGACAAGGTCGAGGCCTACTCGACCCTGTACCGCGCGCTCAAGCGCCTGACCCTGTGCATGGCGCCGTTCACGCCGTTCGTCACCGAGGCGATGTGGCGCAACCTGCGCCGCGACGGCGAGCCGGAGAGCGTCCACCTGGCCTCCTACCCCGAGTACGACGAGCGCTACCGCGACGAGGACCTCGAGTGGAAGATGGCCGCGGTACGCAAGGCCGTGACGATGGGCCGGTCCCTGCGCTACCAGCACAACCTCAAGATACGCCAGCCGCTCGCCGCGGTGCACCTCGTCACCAAGGACGCCCGCGAGCGCGCGGTCCTCCTCGAGATGGAGGACATCGTGCGTGACGAGCTCAACGTCAAGGAGGTCGTCTTCCGCGAGGACGAGGAGGAGCTGGTCGAGTACCAGGCCAAGGCGAATTTCAGGGCGCTCGGCAAGGAGCTCGGCAAGGACATGAAGGAAGGCGCGGCCCTGGTCGAGCGGCTGGAGCCGAGGCAGATAGCCAGCCTCCTCTCCGGCTCGTCCCTCGTCGTCGAGATAGCGGGGAAGCAGGTCGAGCTGACGAAGGACAAGGTAGACGTGCGCCGCGTCGAGAAGGCCAGCCTGCGCGTCGTCAACGAGGGCACGCTGACGGTCGCCCTGGACGCAGAGATAACGCAGGCCCTGCTCGACGAGGGCAACGCCCGCGACCTGGTGCGCGGCGTCCAGACGCTCAGGAAGGACTCGGGCCTGTCGGTTACCGACCGCATCGAGCTGTCCGTGCACGGCGGCGACGCGCTCAGGCGCTCGTTCGACGCCTTCGGCGACTTCGTCTCCGGCGAGACCCTCGCCGTCGCGCTCCGCTGGGAGGAGGCGCCGGGCATGGTCGACGTGGAGGCGGGCGACGATACCTGGAAGATAGCGATCAAGAAGGCGTAAGCCTGATCCTAGCAGAAAATAGCAGCATCGGGCCGCCCCTCGGGGCGGCCTTTTATTTTTAATAGGGCGTATATGGTTTGCCCTAAAACCCCAGACGTGCTACTGTTATACTACCATAGAGTCCTGACCATCCATCGCAAGGCGATACGATCCGTGCCGTTCTCGGTCGATCGCCGACATCCCGTCCGCATAATGGAGGTATCAATGAAAATACGTACGCTACCGCTCATCGGCCTGGCCGCGGCGCTACTGCTCGGGGCCTGCGCCTCTAAACCGCCCGCGACGCCGGAACCGGAACCGCAGGTCGTCGAACCGGCGCCCGAGCCGGCCAAGGAACCCGAGATATCGCTCGAGGAGCTAGCGGCGCTCCACGCGCGCGTCGTAGCGCTCAGGAAGGACGCCTTCGAACTAGGGCTCAAGGACGTGATGCCGTCCGAGTACGCCGACGCCGAGGCCCGATACGTAGCCGGCAAGACGGCGCTCGACGCCGACGACAGGCCCGCGGCCAAGGCGGAGCTCGAGGCCGCCGAGCCGCTGTTCGCCGCTCTCGTGGCCGAGGGCGGCGTCAAGGTCGCCGAGGGCCGCAAGGCCGACGCCCTAGCGGCCCGCGACCGCGCCCTATGGGCCGACGCCGAGACGCTGTCGCCCGAGGCCCTGGCCGCCGCCGACGCCGCGGCCGCCGACGCCGACGCCGCGCTCGCCGCGGGCGACGCGAAGGCGGCCATCGCCGCGTACCGCGCAGCCATACTCGCCTACGACGCCGCCGAAAAGCGTTCGACCGCGCTATCGGTCAAGGCGACCGTCGACGAGCTCGAGTACGGCCCGATGGACCCGGGCAACTACGAGCTAGCGGGCCAGAAGCTCGCGGCCGTCGACTCGCTCCTCGCGGCCGACGGCGAGGCCGCCCGAGACGCCGCCGAGGAGGCGCTGCTGCGCTACAGGCTCGTACTGGCCAAGGGCTGGGAACTGACGGCGGGGAAGCGGCGCGAGGCCGCCGAGCGCTACAAGCTCGATGCCGAGGCCATCAAGGCCCAGGTCGCCGTCAAGGACGGGTACGCCGAGGCCAGGGCCGTCTGGGACTCGGCCGTCGCGGCCTCCTCGGCCGGCGACAACGAGTCGGCGGCCCCGCTGTACGAGCAGTCAGAGTACATGTTCGAGGCCGTATACCAGAAGGCCGCCGAGAAGCGAGCTGCCGCCGAGGCGGCCATCCAGGCCGCCCGGGAGAAGAACGAGCGCAGCGCCGCGGTCGCCGAACGCGGCGACGAGCAGCTCGGCGCCGAAGTAGAGGATCAGCCGACGGACGCGACCGAGAGCGCCGACCCCGCGTCGGCCGAAGGCGGGGAGGAGTAACGCAATGAAGAGATTCATCATCGGCTTCATAGCCCTCGCCATGATCGCCGCCTCCGTCCAGGCCCAGAGCCTGGCCGACAATTCGTACTACAGGAAGAGCGTCGAGCTCGAGGCCGCGGCCCGCGCCGCCTTCGACGAGGGCGAGTACGACAGGGCCGCCGAGCTAGCTGCCCAGGCCCAGGAGAACGCGAGGCTGTCGGACGAGTACGTCGCGATGATACTCTCGATGCGCAAGGCCAAGACCGCGATCGAGTCGGCCCAGGCGCGCTACGACTGGGCGACCGGCGTCCGCGCCGAGCTGCGCTTCGCCGAGGATTACGCCGGCGCCACGACCGAGCTAGCCGCCGCCCGCGCCGCCTTCCAGGCCGAGGCCTACGGCGAGGCCCTCGTCCACGCGTACACCGTCGACGCCTACCTGTCCGGCGTGACCGACGAGGAAGCCCTGCCCGCCTATTTCGTGGTGCGGGAACTCTCCAGGCGCACGGACTGCCTGTGGCGCATCGCGGGCCTGCCCTTCGTCTATAACGACCCGTATAAGTGGCCCGTGCTCTACGAGGCCAACAAGCGCTCGCTGCCGGATCCCGCCAACCCGGACCTGATCCTCCCCGGCATGACCCTGGTCATCCCGGCGATAGAGAACGAGCTGCGCGACGGCGTCTGGATCGACGGCAAGGAGTATCCGACCTTCGGAACCGAGTAGGATACGCTCAAAGGCGACGCGGTCGCCTGAACGACGAAAGGGCCGCCCGATCGGGCGGCCCTTTTTTTGGGGACTAGTCGAGCGGCTCGATCAGTCGGCGATCGAAGGCCCGGACGCGTAGAGGCGGCCGAGCGCGGCTATCATGTGGTCGTGGTCGTAGGCGCCGGCCGTCTCGCGGGCCGAGTGCATCGCCAGCATCGGCACGCCGACGTCGACGGTACGGACGCCGAGCAGGGCCGAGCTGATCGGCCCTATCGTCGTGCCGGGAGCGAGGTCGGCGCGCATCCTGAAGCGCTGGCACGGGACGCCGGCGGCTTCGCAGCAGGCCCTGAAGGCGGCCTCGCCGATCGCGTCGGTGGCGTAGCGGACGTTGGCGTTCGCCTTGATAGCCGGTCCCCCGTTCAATACCGGGGCGAAGTCCTCGTCGAAGCGGTCGGCGTAGGCCGGGTGCCAGGCCTGGGCGCCGTCTACCGATACGCTGAACGACCGCGCGAGCGCCCTATGGGCGGCCTCGGGGCCGGACGCGTCGGTCAGGGCGACGACGCGCTCGACGATGTCGCGCAGGAACGCCGAGTCGGCGCCTCGCGACGTGGCCGAGCCTATCTCCTCGTTGTCGAACAGGGCCGCGACCTGGCCGTGCTCGCCCGCGGGGGCCGATACGAAGGCGGACAGCGCCGCGTGGCAGCCCTCGAGATTATCGATGCGCGGCGCCGACACGATCTCGGAGTCGGCCCCTATCGCGACGGAGGCGGCCGCGTCGACGAAGGTCAGCTCGGCCGCGACGACGGCCTCGGGCTCGACGCCCAGCTCCGCAGCCACGGCGCGCAGGACCCACGAGCCGGCCGACGCCGCGCCGGCTCCGGCGGGCGGCAGCCCGGCGGCCGATACGAGCGGCAGCAGCGCCTGGTTCATCGGGTATTCGACGCCCTTGTTCATGTCGCGGTTGAAGTGGATGGCCAGGTTCGGGATCACGGCGACCGGCCTCGCGAAGTTGACGAGGCGGCGCTGGAGCCCTCCCGCCGTCCTGACCGCTACCCTGCCGGCCAGC
>QKAK01000005.1 GCA_003247225.1 Spirochaetota bacterium | reverse complement strand
GACGAAGCGCCTGACGACGCGCAGGTTGACGTCGGCCTCGAGCAGGGCCATCTTGATGCGGTCGACGGCCTCCTCGATGTTCTTCTCGCTGATCGTCGACTTGCCGCCGACGGTCCTGACTATATCTCCGAATGTCTGGGTAAGCTTCTCGAGCATGGTATCCGTTCCTGGTACGGGGTCTGCCGGCCGCCGCGACGCCCGGGGAGGCGATTATCCCCCGGCCGCGCCGACCGCGTCAATCAGCGGCCGGATCGTTTACTAAATCGAGCGAAGAGGATACGAGGAAAAGAGACAAGAAAGAGAGGAAAACAAGAGAAGCCAAGGTTTTACAATTGGAAAACCTCTCCCTCTCCATCTCCCTCGCCTTGACTCTTTTCTTCCTCATATTCTCTTTTCCTCATCATCCGCCTTAGTATAAACGGCTACAGCGTTCCTTTGAGGCCGACGGCGTCGGCGGCGTCGCGCAGGGCCAGTATGGTCTCGGAGATCAGCTCGTCGAGCTCCATGCCGAGCATCTCGGCGCCCTTCTCGATGACGTCGCGGTTGACGCCCGCCGCGAACGCGGCCGTCTTCCACTTCTTCTTGACCGACTTGACCTCCATGTCGAGCACCGAGCGGCTCGGCCGCACGTAGGCGCACGCGGCGACGAAGCCGGTCAGCTCGTCGACCGCGTACAGGACCTTCTCCATCTCGAGCTCCGGCTTGACGTCGGAGCAGAGGCCCCAGCCGTGGCTCTCGACCGCCCGGATGAACGCAGCCGGGTAGCCGGCCTCGGCCAGCATGGCGCCGGCGTGCTTGAGGTGCTCGTCGGGGTGGGCCTGGTAGTCGATGTCGTGCAGCAGCCCGACGAGTCCCCAGTAGTCCGGGTCCTCGCCGCGAGCCGAGGCGAAACGCCGCATCGCGGCCTCCACCGATAGCGCGTGCCGCATGAGCGAGTCGTCGTCGTTGTAGCGGCGCCAGAGGGCGAGCGCGGATTGCCTGTCGTGCATCATGGATCCTTTCCTTAGGTCCGGCCCGGACCGTAGCGTAATGTCCGATCCTATCATATACTCGGTCGCGTGAGAATGAAACCGTTCGCCGCGCTGGCCTTGGCCGTCATCGCCGCGTCGATCGCCCGGCCGTCGGGCGGGGCGGCGGCCGACGAGAGGCTGCCGGCCGCCGCCAAGGCCTGGCTGGAGGAGCGCCGCGTCATCGTGTTCGCCGGACAGGAGCACTATCCGCCGTTCGAGTTCATAGACGAGAGCACCGGCGAGTACGGCGGCATGGCGGTCGAGCTGCTGCGCTGGATAGCGACAGAGTTCGGCTTCACCGCCGTGTTCAAGCCGATGCCCTTCGAGGAAGCCCAGAACGCGGTGCTGCGCGGCGAGGCCGACGCGCTGACGGGCCTGTTCAGGAGCAACGAGCGGCTCCTGCGCTTCGATTTCACCGAGCCGGCGTTCAACGTGCCGGCCTCCATCTACTCGCGCGTCGGCCCCGACGAGCCCGGGAGCGCCGCCGAGCTCCGCGGCCGCAGGGTGGCCACCCAGCGCGGCGACTACGCGATAGAGTACCTGGCGATGCTGGCCACCGAGGTCGAATGGGTCTACGCCGACGACTTCGGGGACGCCATCGGCCTCCTGGCGTCGGGCGAGGCCGACGCGATGATAGGCGACGAGCAGGTGATGGACTACCAGCTCCGGGCGCGCAGGCTCGGCGAGCGGATACGCAAGACCTCGGCCCCGCTCTACGTGGGCGTCGACTGCATGGCCGTGGCCAAGGGCGACGTACTGCTCCACTCCATCCTGGACGCCGGCATAGAGCGGGCCCGCAAGACCGGCACGCTCGAGACGATATACCTGAAATGGACCGGCCAGCGGCTCGAGACCCAGCCCAGGATGACGTGGCCGACGCCGGCGACGATCGCGGCGACGGCCGTCGCCGTCGCGGCCGTCGCGGCGGCCGTCATCGCCGGCAGGCGCGGCGGCCGCATGGTCGCCGAGGCGACGGCTACGCTGCGCGGCCAGGCGGACAGGCTGCGGGCCGAGAACGAGGCGCTGGCGGCGGCCAACGCGCGGCTCCGCGTCGACCTCGAGGAACGATCGCGCCTGGAAGCCGAGAAGCGCCGCATAGACGCCGAGGCCGCGGCTAGGCGCGTCGAGGAACTGACCCGCTGCGCCATCGCCAAGGCCCTGGACTCGGCCGGCGCGGACGGACGGGACGGCTAGGCTATTCTGTCTACTACTTGACTCCGGCGCGAAAAACAGTAGTATATAGCATGTTTCTACACTAGCGCCGTAATCCCCGCCCAGGAGACTTCCCCCCGAATGGAACCCAGACTAAGCCCCAGCGTATCGATCTCCATGCTCATACTATCCATGCTCGTGCTGATACTCACCTCGATCGGAGCGGCCTCGGCCGGCCCCGACGTCCTCGTCGTCGACTCGTACGTTCCGTACGAGTTCAAGGAGCTGAGCGGCGTCAGCGCGTCGGACTTCAAGACGGCGATGAAGAGCATACCGCGCGCGGACCATATCCGCGACTACTACCAGGACCCCGACACCAGGCTCGTCACCCTGTCGTTCTTCGAGCAGCTGACCGGCAGCTACCAGATAGCGCGCGCCATCCTCGACGAGTCGACGGCCAGGAACGTCCCGCCGGCGCTGGCCTTCGCCCTCGCCTACGAGGAGAGCGGCTACGACCCGCAGGCGTTCAACCGCAACCCGCAATCGGTCGACCGAGGCCTGTTCCAGCTGAACTCGTCGTCGTTCCCGTCGCTCAGCATCAACGAGTTCTACGACGTCGCCACCAACGCGCGCATAGGCCTGGCCCACCTGGAATACTGCCTCCAGCAGGGCGGCAACGAGGTCGCGGCCCTGGCCGTCTATAACGCGGGGCTCGGGCGCGTCAGCAAGGGCGGGACCCCGAGGCGGACGCTCGACTATATCCACAGGATAACGGGCAACAGGGAGCGGCTCGAGGCGCTCTTCGAGGCGCAGGTGGTCGCCAAGCACACCGAGTCGTCGTCCATCGCCGCGGCCCTATCGTCGGCCGCCGGCGCGAACTGACCCGGCCCCGCGCCGCTAGGCCCGCAGGCCGTCGAAGAACAGCGCCATCGCGGCCTCCAGGTCGTCGGTGCGCTCGGCGCCGAGCACGGCTACCCTGAAGATGGCCGCCTCGACCATGCCGTAGAAGAAATCCGACACCGCGCCGACCGGCACGGCCTTCAGCTCGCCTTTTTTCTGCCCGGCGATGACGACGCCGGAGATGATATGCCTCATGCGTATGGTCCGCCGGCGGATGCGCTCCTCGACGTCGACGCCGGACTTACGCGAATGCTCGAGATAGCCGACTATCACCGACAGGAGCCTCGCCTGATCGGCGCAGCGGCGGAGTATGAGCGAGGATAGCCTGCGGAGCAGCTCGATCGACGGTACGTCGTGGGCCTCGACCGCGCGGATCTCGGCCTCGAGCTTCTCCGAGAAGCGCTTGATACTGAACATGAAGATCTCGCGCTTGTTCTTGAAATAGAGGTAGAGTATGGTCCGGGTGATGCCGCAACGGTCGGCTATCTTCTGGAAGGTCGTATCGGCGTAGCCCTCCTCGACGAAGACGTCCAACGCGCTCTCGAGAATCTCTTTCCTGCGTTTCTCGTGCTCTACGGTCGCGGACACGGGAACCTCCAAACTGACGAAATCCGGATAATAGTCTACCTTGACGGAATACGATGCACGCGTCAAGTATTTTCTTTACGGCGGGGGCCCTAGCCTTCCACACGTCGGCGCCAGCATGGTATGAAGTATCCATGGTTACCGCGATTCTATTCGATCTGGACAACACCCTGTACCCGGCGAGCGCCGACATGGAACGCAACACGGTCCGGCGCATGAACGAGTACGCCGCCCGGCTGCTCGGCGTCGGCCCCGAGGAGGCCGCGGCGATCCGGCGCGAGAGGATGCCGCTCTACGGCACGACGCTCGAGTGGCTGATGGCCGAGCACGGCTTCACTGACTCCGACGGCTACTTCGCCTACGTCCATCCCGACGGCGAGGAGGACTCGGTCGAATTCGACCCCGGCCTCGGCCCCTTCCTCGACTCCATGGCCGTGCCTAAGTACGTGTTCACCAACGCGCCGATGGAGCACGCCGACCGCGTCCTCGCGAAGCTCGGCGTGGCCGACCGCTTCGAGCGGGTCTTCGACGTGCGCTTCTGCGGGCTCAAGGGAAAGCCGGCGGCGTCGGCGGTCGACAAGGTGCTCGCCGCAGTCGGCGAGCCGGCCGGCAGCACCGTCTTCCTCGACGACGTTCCGCGCTACGTCCGCGGCTTCATCGACCGCGGCGGCCGGGGCCTGCTCGTCGACCATTTCGGCAAGCACCGGGACTCGGGCCTGGAGACGATACGCACGATCTACGAGCTGCCCGGCCGGCTGGCCGGCGAGCCGTGAGCGAAGGAGAGCCCATGCCGTTCCTGAGCCTCTTACCCGACCTGATACGCAGGCGCCCCGGGCGCGTAGAGCTGACGGTGTCCAAGGCGACGAGGGCGCTGTACCTCGGCCTCGGCGCCGCTCTCGTCATGGTGCTACTGCGGGACCCTTCGGGGACGCCGTTCGCCGTGATGTTCGCGCTGGTGATAGGACTGGCCGCCCTGTCCGAGGATCGATGGATCTTCGACGGCGAGGCCCGCGAGGTCAGGCGCCGGACCGGCGTGCTGATCTTCGCCAAGAGCTGGGCCATAGACTTGGACATGGTCACCGCGATCGAGCTGGACGCCGACTATAACGGGGCCGACCAGGGCGACCCCTACGCGAAGGTATCGGCGGGCTCTCCGAGGGACCGCTGCGCGATCCGGCTGGACCTGTACGACGGCAGGACGCTGGTAGTCGTATCGGCTAAGGAGAAGCGGCTCGAGGAGCTGAGGCTGCGCGCCGCCGCGATAGCCGAGGCGATAGGCAAGCCGCTGTCGGAGTCCTAGGCGCCTCGTCGGCGGCGGTACAGCCTAAGCGCCGCCCGCCAGGCGACGACGGTAACCGCGACGGAGCCCGCCAGGGCGCAGGCTATGACGAAGCTGGCGGAGCGCAGCCTGACGAAGGGCGCCGCGACGACGCCCCAGATCGACAGCAGGGCGAAGAACGCGATCGCCGCGAAGCAGGCGCAGGCAGCCGCCTGGGCCGCGAAGGCCGCGGCGCGCCGCGCGTTCCCGCGGCCGCGGCGGCTCAAGGCTTCGGCCGCTCCCCTTCGTCGCCCTTGGGCGCGACGAAGAAGCCGCTGACGACCAGCAGGACGCCGCACACGACGACGGCCGAATCGGCCACGTTGAAGGTCGGCCAGCGCTCCAGGCCGAACAGCCCGTAGAATTTGACCGACAGGAAGTCTATGACCCCGTCCGGCCTGGCTATCCGGTCGATGATGTTCCCGATACCGCCTCCGACGATGCCGCAGAGGGCCCAGCGCTGGACCGTGGTCAGCTCGTCCGTCTTGAAATAGTAGACGCAGAGGGCCGCCATCAGCGCGAGCGGCACGACGATCAGGATGGCCACCCGCAGCGGCTCGGCGAGGCCGTCGCCCATGCTGAAGGCCGCGCCGGTGTTCTTCTGGTGCACGAGCCAGAAGAAGTCGCCGAAGGCCCTCCAGGCTATGCGCCCGGGCTTGACGGCCGCGACGACGGCGATCTTGGTTATCTGGTCGAGCGCGATGACCCCGGCCGTCAGGATGAACGGGACGAGCGGCTTACGCAGTTTCTTGTCTGGCATGTTGGCTCCAGCCTTCGTAGGTATCCGGCGCCTTACAGCCCGGTCGGGTACTCGATGAACAGCGTCTGGACGCCGAGGTCGCGGGCCGCGCGCTCGGCTACGGCCTTGACGCCGTGCACCTCGGTGGCGTAATGGCCGGCGGCGGCGAAGTTTATCCCGGCCTCCATAACCTCGTGGTAGACCGAATGCGACGGCTCCCCGGTCACGTAGAGGTCTACGCCCTCGGCGATGGCCTGAAGGGCCTCGAACGGCGCGCCGCCGGACACCACGGCTACCGTCGACACCGAGGCGGGGCCGAAGCGCAGCATGGTCCGCGGCTCGCCGCCGGACGGTAGTATCCTGCGGACGACCTCGTCGACCGGGGCGGCCCTATCGAGCCGGCCCTTGAAGCCGAGCTTGACGCCGTGGTACTCGCCGAACGGCTGCGGGTCGGCTATGCCGAGGAGCCCGGCCAGCACCGCGTTATTGCCGAGCTCGGGATGCGCGTCCAGCGGCAGGTGGCAGGCGTACAGCGCCAGGTCGGCGGACAGGAGCTCGGCGACGCGCGCGCGCATCGCGCCGACCAGCGGGACCGGCTTTCCCCAGAAAAGGCCGTGGTGCACGAACAGGGCCTGCGCGCCGGACTCCTTGGCGCGTCGTATGGTCTCGGCGCAGGCGTCGACCGCGAAGGCTATCCGCTCGACCGGCCCGTCGGACCTGCCGACCTGAAGCCCGTTGAGCGAGTCGTCGATGGACCTGAAGCGCTCTATGCCCAGGAGCTCCCGGGCCCAGCCGTCGAATTCAGCGATATTCATGCCGACGAGTATACCCCGGACGGCCGAGCGCGGACAAGGCTCGGGTCGGCCGTCAGCCGCCTAAGGACGAAAGGAAGGCCTTCATCGCCGCGAAGGCCTGCCGGCTCTCGGGTATCAGGTCGCCGAGGGCGGGCCAGACGTGCCATAGCCCGTCGCGGCGTATCAGCCGGACGTCGACGCCGGCCGCCCTCGCCCGCTCCGCGACGGTCAGCGAGTCGTCGAGCAGCAGCTCGCCGGAATCGACCTGCAGGAGCGTCGGCGGGAAACCGGTGAAATCGGCGAAGGCCGGGGAGATCAGCGGATTCGACGGATCGGCGCCGCCGGCGTAATACGACGCCCACAGCTTGAGCATCCCGAGGTGCAGCAGGGGGTCGGTAGCCGCGTTCTCGGCGTGGCTGCGGCCGGAGTGCGTCAGGTCGGCCCAGGGGGACAGGCATAGGACGGCCGCCGGGACCGGTTCCCCGGCGTCGCGCAGGGCCTGGATCGTCGCCAGGCACAGCCCGCCGCCGGCCGAGTCGCCGGCCAGCGCTATCTCCCCCGGCGAGTAGCCGTCGGACAGGAGCCGGCGATACGCCTTGAGCGCGTCGTCCAGCGCCGCGGGGAACGGATGCTCGGGCGCGAGCCGATACTCGGGCAGCACCAGGCGCAGGCCGAGCTCGCGCGCCATCGGCACGCAGAGCATCAGCGACGAGTCGATATAACCGGTCACGTAGCCGCCGCCGTGCAGGTAGAGCGCGACCCGGACCGGGCCGACGCTCCCCGCGCCGGCCGGCTCGATCGACGCGCAGGGCATGCCGTCGATATCGAAGCGCTCGACGCGCGTCGATCTCGGGAACGGCGGGTGGGCCTTTCCCGTGGACAGGGAGCGCTCGCGCTCCTCGTCGACGCTCAGGCCCTGTTCCTTGAATATGCTCCGTACGACGACGCGCCAGAATCGGGCGCGCAGGCTCGTCCTCATGCAGCCCCTCTTTCATTAATCATCTATGCATCGATAAAACGAGATCCGCGATCGCGTCGAGCGTCACCGCCTGCTGGGCCTCGCGGCTCGCGGTCGGGACTCCGTCTCCCTTCTGCGGCCCGTAATAGCCGAACTGGGCGTGATTGCCGCCCTCGATCCTGACCAGCCTGGCGTCAGGCGGCAGCCGGGCGAGCGACGACTCGAAGGTCTCGGGAGGCAGCCCGTCCCGGCTGCCGTACAGCGACACGACCGATAGCGGCAGGCCGCTCAGGTCGGCGCTCTCGGCCGGATACGAAGCCAGGAGCGCGAGGGCGGCCACGGCGGACGGGTTGGCCCGCGCGAATTCGGCCGCCATCGCGCCGCCGAGCGAATGCCCGCCGACGGCCCAGGCCCTCACGCCCGGGAACGCGGCGATCACGTCGGCGGCCCTGCCGACGCCGAGGAACGCCAGGTCGAGCGGCATGGGCACGATGACCGCCAGGACGCCGCGCTCGGCGAGCGCGGCCATCAGCGGGGCGTACGCCGCCGGATCGACCAGGGCGCCGGGATAGAACGCGAACCCGACGCCGGCGGGCTCGGCGGGCTCGAACACGTACCAGCCATCGGGGTTCCGCTCGCCGGCGGCGGCTACCGCCTCGGGGAAGGCGTCGTAGCGCGCGACGCGCGTCCATACGAGGAACGCCGCCGCGACGACGACGATAAGGCCGGCGGCGACGGCGATCGATATACGCAGGGCGCGCCGCGGCCCGACGCCGCCCGCCCTATCGGACCGGGCCAATCGCGCTAGCGCCTATCCAGCGTTATGACGACGCCCTCGGCGTAGTAATCTATCCAGATGCCTATCCCGACCGTGAACGGCATCAGCACCGACCACGGCGACGGCTTCGAGTAGAACGTAACGTTCGTGATCCCGTCGACGCCGACCATGTCGTCGGCCTTGGCGAGCAGCTGCTTGTACAGGCCCTCGCGTATCTTGCTGGCGTCGTAGAGCACGAAGAACGGAGTCCAGGCGCGCGTATGGACCTGGATGATTCCCTCGGTGTTCACGCCCTCGACGTAGTCGCCCATCGATACGTACAAGTCGTCCGGTATGCGTACGGACAGGGTCGAGCAACCCGCGGCCAGGATCGTGGCCGCCAGCGCGACCGCGACGAGCGATCTTCGCTTTACACCCATAGTCTGCCTCCTCGAATCGTTTCCCGCATCCAGTATAGATGATAGCCGTGGAATAGCAAAGCGATACCTAGTTCCTCGAACCTTGTGAACAGTCGCTCATCGCTCCTACGGACTGTACGGCAAGCGTCTACAGGCCCTAGATGGGGCGGGGATCGGTCGTCCGCCACAAGGTTCGAGGAACTAAGGAAACATCGAGCG
>QKAK01000079.1 GCA_003247225.1 Spirochaetota bacterium | reverse complement strand
GAGCGAAATGACGGGACGACGTTCTTATGACGGGAGGGCGCGGTGGATGACCGCCTCGGAGGGTAGGACTACGTTTTTACTACAAAGACGACCCGGACCCGAGATCCGGCTCGCGCGGCCTACCCGAACGCCGCCCCGTTGATGCCAATAGCCTTCTTCATAATAAGCCTCCTCGGGACGAACGTTCGGACTCTGGCGCGACGCGCCTTGTACGCGGGCGACGGCTATCGCCGGCCATGCTCGTACTCTACGGCCCGAAGGCGAGGCGTCGCAAGGGAAAGTATAGTTTTAATTAGGGAAGAAGGGGGCCGCCACGTGTGTAGGCCCGGCCGCCTGCGCCAGACGCGGCCCCCGCCGCGGGCTTCCTCGGCGATCGCGGACTGAAGCCACGATCGCCTGCCGTCGTTGAACCTGACTCGCTTCCGCTCGCAGGTTAACGGCGGCCCCGGGTACCGGCCTCGGCGATCCCGCGGCTCCCCGGGGGACGTACGGGCTTGCGGTAGCGAGAATACGCGGAGGCGGGGGGCCGATCGAGATGAATGTGGACAGGATGAACATGATAAGACCAGGCTATCGGCTACCGTAAACACCGCGACCGCCTTCACCCACAATGCAGTCGAGTATCTGCATGCTGCTGCTTGCATCGCGTGTCGTCTGAGGGCAATACCATTATGTTCCCACGCCGGGAACAATTCAATTGACTCCGCCACGGGAACACAGTATACTACGCTCGATGAGGGTGATCGCGAGAAGCACCCTTGAGATCTTCTGGAAGCGGCATCCGGATAGCGAGCAGGCTTTGCGATCCTGGTACCAGGAAGCCTCTCGCGCTACCTGGAAACTGCCTCCCGATATCAAGGCGCAGTACCGAAACGCAAGCATCCTCAAGGGCAGCCGGGTCGTGTTCAACATCTCCGGCAATAAGTACCGCCTCCTGGTCGAGGTCGTGTACCCGATCGGCGTCATCTACGTTAAATTCGTGGGCCCGCACGACCTTTACGACAAGATCAACGCGGAGGAATACCATGGCGAACCAGTTCAAGGTAATAAAGACTGAATCCGAATACCGCTCCGCTCTATCGCGGTTCGAGGAGATGCTCGAGCTCCCCGAGTCGGCGCGTCCTTACGACGACATGGAGCTCCTATCCGTGCTTATAGAGCGCTACGAGGACGAGCATCATCGTATCGATCCTCCCGACCCTATCGAGGCCATCAAGTTCAGGATGGAACAGGCCGGTTTGAGCCAGAAGGATCTCATCCCCTACCTAGGATCCCGCTCCAGGGTTTCCGAGATACTATCCGGCAAGCGGGAGTTGACGCTGACTATGATCCGCGCCCTGAACGCGCATCTCGGCATACCGGCCGAGTCGCTGATACGAGAACCGCGGGCATCCCTGCCGCAGGCCATCGCAGACTTGGAATACTCCAAGTTCCCGCTCAAGGAGATGGAGAAGAACGGTGCTTTCGCCGGTTTCGACCCGGGGTCCTCCACGATCGCCGAGAAAGCCGAGGAAGCCGTCCGGTGGCTCGTGGCGCACGCGGGGGGCGCGTCATCGCTGCCTCGGTTCGCCTGGCGGAAGAACGACGGCATGAGGCTCAACGCCAAGCTCGATCGATACGCCCTCATCGGCTGGAGCCTTCAGGTCCTCGCCGAGGCCGCGAAACGGGCGCCGGCCGGGCGCTTCAGCCCCGAGGCCCTCACCGATAAGTTCATCCAGACCCTTGTCTCGCTATCCGTGACCGACGACGGTCCGCGGCAGGCGCGCGACTACCTCAATAGGGCCGGGATAGCCTTGATCGCCCTTCCGCACCTCGCCCATACCTACCTCGACGGCGCGGCCTTCATGGTCGACGGCAGGAACCCCGTCATCGCCCTGACCCTCCGCTATGATCGCCTCGATAATTTCTGGTTCGTCCTGCTCCACGAGCTCGCCCACCTGAGGCTCGGCCACCTGACGGACGAGCGGCCGTGGATAGCCGACGACCTCGAACTCTCCGGCGCCGACTCCGCGACGGAAGCGGAGGCGGACGCGTTCGCGGCCCGCATGCTCCTGCCCCCGGACTTTCCCCTGGGCGCCGAGCCGAAGGTCACGGTAGCGGAGGTCGTCAGGTACGCGAGCGACCAGGGCGTCCATCCCGCGATCGTCGCCGGGCGCATCCAGCACGAGAAGAAGGACTTCCGCACGTTCGCGAACCTACTCGGCCGCAACGAGGTCCGCAAGCATTTCCCGCTCGACGGACGGACGTGGGGCAAGGCCGCTCGTACCGCGACGCGCCGCCCCGCCGAACGCAATTTAGCCGCCCGATAGCCGCTCCATGCACGTCTAGACACGCCGCCCCGAGAACCTTGCTCGTACCCAGGCCTCGCCTGTACGCGGAGGCGGGTGTCCGATCGAATTGAATGTAGACAGGATTAACATGATAAGACCAGGCTATCGGACGCCATGATTGCTTCGACCGAATCGAATTCCAGCTCTTGAACACTACCCGCAAACCGGCACGACGCGCCGCCCCGAATACCTTGCTCGTACAAAGGCCACGCATAAATGCGGAGGCGGGTGTCGACGAGCCGTCGGCCCTCGCGTCAGCGAGGGTTACGGCTCGTCGACAGGCCCTGCCGAGATGATCGCGATCGCCGACTCATCGCGGCGATCGCCGGCCGTCGTTCGACCTGACTCGCTTAAGCTCGCAGGTCAACGACGGCGAGGCCTGTATAAGATCCCGAGCATCAGGGCGGCGCGTCGTGCAGCCGAGATTTGACAAGCCGACCTGCCGGCCGTACTATGAGCCATTACCGAAGCGCATTCACTAAAATCGACGAGGATTGCGGTGCAGAGACTAACCGAGACCGAAGTAAGGAATCGATACATTCGCCCCGCCTTGGTCAAAGCCGGCTGGAACGGAAAGACGCAGATCCGCGAGGAATATGCGCTCACCGTCGGCCGCGTCCTCGTGCGCGGCCAGAAGGCTTCCCGCGATACATCGGGCGTCCGCCGCGCCGACTACGTCCTCGAGTACAAGCGAAACATACCGCTAGCCGTCGTCGAGGCGAAAGACGATAGCCATCCGCTGGAAGCCGGCATACAGCAGGCCCTCGACTACGCCGGACGCCTCGGCCTCCCCTTCGCCTTCTCGTCAAACGGCGAGGGCTTCCTCTTCCACGACGGAACCGTGGACCCGGCCGGCGGCGAGCCCGTGGAGCGCCGGCTCGGACTCGACGAGTTCCCCGGCCCCGACGAGCTCTGGGCGAAGTACATGGCGTGGAAGCGCCTGCCCGAGGCCTCCGAGGCGCTCGTACTCCACGCCTACTACAGCCAGCCCGGAGAGAAAACGCCGCGCTACTACCAGGTCAACGCGATCAACCGAACGCTGGAGGCCGTGGCCCGAGGGCAGGACAGGATACTCCTAGTCATGGCAACCGGCACGGGCAAGACCTACACCGCGTACCAGATCATCTGGCGGCTCTGGAAGGCGGGCAAGGCCAAGCGCGTGCTCTACCTCGCCGACCGCAACGTGCTCATCGACCAGACCATGGTCAACGACTTCAAGCCCTTCAAGGGAGCCATGGCCAAGCTGTCCCCCGACAGCAAGGGCCTCGAGAAAGCCGACATCGACACGGCACTGCGCTTCGGCGCCAAGACCGCGGACGGCACGCCGTACGCCAAGCTGGTCGACTTCTCCTACGAGATATACCTGTCGCTTTACCAGGCCATAACGGGCGCGGAGGACGCGGCCAACGTCTACCGGCAGTTCTCCCCGGACTTCTTCGACCTCGTCGTCGTCGACGAGTGCCATCGGGGCAGCGCGGCGGAGGACTCGGCCTGGCGCTCGATACTCGACTACTTCTCGTCGGCCGTCCACCTCGGCCTAACCGCCACGCCGAGCCTGCGCGACGGCGCCGACAACACCGCCTACTTCGGCGAGCCCGTCTACGAGTACTCCCTCAGGCAGGGCATAGACGACGGCTACCTCGCGCCGTACAAGGTCATACGCGTCGCCATGGACAAGGACCTCGGCTGGCGGCCCGAGCCGGGCCAGCGCGACGAGAACGACGCGGAGATAGAGGACCGCGAGTATAACCAGAAGGACATGAACCGCGCCCTCGTGCTGCGAGAGCGGGACAAGGTCGTGGCCCGCCGCGTCACGCGCTTCCTCAAGGAGACCGACCGCTTCTCCAAGACCATCGTCTTCTGCGAGGACATCGACCACGCCGGCCGCATGCGCGTGGCCCTGGCCAACGAGAACGCCGACCTCGTCGCGCGGAACGACAAGTACGTCATGAAGATCACCGGCGACGACGCGGAGGGCAAGGCCCAGCTCGACAACTTCATCGACCCCGAGGAGACCTACCCGGTCATCGCCTGCACGAGCCGGCTCATGTCCACCGGCGTTGACGCCAAGACCTGCAGGCTCATCGTGCTGGACAAGGAAATCAACTCGATGACCGAGTTCAAGCAGATCATCGGGCGGGGCACCCGCATCGACGAGGACTTCGGGAAGCTCTTCTTCACCATCCTCGACTTCAAGCAGGCCACGCGCCTGTTCGCCGACCCGAGCTTCGACGGCGAGCCGGAGGCCGAGGTCGACGAGCCCGCGCCGTCGGACGACGGCGAAGAGTCAGGCTACGCCGGAACCGGAGCCGCAGGGACCGGCGATCCGGGAGCGGCCGACGGCGCCGCGGGAACCCGAGACGCCGAGGCGCCGTGGATGGCCGACCGCCCGACGGAGTTCGGCGTCGCCGAGACGGACGCGGGCTTCGCCGGGGCGGTCGCCGTCGAAGCATCGACGGAAACCGGGGCGGACGGCGCCGACGCGGAAGGCGCCGACAAACGCCGCAGGGCCAAGTATTACGTCGCGGGCGTCGAGGTCCGCGTCGTCAACGAGCTCGTCCAGTACCTGGATTCCTCGGGCAAGCTCATGACCGAGAGCATCGTCGACTTCTCGCGGCGCGGCATGCTCAAGTACTATCCCGTGCGCGAGCTCTTCGTGGAGAAATGGCTCGCGGCCGACAGGAAGCGCCTCGTGCTCGCCGAGCTCGAGGAGGCCGGCGTGTCCGTCGAGCTCCTGGAGGAACGCTTCGGAACCGAGGCCGACCCCTTCGACCTCCTCTGCCACGTCGCCTACGGCTCGCGCGTGCTCACGCGCCGCGAGCGAGCCGACAAGGCCGTGCGCGAACTCCGGCTCAGGGACGTCTACAGCCGCTACGGCCAGAAGGCGCGGGCCGTCATCGAGACGCTCATCGAGAAGTACGCGCAGGGCGGCCTCGAGAGCCTCGAGGATCCGTCCATACTCAAGGTACCCCCTTTCACCGAGCTCGGATCGGTGGTAGAGATATATCGTAGCCTCGGCGGCAGGCCCGGCTACGAACGAGTCGTCCGCGACCTCGAATCGGCCCTCTACGACATTGCGTGACACAGCCTAAGGAGCCCCTACCATGTCCCTTTCAACGCTCGTCAAGTCCGTCCAGGACATCATGCGGCAGGACGCCGGCGTCGACGGCGACGCCCAGCGAATCTCGCAGCTCACCTGGATGCTCTTCCTTAAGATATTCGACGCCAAGGAGGAAGAGTACGAGCTGACCGACCCGTCCTACGCGTCGCCCATACCCGACGGCCTCCGCTGGCGCCAGTGGGCCGCCGATCCCGCGGGCATGACCGGGGACGAGCTGCTCGGCTTCGTCAACGACCGGCTCTTCCCCGCCCTCAAGGCGCTGGAGTTCAGCGAGGACGACGACCCGCGCGGCTTCGTCGTGCGCGCCGTCTTCGAGGACTCCGTGAACTTCATGAAGAACGGCCAGCTCCTCAGGCAGGTCGTCAACAAGATCGAGGGCATAGACTTCCAGAGCCAGAATGAGCGGCACCTCTTCAACGACATCTACGAGACCATACTACGAGACCTCCAGAGCGCGGGCAACGCCGGCGAGTACTACACGCCCCGGGCCGTCACCCAGTTCATGACGGACATGGTCGCGCCCGCCCTCGGCGAGGTGGTAATGGACCCGGCCTGCGGTACCGGCGGCTTCCTCGTCTGCGCCATCGAGGCACTGCGCGGGCAGGCGAGGACGGCCAAGGACCAGCGCGTCCTCCAGGCCTCCATACGCGGTATCGAGAAGAAGCCTATGCCGCACCTCCTCTGCGTGACCAATATGCTGCTCCACGGCGTGGAGGCGCCGAGCCTCATACGGCACGACAACACCCTCGCCCGCCCGCTGCGCGACTGGGGCCGCAAGGACCGCGTCGACGTGGTGCTGACGAACCCGCCCTTCGGCGGCATAGAGGAGCCGGGCATAGAGGCCAACTTCCCCACGTCGTTCCAGACCAAGGAGACGGCCGACCTCTTCCTCGTGCTCATCATGCACCTCCTCAAGGAGAACGGGCGGGCCGCCGTAGTATTGCCCGACGGTTTCCTCTTCGGCGACGGCATCAAGGCGCGAATCAAGGAGAAGCTCCTCACCGAGTGCGACCTCCACACCATCGTGCGCCTGCCCAATGGCGTGTTCTCTCCCTATACCGGCATCAAGACGAACCTCCTCTTTTTCTCCAAGGGCGGGCCGACGACGGAGGTCTGGTACTACGAGCACCCGTACCCCGCTGGCTACAAGTCGTACTCCAAGACGAAGCCCATACGCATCGAAGAGTTCGACGCCGAGAAGGCCTGGTGGGGAGACCCGGCCGACCACTACGCGTCCCGCGTCGAGTCGGAGCTGGCCTGGAAGGTGAGCGCCGAAGAGATCAAGTCGAGCGGCTGGAACCTGGACCGCAAGAACCCGAACAAGGTGGAAGAGGAACTCGGCGATCCTGACGAACTCCTCGCGCTCTACCGCAAGCACGAGCGGGAAGCCAAGTCTGCCCGCGACGAGCTCAAGCGCATCCTGGCCGCGGCCCTCGAGAGGCGCGCATGAAGGCTCTCATTGACAGCTTCGACGAAGTGGCCCGCGCGCCAGGCGGCATCGAGCGGCTCAGGAAGCTGGTGCTGGAACTGGCCGTACAAGGGAAGCTCGTGGAGCAGGACCCGAACGATGAACCGGCAAGTGTGCTGCTTAATAAAATTCGTGAAGATAAAAACAACCACGGAGACACAGAGGCACGGAGAGGAAAAGGTAAAAAGAAATCAGAGCTGCCATCTATCACCGAAGACGAGAAGCCGTTCGAGTTGCCGAAGGGATGGGAGTGGGTGAGGCTGGGAGAACTATGCACGATGACAAATGGTAAAGCCTTCAAACCAAGTGATTGGATCCCTGAAGGATTACCAATTATTCGAATACAAAACCTCAACAATGAACAAGCTAAGTTTAATTTCTGCAATGCAAACAGAGTTGAAGAAAAATATATTGTTGATAGGGATGACTTACTAATAAGTTGGTCAGGGACACCAGGCACGTCATTTGGTGCTTTTCGCTGGTCAGGAAATAAAGCCGCACTTAACCAGCACATAAATAGAGTTGTCTTACTTTCTACAGAACTTAGCAAAGACTATTTTATTCTGACGGTTAACTCACAGCTAGGTGTACTCATTAACTCAGCACATGGGGCCGTTGGCTTACAGCATGTTACAATGGGACAACTTAATAATCTTCTATTACCTCTTTCTCCCATCGCAGAACAAGCACGTATCGTGGCGCGGGTGGAAGAATTGATAAAGGCGCTCGACGGTCTTGAGGAGAGGGAGAGGCTCGCTAAGGAGGCGCGGAGGAAGGCGCTGACTGCGGTGGTCACGGAGCTGACGAACGCGCGGGCGGGTAAGGCTGGTAGTAAGGCCTGGAAGCGGTTGGCGGACGGCTTCGACTGTCTTGTTGATTCGCCTGACGACGTGAAGGAACTGCGCAAGGCTATACTGGAACTCGCGGTGCGCGGCAGGCTCGTGGAACAGGATCCTAAGGACGAACCGGCCAGCGTGCTGCTTGAGAAGATAGCCAAGGAGAAGGACGCACACGAAGGCACAAAGGCACGAAGGGGACGAGGCAAGAAGAACACGGAGCTGCCGCCTATCACCGATGACGAGAAGCCGTTCGAGTTGCCGCGGGGATGGGAGTGGGTGAGGCTAGGAGAAATTCTAACTGAAGTAACTGATGGTACGCATTTTACACCAACATACCTGTCGAAGGGTATACCTTTCATATCAATAAAGGATATTTCTGAGAAGGGCTTGGACTTTTCAAATACTAGATTAATTTCCGAAGAAGAGCATAATAAGCTTAACCTACGATGTAATCCAGAAAAAGGAGATCTCCTAATTTGCCGGATTGGTACTTTAGGTCGGGTCGCTATAGTGGAATCAGATATGGCATTTAGCTTATTTGTTAGTGTAGGTTTGCTTAAAACACCATTACTTCTAAAGCAAAGTGTTTCATATCTACGAATCACATTAAACTCACCAACTGCATATTCAAATTATGATGAAATTAAAGCAGGTGGTTCTCATACAATTAAGTTAAATCTAGAGAGCATTCCGATGATACGCATTCCCCTGCCACCTCTTGCTGAACAGAATCGTATTGTAGCGAGAGCTGAGGCATTGTTGAAGGTCTGCGATGAGTTGGAGCTGAGCTTGGGGGAGAGGGATACAGCGGCGCGGGAGTTCGCGGACGCGGCGGTGGCGCGGGCGTTGGCAGGGTGATGCTAGCGGCAACATGTAAGGAAGGCATACACGTTGCGTGTATACAGACCAGAATGAACCGTCCGGGAAATCCAGATGGTTCGCATATAAAACACGGAGGCGTCTGATGGCTAGGAGCAAAGGGGCGGATCGGATATACGAGGCGGCGCGGGCATGGAGCGAGGCGTGCCTCGTCGGGGACGGCTCGCTGTTCGGCTCCGAGCGGCTCTGGACGACCGAGCGCCTGACCGAGCTCAAGC